>JAIMJL010000108.1 GCA_020693225.1 Sandarakinorhabdus sp. | reverse complement strand
TCGCCATCGAACACCTCGCCAAAGCTGTTCACGGCCAGCAGGGCTGCCACATGGCCACCCCCATCCAGCGTGGCCGAGGCAAACCCGATTCCACCGGCGCGCGATCCCGCCCGCGCGCCATAGCCCGCCCCGATCGCGCCAGAGTCCGCCCGGTCTTGCGCATTGGCAAGCGCCGCAAGCGCCAGCGCGGCATAGGGCGGCGCATTGCCACCCACTCTGGCAAAGCCCTTGTCACCCCCATTCTTCAGATCAAACAGGATGGCCGCCGGCACAACCGGCACATGCAGCCCGTCGCCAAGATCCAGCCCGTCGCCCCGCCGCGCCAGCTCCAGCGCCACGGCATCCGCCGCCGCCAGGCCGAAAACACTGCCGCCCGCCAGCACCAGCGCATGCACCCGCTCGACCAGCGTGTCGGCCTTCAGCGCATCGGTCTCGCGCGTGCCCGGCCCGCCGCCGCGCACATCCACGCCCATCACCACCGCAGCGGTCGGCCAGATCACGGTGACCCCGGATTTCGCCAGCGGGCAATGCGCATGCCCGACGCGAATCCCGGCCGGCAGCGTCATTTCAGAAAGCCGACCGCGGCATGCACTTCGGCGAGCGTTTCCCGTGCCAAAGCGCGCGCCTGCGCAGCGCCGTTCGCCAGGGCCGCATCGATCGCCTGCGGATGGGCAAGCAGGTCGCGAAAGCGCGCATTGATCGGCTCCAGTGCCGCCACGATGACCTCTGCCAGCGCCGGCTTGAACTGACCAAACCCCTGCCCGGCATAGTCCTGCAACACCGATGCCACAGGGCGATCCTGCAATGTCGCGTAAATCTCGACCAGATTGCGGGCCTCCGGTCGCCCCTCCAAGCCCTTCACATCCTGCGGGATCGGCTCCGGATCGGTCCTGGCCTTGCGAATCTTCTGGCGAATATCGTCTGCCGTGTCGGTCAGGTTGATACGGCTCATGTCGGAAGGGTCGGATTTCGACATTTTCGCCGCGCCATCCCGCAATGACCGCACGCGCGGGGCAGCGGCAGCAATCAACGGCTCCGGAAGCGGAAACAGCTCAACACCATAATCCGTGTTGAACTTCGTCGCGATGTCGCGCGCCAGCTCCAGATGCTGCTTCTGATCATCGCCCACCGGAACATGCGTTGCCTTGTACAGCAGCACATCGGCCGCCTGCAGCACCGGATAGGCAAACAGCCCGACCGATGCGCCCTCGCGGTCCTTGCCGCTCTTTTCCTTGAACTGGGTCATCCGGTTCAGCCAGCCGATGCGGGCGATGCACTCCAGCACCCAGGCGAGCTCGGCATGTTCGGGAACCTGCGACTGGTTGAACAGGATGGCGCGCGCCGGATCGATGCCTGCTGCCATCATCGCAGCAGCAATCTCGCGAGTTGCCTGCCGCAGCGATGCCGGCTCCTGAAACACCGTGATCGCGTGCAGGTCGGCAATGAAAAACAGCGCCTGCTGGCCGGGTTGCAACGCATCCTGCATCCGCACCCACTGCCGGATTGCGCCGAGATAATTGCCCAGGTGCAGGCTGCCCGTTGGCTGGATCCCGGAAACGATGCGCATCATGAGTCTCGCTTGAAAGCGGCCAGCAATTGCCGCGGATCATAGGCTTTCAACACCAGCCCGGCACCGAAATACACCAGCATCCCGACGCCGATCAGCCCCACCACCGCCAGCCCCCGCACGGCAAAACTACCCTGCGTGAACGGCATAATCGGCCCAACCAGCAGGAACAGCACGCTTGCCATGATCGCGCCGGCCGCGAGCATGCGCGGTGCCGTGCGCGCAAGCCCGGCATCGATGGCGAAATGCCCCCGGCGACGCAGGTAAAACCACAGCAGAAAGGCGTTCAGCCAGGCCGAAATCGCCGTTGCCAGCGCAATGCCGACATGCCCGAGCGGCCAGATCAAGGTGAGGTTGCCGATGAGATTGACCGCGATGGCCACCAGCGCAATCCGCATCGGTGTGCGCGTGTCGCCGCGCGCATGAAAGCCGGGCGTGAGCACCTTGATCAGCACATAGGCCGGCAGCCCCAGCGAAAAGGCCTGCAGCGCGGTGTAGGCACCGATGGTGTCCGCGCGGGTGAATTCGCCTTGCTGCAGCAGCCCGGAAATGATCGGCTCGGCCGCAACCACCAGTGCAAACGCCGCCGGCAGCGCCAGCAGCAGCACAAATTCGATCGCCCGGTTCTGCTGGTGCACGGCGGCATCCGGATTGCCGCCGCCGATCAGCCGCGCCATGGTGGGCAGCAGCGCAATCCCCATGCCGATCCCGATCATCCCAAGCGGCAACTGGTTCAGCCGGTCGGCATAATAAAGATAGCTCACCGATCCTTGCGGCAGCAGCCGGGCAGCAATCATCGTGGAAACCAGCAGGTTGATCTGCGTGGCACCCGCCCCCAGCGCGGCCGGCCCTATGCGCCGCAGCAGCGTGCGGATTTCCGGTGTCAGCCTCGGGAAGCGCAGGCGCGGCATCACGCCGGCGCGATGGCAGCCCCAGGCCAGCCAGATCAGCTGCAAGATGCCGGCCACCGAAACCGCCAGCGCCAGTACCCGCGCGGTTTCAACCGCAGTGTCACTGCGAAACACCAGCAGCGCCGTCACCATCGCGGCATTCAGGATGATCGGCGCTGCCGCATTCACCCAGAAGCGGTTCATGGCGTTCATCAATCCGCCCAGCAGCGAGACGATCGATATCAGCATCAGATAGGGGAAGGTCAGCCGCGTGAGATCGGTGGTCAGCGCCAGCTTGTCCGGCGAACCATCCTCGAAGCCACCGGTCATCACCCAGACAATCGGGCCGGCCGCCAGCATCACCAGCGCCGAAAAGCCAAGCAGGATGGGCAGAAGAAAGGCCAGCGCCTGTTCGGTGAAAGCAACCGCCGGGCGTGTGTCGGCAATCGCACCATCCTTGCGGCCCAGCTTGGCCGCCACCATCGGCACGAACGCCGCCGAAAAGGCGCCCTCCGCAAACAGCGAGCGAAACAGGTTCGGCAGCCGAAAGGCCACCAGAAAGGCGTCGGCCGCAAATCCCGCCCCCAGATAGCGCGCCATCAACAGATCGCGCGCAAACCCGGCAAAGCGGGACATCAGCGTGAAGCCGCCAACCGTGGTGGCCGCGCGAATCAACGACATGTGCGGGTGCCCGGAAGGCGAGCCGGTGTCAGGCGTTGCCCATCGTGATGCCATCGGCGCCGGGGCCACCCGCCCCGCCCTGCCGCGCTTCCAGCTGGCGCAGATACAGCCCGCCGAAATCGATCGGCTCCAGCATCAGCGGCGGAAAGCCGCCATCGCGGGTGCAATCGGAAATCACCCGGCGCGCAAAGGGAAACAGGATGCGCGGGGCTTCCACGATCAGGAAAGGCTCGATCGCTTCCGGCGGAGCGCCGGCCAGCCGGAACAACCCGCAATACAGCAGCTCGACCGCAAAGGCGACCTTGTCGTCCGGCGCCTTGGCGCTGGCCTCGATCTTCAGCTCAACCTCATACATGTCCTGCCCGCCGGCGCGCGCGTTGACATTGACGTTGATTTCGATCTTCGGCTGGCCCTGCATCTGCAACGAAGCAGGCGCGTTCGGATTTTCGAACGACAGGTCCTTCACATATTGCGCCAATATGCCCGCCTGCGGGGCCAGATCTGCGCCGTTGGCCAGGGCTTCGGCGGCTTCTTCGGAAATCTCGTTGGTCATGAGGCTCTCGATGCTTTCGCTGTGCGGCCGTCGGGGCAGCTCCCGGGCCGGGCATAGGGTGATGGCGGGCTAGCAGGGCGCGCGCCCGGCTGCAAGCATGCGGCATTTGCGCGGCTGCTGGATGGGTTGCGCATCGGCCAAACTCCACTATCTTGAACAGGGAGTATAAAGACACCCCGGCTTTCCGTATAAGGGAGCCCGGAGGCGGTTTTTTGTCTTTCCGGGTGAGCGCGGTGCGTGCAGCGCGCGAGAAGAGGCAGTGTCCATGCAAAGCGGTTGGGTTGAAATTTTCTTTCTGGCGATGCTTGCCGGCTTTATCGGCCTCCGGCTCTATCATGTGCTGGGCCGTCGCACCGGCCATGAAAAGCCGGCAGCCGATCCATTCCGCCCCTCCCGCCCGGAAGTCGCTCGTCCAGCCGCCGCGCGCAGCGACAGCTTCGAGCGCGAAACCGCCGTCCTGCCCGGCTTGCCGTCCGATCTGGACCCCGATGTCCGCCCCGGCCTCGAAGCGGTGATGCAGGCGGATCGCCATTTTGTGCCTGAGCAATTTCTTGCCGGTGCCACCAGCGCCTACGGGCAGATCCTCGAAAGCTTCTGGAAGGGCGAGCCAGCCGGCCTTGATCATCTGGTGTCCGACGAGCTGCTGGAAAGCTTCAAGTCGGTCATCGCGCAGCGTGAGGAAGCCGGCGAACATCTGGAAAATCGCCTGATTCAGATCGATGGTGCGAAAATCATCGATGCCAGGATGAACGGCACCATGGCCGAGGTGACGGTCCGTTTCGACGCGGACATCGTGGCGGTCACGCGCAACGGAAACGGCGATGTCGTGGCCGGGGATCCGGATGCACCGGTGGAAACCCATGATCTCTGGACGTTCAGCCGCCACA
>JAIMJL010000107.1:1876-4426 GCA_020693225.1 Sandarakinorhabdus sp. | reverse complement strand
GGCGGAAAACACCACCGGGCCGGAGCCGGGGCCGCCGCCGCCGTGTGGCGTGGAGAAGGTTTTGTGCAAATTGATGTGCATCGCGTCCACGCCAAGATCGCCGGGGCGGACGCGGCCGACGATGGCGTTGAAATTGGCGCCATCGCAATAGACATAGCCGCCGACGGCATGCACGGCGTCGGCAATTTTCTTCAGATCCGGCTCGAACAGACCACAGGTGTTGGGATTGGTGATCATGACTGCGGCCACATCGGGGCCGAGACGAGCCAGCAGCGCCGCGGTATCCACCCGGCCGCGATCATTGGCGGGGATGGATTCCACCGCATAGCCGCAAAAGGCAGCGGTCGCCGGATTGGTGCCGTGCGCCGATTCCGGCACCAGCACCACCTTGCGCGCGTCACCCCGCGCTTCGTGCGCGGCGCGGATGGCGAGCATGCCGCACAATTCGCCGTGCGCGCCGGCCTTCGGCGTCATGGCGACAGCGGGCATGCCGGTGAGCGTTTTCAGCCAGTGGGCGAGGCGGTGGATCAGCTCGAGCGCACCTTGCACGCTGTCTTGCGGTTGCAGCGGGTGGATATCGGCAAAGCCGGGCAGCCGTGCCATCTTCTCGTTCAGGCGCGGGTTGTGCTTCATGGTGCAGGAGCCGAGCGGGAAGATGCCGAGGTCGATGCCGTAATTCTGCCGGCTGAGGCGGGTGAAATGGCGGACCGTTTCGCCTTCGGAGAGGCCGGGGAGGCCGATCGGGGCGCTGCGCTGGAGGGCCGACAGGCGCGACGCGTGCGGCGGCACGGCTTCCAGATCGACGCCGGTTTCGTGCACCGAGCCGCTTTCAAAGATCAGCGGCTCTTCCAGCATCAGCGCCTTGTTGCCGGTGAAACTGGGATTTGCGGCTTCGCCAGCGCCGGCGGGGGCGGTGGGGCGGCCTGTCGCGTTCATGCTCATGCGCCTGCATACTCCGATCCAATGACTTCGGTGAGCGCGCGGACCAGCGCGTCGATATCGGCTTTAGAGACCGTTTCGGTGACGGCCAGGATCAGCACATTTTCCAGATCGGGCCGATCCGGCCAAAGGCGCGCGGCGCTGACGCCGCCGAGCACGCCCATTTCCGCCATATCGCGCACCGCCTGGCGGGCGGGAACGGGGAGCTGGATGGCGAATTCGTTGAAGAACCTATTCGTGAGCAGTTTGATGCCGGGGATGGCGGCGAGGCGATCGGCGGTTTCAACGGCGCGGGCGTGATTCAGCTCTGCGAGATGCCGCAAGCCCTTTTCGCCCAGCAGGGTCATGTGGATGGTGAAGGCGAGGCTCATCAGGCCGCTGTTGGTGCAGATGTTGCTGGTCGCCTTCTCGCGGCGGATGTGCTGCTCGCGCGTGCTGAGGGTGAGGACGAAGCCGCGGCGGCCATCGGCATCGACGGTTTCGCCGCACAGACGCCCCGGCATTTGCCGCACATGCTTGTGATTGCAGGCGAAAAGCCCGAGATGCGGGCCGCCGAACTGCAGCCCGACGCCGAGCGACTGGCCTTCGCCAACCACGATATCGGCGCCCATTTCGCCGGGCGACTTGATCAGGCCCAGCGAGACGACTTCGGTAACCACGACAATCAGTAGCGCACCCCTGGCATGGCAGGCGGCGGCGAGACCGGTAAGATCGGCGACGTGGCCGAAGCTGTCAGGATTTTGCACGACAACTGCGGAGGTGTCGCTGTCGATATGAGCGATGATATCGGCGATATCGTCGGTTGGTGGCGCGCAACACAGGGTGGGAACACCGGTGACCAGCTGATCCCCGGTGAAGCGGCACAGCGTCTGGGCGGCGTGCAGATAGTGGGGATGGACACCGCAGGAGATGATCGCCTTGCCGCGCCGGGTGACGCGGCGGGCCATGAAGATCGCCTCGGTCATGGCGGTGGAGCCATCGTACATCGAGGCGTTGGCGACATCCATGCCGGTGAGGCGGGCGACCTGGGTTTGAAACTCGAACAGATATTGCAGCGTGCCTTGCGCGATTTCCGGCTGATAGGGGGTGTAGCTGGTGAGGAACTCGCCGCGCTGGATCAGGTGATCGACGCTGGCGGGAATATGGTGCCGATAGGCGCCGCAGCCGAGGAAAAAGGGATGTTCGCCGGCGACCATGTTCTTTTTCGCCAGCCGGGCGAGATCGCGCTCGACCAGCATTTCCGGGCTGACCATCGGCAGATCGGCAATCGGCCCGGCCAGCCGGGCTTCGGCGGGGACATCGATGAACAGGTCGTCGATGCTGCCGGCGCCGATGGTGGCGAGCATAGCCTTGCGGTCTGTCGGGGTAAGGGGGAGGTAACGCATAGTCAGTCCTTTCGCATCTGCCAGCGCAGGCGCACATAATCCGCGGTCCAGTTGCCCTTGCTGTCACACAGCATCGGCTTCAGCAGGCTTTCGATTTCGGCAACCACGGTGTCGCGCGCGGTTTCAGGCACGCCAGCCTGATCAAGAAAACCGGCGCGGAAGGTTTTCAGCCAGCCACGGATTCCGGTGGGCAACGGTGTGGGCCTTGGAATGATGCGGGCCTCGA
>JAIMJL010000107.1:0-1580 GCA_020693225.1 Sandarakinorhabdus sp. | reverse complement strand
GCCTGGTTCGCCTCGGTGACGGTGCCGCTGACCGGGGCATAGACCTCGGATGCGGCCTTGACCGATTCAACGACGGCGGCTTCCTTGCCGGCTTCCACCGTGCGACCGGCTTCCGGCAGCTCGACGAATACCACGTCGCCAAGCTGGACTTGCGCATAGTCGGTGATGCCGACGGTTGCGGTGGTGCCGTCCACGTCCACCCACTCATGCTCTTCGCTATAGTAACGCATGACTTTATCTCCCTTATCTTACGTAGTTTTTGTGCCAGAATGGCATGGGCACAACAATTGCGGCCAGGCGCTTTCCGCGCACTTCGATCTCTAGTGATGTGCCGTCTGCCGCGTGGGCAGCGGCGACAAATCCCATGGCGACGGGCGCGCCGACGGAGGGGGCGAAGCCGCCGGAAGTGACGGTGCCAACCTCCGCATCACCCGCGAAGATGGCGGCCCCTTCACGGGCGGGCTGTTTGCCATCCAGCTTCAAGCCGACGCGCTTGCGGGCCGGCCCGTTTTGCAGGGCGGCCAGGATGCGTTTATCGCCGGGGAAGCCGCCTTCCAGCCTGCGGCGCTTGGAAATGGCAAACGCAAGGCCCGCTTCGACGGGCTCGATTTCCGGCGACAGATCATGGCCATAGAGCGGCAGGCCGGCTTCCAGGCGCAGCGAGTCGCGGGCACCGAGGCCGATCGGCTTCACATCCGGATCGGCCAGCAGGGCTACCGCCAGCCGTTCGGCATCGTTGGCAGAAACCGAGATTTCATAGCCATCTTCGCCGGTGTAGCCGGAGCGGCTGATGCCCAGCCTGATACCCTGCCATAGATAAGGTCCGGCGCGCATGAACTTCAGCGCATCGATGGCGATGTGGTCGGGGAATTCGGGCGTGATGCCAAGGCGACGCATGACATCGACCGCTTTGGGGCCTTGCAGCGCCAGGAGAGCCAGATGGGTGCAATGCGTGAGGCTGAGGCCGGAGGGCAGGCGCGCCTGCATGTGGGCAATGTCTGCCGCCTTGGTGGCGCCGTTGACCACGAGGTAAAAGTGGCTGCCGGTTTGCGTGACCATCAGATCATCGAGGATGCCGCCGTCGTCGGCTAGCAACAGCGAATACCGCATCTGGCCGGGTTGCAGGGCTTGGAAATCGCCGGGGGCGATGGTTTCCAGCCAGCCGGCCGCAGCGTCTCCGGACACGGTGAGTTGACCCATGTGACTGACATCGAACAGGCCGGCATGGGAGCGCGTCCACAGATGCTCGGCCATCACGCCGGCGGGATATTGCACCGGCATGGAATAGCCCGCGAATTCCACCATGCGGCCGCCCAGGCTGCGATGCAGGGCATCGAGCGGAAGCAGGCACAGGGCATCGGGAGAATGGATAGTCGTCAACAGGACCTCGCGCAGCACATGGCAAGCGCGATGTCTTGCCCTGTCCGCCCCCGCCTGTCGCAATAACCTGAGAGCTTTCCCTGGTGCGAAAGCAACAGGTTACCCCTTCGGCGGCTGCCTGCCCGAGGGCCGGAAGCACTTTCCAGACTGTCGCCATGTGGGCGTTGCGGCGGTCCCGTGGCCTGAGAGATTCCGGGGGC
>JAIMJL010000025.1 GCA_020693225.1 Sandarakinorhabdus sp. | reverse complement strand
CGGATCCGGCCGCGCTCGCCCTGATGGCCAACGATGTCTATCGCAGTGGCGGCGCGCCGCTTGCCATCGTGCGTCCTGCCACGGTCGAAGCCGTGCAACAGGCGGTCCGCCTGTGTGCCGATGCCGGGGTCGCCATGGTTCCGCGCGGCGGCGGTGCGTCCTACACCGATGGCTATATCACCCTGGCCGGCGGCCATGTGCTGTTCGATATGGGCGCGCTCGACAGCATCGCCATCGATGAAGACAACGCCCTCGTCACCGTGGGTGCCGGCACCACCTGGGCGCAGCTGAAGACGGCGCTTGACGCGCGCGGCCTGCGTACGCCCTTCTGGGGGCCGTTTTCGGGGATCGCTGCCACCATCGGCGGCAGCATCAGCCAGAACACGGTGAGCCACGGAACGGCCGCGCACGGCATTTCCGCCGAATCCGTCCTCTCGATGGATGTCGTGCTGGCATCCGGCGCGCTCCTGTCCACCGGCGCCAGCGCCGCCACGCGCCACTATGGCCCGGACCTGACCGGGCTGTTTACCGGAGACTGCGGCGCGCTGGGGCTGAAGGTTGCCATCCGGATGCCGCTGATCGCGGTGCGCGAGGCCGCCGTTGCGCTGAGCTTCGCGTTCGATGACCTCGCCGCGTGCCACCGGGGAATCGCGCTGGCCCAGAAAGAGCGGCTGGAGGATTCGCAATTCGGGCTCGATCTCGCGCTGTCGCAGGGCCAGATCGCCCGGCAGGAGGGGGTGGGCGCGCGGCTGAAGATTGCCGGCGAAGTTTGGCGGCGGGCGCCGGGTCCGGTCGCCGGCCTGAAACAGCTGCTGAAGATGGCGCTGGCCGGGGACGATCCGATGCGCGCCGGTGCCTATATGGTGCATTTCATCGTGGAAGGGATCGATGCGCCGGAAGCCGAAGGCCGCGCCCGCCGCCTGCGCTGCCTGATGGCGCCGCATGGCCGGGAAATCGCCAACAGCGTGCCAAGCTTTGTACGCTCCATGCCCTTTGCCCCGCTGGCCAACATCCTGGGGCCGGCCGGCGAACGTTGGGTGCCGATCCACGGCATCTTCCGGCAGACCGATGTGATGCCCTTCCACGCCGCCTATGCCGCGCTGCTGCAAACCCGGCGCGCGGAAATGCAGCGCCATGGCGTAACCGTGGGAACCATGTTCAGCCCGGTCGGCTCCACCGGCTTCCTTTATGAAATCGCCTTCTACTGGCCGGATGACCGCTCCCCCTATCACCGCGAAACCCTTGGTTCCGAACATCTCGCCGCGCTGCCCGCCTATGCCGAAAACCCGGTCGCCCGCGCCTTCACCGATGCGCTGAAGGGCGAAGTGATCGCGCTGATGCAGCAGTTCGGGGCGGCGCATTTCCAGCTTGGCCGCGCCTACCCCTATCAGCAGCGTCTCGATCCGCAGGCAGCCGCCCTGTTGCACGGCATCAAGGCCCTGCTCGATCCGCAGGGGCTCATGAACCCCGGTGTGCTGGGGCTCTAGAGCGAGTCTCGTTCTGATTGCATCAGAACGGCCGCTCTATCTTCTTGTTTTTCAGCATGGATTTCCGATTCTGGTTATTCTACCAGATCGGAACATGCTCTAGGCCGTCAAAATCTCGATCGCTGCGCGCTCGGCCGTTTCCAGCGCACCCTCCAGCCCGCGCGCGGCGGTTGCCAGATGCTCGCCACAAAAGTGGATGCGACCGGCGCTGGCGCCCATTCCGGCCACGAAAGAGGCAATCTGCCCCGGCGAATAATAGGCAATGTCGCCGCCGCTGAAATATTCCCCGGCCCAGCTGACGCAGGCGGTCGCCTTCAACTTGCCTTTCGCAGCGGGCCGCATCGCCTCGATATCGGCGATCAGTCGCCGCATGGCGGCCTCCTTGCCCAGCCGATCCCATTGCAGGGCGAGCAACCCGCGCGCCTGCACCATCAATCCGCTGATGTCGCTGCTGTTGGTGCCAAAACGCTGCGGCATCGCATTGCCGCTGAAGCCATCGGTCCACATGCCCGGCGAGAGGCCGTCGCTGTCCCAGAAAGGTTCGCTCGCCTGCAGCATCGCGATGGTGATCGGCTGATAGGGCAGGGTTCGCACCGCCTCCGCCTGCCGGCCCTGCAACGCCGGCGTGATGGGCTCGAAGGCTGCGGCAAAGCCCGGCTTCGCTTATTCGCCGGCGTTCGCAAAATCGGGCATCACCTGGGATGCGGCGCGGATGGATGCCTGGCTGCAGCGGCCCAATGCGCTGGTTCCGGGAACCACGATGGTCTTTGCCGGCATCGCCAGCGCCAAGGCCCGCGCGGATGTGCTGGCCTATCTCCAGACCCTGGGGAAGCAATGATGCGCCCTCCTTTCGTGCTTGCCTTTGCCCTCGCTGCCCTGGTGGTCGGCGCGCCCGCAGTCGCGCAGGATTCCGCCAGGGTCGCTCAGCCGGCACCGCCCACACACCTCTCGGTCGCAGATCTGCGCGCAGCCTTCGTTGACCCGCAAAGCCGCTTCACCACCATCGGTGGCGTTGAAATCCACTACAAGGACGAAGGCCAGGGCCCCGTCCTGCTGATGGTGCATGGCTCGGCCAGCTCCCTGCGCACCTGGGATCGCATCGTCGAACAGCTGAAGGATCGCTACCGCATCATCCGCTATGATGTGGCAGGCAACGGGCTTTCCGGCCCGGTATCCGATGCAGCGGCGGCGGCGCTCAAACCCACCGACATTGCCGAGGCGCTGCTGAAGGAACGCGGCGTGACCCGTCTGGCGGCCGCCGTCGGTGTTTCGAGCGGCGGCACGCTGGTCGCATTCCTCGCCTCGAAGCGGCCGGATCTGGTTGAACGGCTGGTGCTCTCCAACATGCCGTCCGATCCCGTGGTCACCACCCATCTCGTGCAACCGCAGGCCTTCATCGACGCCCAGGCCCGCGCCAAACAGCAGGGCATCCAGGATCAGGATTTCTGGAACCAGTTCATGAGCTATTTCTCCGGCGACCCGGCGCGGATCAGCCCCGCCAAGCGGCAGGAATATTATATGTTCAACCGCCGCGCACCGCACCCGAATGTGGTCGCCCTGGTGGCGCAAATCCGCGATGGCAAGGAATCGACCCAGCTTTTTGCAAGGATCACTACCCCGGCGCTGCTGATCTGGGGCGGTGCCGACAAGCTGCTGCCGCTATCAGCCGTGGAGCGGCTGCACGGCTATATGCCCAAGTCGGAAGTGTCGCGGATGATCCTGCCCGACGTCGGCCATTATCCCCCGCTCGAAGCGCCAGACCGCTTCGCCCGCATCATGCTGGCCTATATCGAAGCCGCGATTCCAACGTCCGCACCGGTAGCAAGCGCGCCCTGAATCAGGCGATCGCCGCTTCTTCGGTCAGGCTCTGGTACATGGATTGCCGCATCAGATAGGCGCGCCGGCGCTCGGGGTCGCGCGCCACCCCTTCCAGCTGGATTTCCATCGCACTACGCTGTTCGCCGTCACCGCTTTCCAGCAGGCGCTTGTTCTCGATCGTCTGGCTCTGCACGAAACTGTGGGCGATGCTGCGGCGCTGCCGGTCGTACTGATCCAGAAGCTGGTCGGCGTCGCCTTGCTCCTGCAGGATCTGCAGCAGCCGCCCGGTCAGGTTCCACACATCATGAATGCCTGAATTCATGCCGAAGCCGCCAAGCGGATTGTTGAGGTGCGCGGCATCTCCGGCCAGCAGGATGCGGCCCGCGCGAAACTGTTTCGCAACCCGCTGGTGCACGCGATAGAGGGTGCGATGGCTGGTCTGTACGGCAGCACCGTTCATCGCCAGCCGCTCCACCACGGCGTTCTTGTACGCGTCAGACAACAGCTCCTGGTCCGACATCGCGCTATGGGTTGGCACGAGGATGCGCCAGAAGGCCGGCACCCGCAGCAGCACACACCATTCCTCCAGATCGGCAACATAGTTCACCGAAACCAGCCGATCGAAATGCTGCTCGATCGGATAATCGGTCGACAGGGTGAGGAATCGCTCCGGGTAGGTGAAGCCGTCGAAGTCGGTGCCGGTCCACTTGCGCACGCTGCTGTTCGCGCCATCCGCGCCGATCAGATAGTCGGCCCGCACGGTTTCGATGCTGAACGGCGTTTCCAGCTGCACCGTCACCCCGTCGGCATCCTGCTGCACACCCACCAGCCGGTGCAGGAACTTCACCGTTCCCGGCCGCAGCGCCTCCAGCCTCTTCACCATCAGCCGCGCCAGTTTGAACTGCTCACACTGCAGCCGATAGGGATGCGCCGAAACATCGGACAGCTCGCCCATGTCGAACGCGATCACCTCGCCACTGCGGCGGTTGCGATAATGATACACCGGCGCGCGCAGCCCTTGCGCCTCCAGCTCGGGCAGCACCCCCAGCGTGTCCAGCATGTCGAGCGTGGGCGGGTGCATGGTGGAAGCGCGCATGTCATCCGGGCAGGCCGGCAGGGCCTCCACCACCAGAACATCGATGCCCGCCTGCGCCAGTCGAAAGGCCGCGGTTGTTCCAACCGGCCCCGCCCCTGCCACCAGCACCTGTACGCGCTTCATAAATCGTCAGTCCCTTGGCTCATCGGCAAGAGCGGCATGGCGCTTGTTGCACCCTTGCCCTTCTGCCACCGTGATCACCATTCTAGCCGTCGCCGCGCACGGGGGTGCGGCCTGCTGCAAGTCTCTCCGTCACGCGGGCAAAGGGCCCGATGGCGCATGGCCGGAGAAGCGCGGCCCGTGGCACCCACAGCAGCGGGCTGCCTCAGCCCTCGGCGATTTCGGCGATCGTGTCGGCGTATTTCTGCGCCGAGTCGGCCTCGGCCGCCTCGCGCGCGTCCTTGCGCGCCAGATAGAAGAGCCGGTCCAGAAAGCCCTGCCGCCAGGCCTCGCGCGCTTCCAGCGCCTCCTGATCCAGTTGCAAGGTCTCGATCCCCGCCGCCAGATCGAGGCCGTTTGCCCGCGCCACGCGCTCCGCCGAATCCAGCCGATCGTGCAGCACCGAAAGTTCGTTCGCCAGCACCATGATCATCGCCATCGCCTGGTCCATGCCGGGCGCTTCGTAAAAGGTCGGGCGCTTGCCGCGCGCGTCCTTCACCACATGTGGGCGGGTGTCGCTTGCTGCCATGCTCATGCCGCCTTCGCCTGTGCCATCGGCTTGCGGGAGATCAGCACCTCCCAGCCGCCGCCCGGCGCATATTCGCCGGCAGTGAATTCGCGCTCGGCCACCGCGCTTGCGGCGTCCTCGCTATAGCCTTCGGAGTGCGTCGCGGCGAACTCCATCACCGCCATCGGCGCGGTGTCGAAGCGCGTGTCGGCGCGATCGAACCCGGCGCGCGCCGCCAGATCGAGCTGGTCCATCTCCCGCATCGCGCCCCAGAAGGGCTCGTTGTTGTACCAGGTCTCATTGTCCAGGATGAACTGGGTGAAGGGGTCCATCAGATCGAACGGCGGCAGATCGGCATGGATCATCAGCCCGCCGGGGCTAAGCAGCCGGTGGCATTCCTCGAAAACTCTGGGCATCGCCTTGCCGCTCGTTTCGTGCAGCAGGATGTGGCTCACCACCAGGTCGAAATGGCCATCGGGAAAGCGGGTTTCCTCCGCATTCATCTGCGCGAAGTTGACCTCCAGCCCCAGCCCGGCCGCACGAGCATGGGCATAACGCACCACCGGCGCCCCCACATCGATGCCCCACACCTCGGCATCCGGAAAGGCCTCCTTGAAGGGCAGGGTGGAGTGTCCCACCGTGCAACCCATGTCGAGGATGCGCCGTGGCCGGAAATCCGGCATCCGGCGCTTGATATAGTTGCAAACCGACCGGCCCATATCGTCGTTCAGCGGGCCCATGTAGCCCATCGCATACAGGTAGACGCCGCGGTCATACAGTGCGCCGGCGGCAATGTCGTCGGCAGCAACCTCGGTGGCATAGCCGCCGGGCATGCAGTGGATATCCACCGCGGTCACATAGCGCGGCGGCACAAAGTCGTCCGGTATATCCAGCGTGGCCGCCGTCCCCCGCGACAGCCTGCCAGCCGCTTCGATCAGCTCGGGCAGCTGGCGATCGATGGAGACATTCACCGATTCCCAAAGCAGCTCCTGCGCAATCCGGTTCGCAGCGGCATAATGCTGGAAATAGAGATCCTGCACCATGCCGGAGCGGATATCCCGGCGATCGGCGGGGGCGCGGCCGTGCGCGCGCTCGAACGCGCTGGTTACCCGGGTGCGATACACCGGCGTCAGACCGGGCAACAGGCCCTGCTGGATGAACTGCTTGAAGCTCTTGGCAAACTCCTGCCGCGCGGCCTCATCATGCGTGGCGCGCGGCAAGGCCGGATGCGGCGCCTGCTGAAACGTGTTGAGCATCACCCGAACTCCCATACCATTTCAACAAAACCTGCGTAGCCTTGGCCGCAAATGCAAGCGCCCGCACGGTGCGCTATCCGCCCAGCGGTCAGTCCTCGAAGGCCCTGAACTGCGAAGTCCCGCCAACCTCTCCACCAAACGGATAGTCTGCGCTGAAGCCATCGCTCCGCAATCGCTGCTATGGTTGCACGGAACGGTCGCAATGCGAAAGGCAGGCCAATGGGTGATTCCCTCGGGTATCGGATGAAATATGCGGTGGTGGCCCCCTCCACCAACACCAGCGTGCAGCCGGAATATGATGCCATGCGCCCGCGTGGCGTCACCAACCATTTCTCGCGCATCGCCATCCCCGACACCCGGGTCACCGACGATGACAGCTTCATGGTGATGCTGGAGAATATCCGCGCCGCCACCTTCGATGCGGTCGATGTGTCGATGTCGATGGATCCGGGCTGCGTCATCATGGGCATGTCGGCGGAAACCTTCTGGGACGGTGTGGAGGGCGCGGAAAAGCTGCACCGGAAAATGCTGGAGCGCACCGGCGGCGTGCCGGTCATCATGGGGTCCACCGCGGTCGATGCCGCCATCAAGGCCTATGAAAGCGAGCGCGGGTCGATCCGAAAGCTGGGGATCCTCACCCCCTATGCCCCGGTGGGGGACGCCAATGTGAAGCGCTTCTTCGAGGATCAGGGCTATGAAGTGCTGCACATCATCGGGCTGAAATCGCCCTCGCCGATGCAGATCGCGCACGAAGACAAGCAGAAGCTGAAGCGCACGGCCATCGCGGTGTCCGAAGGCGTGGACGCGATCATCCAGGCCGGCACCAACCTCGCGTTTGCCGAAGTGGCGGCAATCGCCGAGTTCTGGCTGGAGATGCCGGTGATCGCCATCAACACTGCGACCTACTGGCATGCGTTGCGCAGCATGGGCATCGCCGATCAGCAGGATGGCTTCGGCGCCCTGCTCAGCCGCTTCTAAGGATATCCGCATGGACTATGATTATGTGCCGCTGCCTCATCGCCAGCCGCTGCGCTGGCCCGGTGGCGCGCGCGTTGCCCTCATCCTCACCTTCAATCTCGAAACCTGGGATCTGGTGAAAGACACCGACAAGCCCTACTACGCCGGCGGCCCGGCCATCCTGCCCGACATCCTGCCTGGCAACACGCCCGATTTCCCGAACTACAGCTGGCGCGAATATGGCCAGCGGGTCGGCATCTGGCGATTGTTCGATCTGTTCGACAGCGTGGGTGCGAAGGCCAGCTGCACCACCAACGCCGTCACCTTCGATCGCCGCAAGGCCATGACCGACGCCGTGCTGGAGCGCGGCTGGGAGTTGCTGACGCACAATTGGGAGCAGGGCGAGCTGCTCACCGATTTTGCCAAAGACCCGGCGAAGGAGCGCGAGATCATCCTGCGCACACTTGAGCAGTTCGAACGCTTCACCGGGCGCAAATCGAAGGGCTGGCTGTCGTCCTCGCTGCGCGGCACCTTGCAGACCGCCGACATTCTCGCCGAGCAGGGCTGCACCTTCTACTGCGACATCATGAATGACGATCAGCCCTATCTGCTGCGCACCCCGGCCGGCCCGATTGTCTCCGTGCCCTATTCCAACGAAATCAACGATTTCACCTTCATCACCCGCAAGAATTACACCACCGATCAGTTCCGCGACGCGCTGATCGAAGAGCTCGATGTGCTCTATCAGGAGGGCGAACGGTCAGGCCGGATCATGAATGTCGGCCTGCACCCCCATGTGTCGGGCCGCGCGCACCGCATCCGCGCCTTGCGCGAATTCATCCAGCATGCGCAATCGCTGCCCGGCGTCTGGTGGGCCACCCGCGAAGAGATCGCCGACTGGTATCTCGCCAACCATGCAAGCCACATTCCGGGCCAGCTGGGATGAGCCGCCGCGAACACATCGTCATCGTTGGCGGCGGCATCGCCGGAATGACCGCCGCCACCGCGCTGGCGCACGCCGGCTTCGCCGCCACCCTGCTGGAAGCCGCGCCGCAGTTCGGTGAAATCGGCGCCGGGGTCACGCTCTCGCCCAATGCCATGAAGGGGCTGGATTTCATCGGCGTGTGCGAGGACGTCGCCGCCGCCGGGGTGGAGCCACAGCGGCAGCGCGTGCAGCATTGGCAGACCGGGCAAACGCTCGTTGAAATGGATCGCACCGACCAACGCAGGCGCTACGGCGCACCCTATGTCACCGTGCACCGGGCCGACATGCACGCCATATTGGTGGATGCCGCGCGCAGCGCCGGGGTCACGCTGCGCACCAACGCCGCGGCGGTCGCGGTGCAGGGCACCACCGTCCACCTCGCCGATGGCTCAAGCGTTTCCGGCGACGCCGTGATCGGCGCCGATGGGGTGAAATCCGTCGTCCGGCAACGTTTCGAACCGGCCGCCGCCCATTTCACCGGCCATGTCGCCTGGCGCTCGCTCGTTCCCGTCACGCCTACGCTCGCCGATCTCGCTTACTATCCCGGCATCCATATCGGGCCGGGCCGGATGATCACCCGCTATCCGGTGCGTGACAACCGCATGCTCAATCTGGTGTTCTTCGCCCGACAGCCGGGCTGGACGGAAGACGGCTGGACCATCCGCAGCGATCCGGCGGACCTTGCCGCCATCTATGCCGGCTGGTGCGAGGGCGTGCAGGCGATGATTGCCGCGGCGGCAACCGAGCCATTGTACAAATGGGCCATCAACGCGCGCACACCACTTGCCAGCTGGGTGCAGGATGGCGCGGTCGCGCTGATCGGTGATGCCGCCCATGCGATGACCCCCTTCCTCGGCCACGGCGCCGCCTGCGCCATCGAGGATGCGGTGGTGCTGGCCCGCGCGCTGGCCGCATCGTCCACCATATCGGACGGGCTCGCCCGCTTCTTCGCCGCACGGCGTGCGCGCGCCACCTTCATCCAGGCCGAATCGAACGCCAATGCCGACCGGATGCAAGGCCAGGAAACCGATCTGTTCGGCATTGGCGGCCTGCGCAACGAAGAGTCGCTCGGCCTGTTCGATTATGACTGCCGCACCGTGCCGGTCTAACCCGACCGGCCGGTGCCACCGCTGCGCCCTATTGCAGCACGCGCTGCCCCAGTTCGTCGCTGATCGCGTCCGCCGTGGCCTTCAGATCGTCCAGGTAGGTGGCCAGGGCGTGGTCCAGCTTCATGGCAGACACGAAGAACACCATCGTCATCGCCGCCTGATACACGCCATTCTGGAAGATCGGCACGGCAATAGAAGAGGTCTTGCCCGGCGTCAGGTTGAAATGGTTGCGGCCCTGCACGGCATAGCCCTGCGCGCGAATGCGCTCCACATCCAGGCTGGCCTGCGCGGTTGCAAGATAGGCAAGATCAAACTCCTCCGAGACACGCAGGCACGACAGGATCATCTGCCGGTCTTCCGCGTCGGCATAGGCCAGCGACACCTTGCCCGACGCGCTTTCCAGGATCGGCAGGGTGAAGCCGGGATAATAATGCTCGAAGGTGAGCGAGGTATTGGCGTGCGTGCTGTCGCGCAGCATCATGTTGCGCCCCACCCGGATCGCCACCGAAACCGGCCAGCCGGCGCGCTTGGTAAACGCCACGATATGCGGCCGCGCAACGGTGACGAGCGCATCGTCATGCTGAAAACCATGTGCCAGCGTCTGCACCAGCGCCGTCGGGCGGTATCGCTTGCGCGACGGCTCCATCTCGATGAGGCCCTCATACAGCAGCGTCTGCACGATCCGGCACGCAGTCGGGTAGGGCACTTCGGATGCCCGCGAAATCTCCATCATCGATAGCGAGCCGTGGCGATTGATCGCCTTCAGCGCCGCGATCGACCGGGTGATCGACCGGATCGGAACGCCTTTCTCCATCAAACCTCTCCCTCGCTATGGCTGGTGGGGGAAATGTGACCCGGAGATTGCAGAAACATGGCATAAACAGGAAAATCTGTTCGACAAGCGGATAGAATATTCCGTCAGTCGGTGATCAAAATCCGTCCCGCGCCCATTTGCGCTCGAACGCCCACACCTCCTCGAAGCCGATCATCGTGCAGAACTCCTGGAAGCTGAACAGCCCTTCGGGCTGTCCAATACCATGCGTTTTCAGCTGCACGAGCGCCTGCTCCATCGCGCTCGCCGCAACGAGGCTGGTGAGCGAGGGGTAGATGGCGAATGCATAGCCGATATCGGCCAGAACCGATGCCTCTGGAACCGGCGAACAACCGCCGTTGGACATGTTCGCCATCACCGGAAGATCGAACGTCTCGCAGCATTTTCGCATATCCTCGTGGCTGGTCAGCGCCTCAGGAAACAGCACATCCGCCCCGGCCTCGACATAGGCCTCCAGCCGCCGCAGCACACCATCCAAGCCTTCGGATTGCATCGCATCGGTGCGTGCGATGATCAGCAGATTGTCTCGATCCCGCCGGGCGTCCGCCGCAACGCGCAGCTTTTCTGCCATGTCGTCGGCCGAAATCAACCGCTTGAAAGGCGTGTGACCGCACTTCTTGGGGAACTCCTGGTCCTCCAGCTGCACCGCGGTCACGCCGGCCTCCTCATAGCCGCGCACCGTGTGGTGCACATTCAAAAGCCCGCCATAGCCGGTGTCCGCGTCGGCAATCACCGCTGCCTTCGTGGTGCGGGCAAGGGTCGCCATGCGGTCCACCATCTGGCTGTAACTGGCAATGCCGGCATCCGGCAGCCCATAGGCCGAGGCGGTCAACCAGAAGCCGGTGCCATAGACGATGTCGAAACCAACCTTGTCGGCAACGACAGCCGCAATCATGTCCTGAATGCCGGGCACGACAAAGAAGGCGCCTTCAGCCAGCTTCGCGCGAAGCACGGGGTTTGCCATCTGCCATTTGCTCCTTTGCAGCCGCAGTTCAAAGCCGCACTACAGCTACACCGGCGGCAACCGGCTGCCCCGGCAAAAGCTTGTCCGCTGTGCGGACGGAAAGGCGCTGCTCCGGGCGCATCCGCAGCCCGCGCCTTCCGGCTCATCCGCCAATCGGATAGACTGCAAAGATGCGATTCCCGCAGCCTGCAAGGTGGCTAGCATGGCAATCCAAAGTCGCTCATTTGCGGCACCGGACGGAGAAATTGCCATGCCCAGCATCAGCGAAGCCATGCCCATTCTCGCCAGCAACGAAGGCGTCTGGGAGGGCTGGTACCGCTATTATGACGCCAGCACCGGCAAGCTGGTCGATGAACACCGATCGCGCCTGCTGTGCCGGCTGATCCGCAATCCGGACGGCAGCCAGCGTTACCATCAGACCAACTATTATTTCTGGCCAGATGGTCGCACCGACATCCGCGACTTTCCCGCCGACTTCCGCGACGGTCGCCTGCGCTGGGACAATGACCTCATCAAAGGCTGGTGCGCCGAGCTCACGCTCGACGATCTCAACCGCTCCACCTGCCTCTACTGGGAGCGCAAGAACGAGCCCGGCCTCGAGCTTTACGAGATGATCCAGAACAACGACGCCCGCACCCACCGCGCCCGCACATGGCAGTGGTTCCGCGACGGCATCTGCTTCCAGCGCACACTGATCGACGAGCGATTCGTCACCCGCGACTGGGAAAACTGGACCGACACCAGCCCGCCGAAAAACTGATCGGCGCGATGCTCCCAGCCCGCTCCGCCCTGCTCGCGTTGTTGCTGACCGCTGCCCAACCGGCTGCGGCAGAGCGCGATCCACAGTGGGAAGCGATCTATCAGGCGCGCTTTGCCACGCTCATGCAGAACCGTGGCATCTTCCCCGACTATGCCCCGATGGAAGCGGTGCGCGGCGCCGCAAGGCCCGGCCCGATCCCGCTGGCAACCGCCGCCGAACGCAGCATCAGCCCGGACGCGCTGGAAGCGGCCCGCGCCTATGCCGAAGCCAATGCCAGCAGCGCCTTCCTCGTATGGCGAAACGGCAAGTTGCAGGCCTCTTGGTATCCGCAAGGGGCGGACCGCCACACGCCGATCGTATCGAAATCCCTGTCCAAGCCGCTGAGCGCAATTGCCATCGGCCGCGCCATCCAGCTCGGCTCGATCCGCTCCGTCGATCAGCCGGTTGCCGATTTCATCCCCGAATGGAAGGGCACCCCCAAGGCGGAGATCCGCGTTCGCCACCTGCTCGACATGCGCTCCGGGCTGCTGGAGCAGATGGTGAGCGCCGATCCGGACCATCCGATCAACCGCGCCTATATCGATCCCGATCATGGCCAGCAGATCATCGATCATTACCCGCTGACCCATCCGCCCGGCACGCACTATGGCTATAACAACGCCACCGCCGAGCTGGTCGCCGTGGTGATCGAACGCGCCACAGGTCGCCGCTATGCGGAGTTCATCGGCAGCGAAATCCTGGCCCCGCTTGGCGCGGAGGGCGGGCAAATCTGGATCAACCGCGAAGGCGGACTGGCCCATTCCGGATGCTGCATGACCTTGCCCCCCGAAAGCTGGCTGAAGCTCGCGGTGCTGCTGCTGGATGACGGCAAGTGGGCTGCCAAGCGGCTGCTGCCACAGGGCTTTGTGCAGCAGATGCGCACCCCCACACCACAGAACCCGCATTTCGGCATGGGGCTGTGGCTGGGCGAAGGCTATGTCGCGCGGCGCGGCTTTTCCGGCCCTGAAAAGGGTGGCCCGCAAGTGCTGCACACCCGGCCCTATCCGGATCGCGATCTGTTCCTGTTCGACGGCAACGGCAACCAGGTCGTCTATGTGTCGCCGCAGACCCGCACCGTCATCCTGCGCACCGGCCCGAACCCGCCAAAAACGCTGGAGTGGGACAACAGCATGCTGCCCAACCTGGTGCTTGGCGGCCTGAAGCTGCAACCAGGCGAAGCGCCGCCCGTTCCGCAAGCAGGGCCGCTGCAATAATGTGCCACACCGGGCTGTGGTGCAGGCCGCCCATTGGCCTCAATATTTGAACGAAGCCGTCAGCCCGAAGCGGCGCGTTTCGCCGAGATAATTTTCCCCGACCGAAAACACGAACGGGATGCCGGCGCGGGGCTGGTTGATCGAGTTGGCCACATATTCCACATCGAACAGATTGTTCACCCAGGCCGCGATGCCGAAGCGATCATTGCTCACGCCGATCCGCAGATTGGTCAGCGTACGTTCGCCGAAAGCCGCAGTGTTGATGAGGTTGGAATAGCTGTTGCCGGTGTGGCTCACATCCACCCGTCCATCCAGCCGCCATTCGTTGCTGATCGGCACCGCAAGGCTGGCATTCAGATTCCACTGCAACTTCACGGCGCGCGAGGGACGCAGGCCTTCCAGCGAAGGCACCGCCACCGTCTGGCCATTGGCCCGGGTGATCAGGATGACCGGCGGGCAACCCGGCGCCGCAGTGGCGGCCGCGCCCGTACCGATCACGCACTGCGCAATCTGCGAGCCTTCATAGGCCCCCGCCTGAAACTTCGGATCCGAATAGGTCAGGCTGCCGCCCACCGCGAACAGGTCGCTGAAGCGAAACTGCGTCTGCACTTCAAAGCCGGTGGCCTTGATGTCGCCGGCATTCTGCACGATCCGCGTGGCACCAACCGCCGTCGGGTTCTGCGTGAAGCCGGAAACCTGCGCATCGCTCCACACAACATGGAACACCGAGGCGTTCAGCATCCAGCGATTGTCGAACAGGTCGCTCTTGAAGCCCAGTTCGTAGGTCCAATTGGATTCCTCGCCGTAAGCCACTTCATCGGCCAGAATGCCGGTGGCGCTGACCGCGTTGGCCGTGTTGAAGCCACCCGAACGCACCCCCATGGCCGCCGACGCATAGACGAAAATATCGTCATGCGCCTGCCAATCCACGGTGAAGCGCGGGGCGAAGTGGGTGAAGGTCTTGCGGAACTTCGGGCCAACCACCGGGAAAACGCCCGCCTCCGGCACGTCTCCGGGCACAATGTGCTGGTTGAAGCCGGGTTGCGACAGCGGATTGTTCACCGAGAACACCTGCGCCTGCTTCTGGTCGCTGTTGTAGCGGCCCTCGGCATTCACCCGGACGCGGCCGAAATCATAGCCAATTGCCCCGAAGATGGAAAAGTTGCGCGTGAACGCCGCGGAATAGCTGCTGGAAAGCCCCATGGTCTTCCAGTCGTTGGTGAGGAAAGGATTGGCAACGAAATCATAGGCCCCAAATCCCGTGGCCGGCGGCGGTGTGATCTGCGACACCTGCACCACCCGCTCATTGGCGGCGAGACCATTGCGATCGGCTCCAATCCCCCCCGCCGTCAACGGAACGCGGGAGTTGAAATAGCTGGCGCCCGCAATCCACGAAAAGGGCGAATCCCCAGCGGACTGGATGCGGAACTCCTGGCTGAAGGTGCGCACCTTCTCCAGGCTGATCGATTGCAGGTTCACCCGTTGCAGGCGGCTGTAGGCGCTGAACGGAAAGCAGCCTACCCCTGCGCCGCACACCCCGAACTGCACGCCTTGTGAAGACCCGTCATAGTCGTTGAAGGTGCTGTTGTCCGAAGCGGTGAAGCCGGTCACGCTGGTGAACGCAATGCCGTCGCGACGCCAGGTTATATCCAGCGAGACCTGCTGATTCTCTGCCGTCGTCACCGGCATGTCCGGGGTAATATCGGCCACCCGCTCGGCTTGCAGGTCGCCGCAGAACAGCGTCGGCAGGCGGGTCGCCGCATTTACCGTGCCGCAATTGTTGCTGGTGAGCGGCGTGTGGCTCACCGACGACATCTCCACCTCCGAACGGGTGATGAAGCCGGCAAGCTTCACCGTCAGATCATCGGTCGGCTGCCACAGCGCGGCCGCGGTGATGGCCCATTTCTCGGTGCCGTTCAGCTTGTCACCGGGGTCGGCCAGATTTTCGCCAAATCCGCCATAGCTCAGCCAGCCGCCGGCCACCCGCACCGAAAGCGTGTCCGACAGCGGCGCCGAAATGGCGGCCCGCACCCGGAAATCCTTGTCGTTGCCGATCGTCGCCGAGCCGTTCATCGAAAGCGTGTCGGTGGGCGATGCGGTGGAAATGCTGACCGCGCCGGCAAAGGTGGAGCGGCCGAACAGCGCGCTCTGCGGACCCTTGGCAATTTCGATCTGCGCCAGATCCAGCACCGAAATCATATCCAGCGTGTTGCGGCTGGTCTGGTAGATGCCGTCGATGAACACGCCGACATTGGCTTCCACGTTGAGATCATTGGCGGTGTTCGCCGGCGCCAGGCCGCGAATATAGATGGTCTGCAACGTGCCGCCGGCGATCGAGGTGACCGCAATGCCCGGCGTGCTGTTGGACAAATCGTTGAAATTGCTGATGTTGCGCGCGGCAAGATCAGACGCCGTCAGCGCCGTGATGGCGATTGGCACGCGCTGGATATCTTCCTCGCGCTTGCGCGCGGTCACAATGATGTCTTCGTTGGCGGCCGTGCCAGTCTGGGCGATGGCAGGCGCTGCGAAACCTAGCATGGCAGTGCAGAGGATGGCGCCAACGGATGCCGAGCCCAGAATGGCGTGACGCTGTGCGGTTATGGCGTTTGGCATAGTGAATTCCCCTTTGCTGGGGCGCGATGCAGCCTCTCGATCGGGCCTTGTGTTGCGCGCGATGTGACACCTTCCCCGACGGGTCGACGCCGTCGACCATCGCTCTATCGCGTTGTCGGCCACTTCCCATCAACGTGCGACATTTTATCCACCACGCGGAATTTTTTGGGCCCTCAAATCCAGAGGTAGCACAAGTCGAGAGCTCAGGCGTTCCCCGATCAGCGTCCCTCAGGCATAGGCTCCGCGCAGATACAGCAGCGGTTCGCGGTCGGCGGCACAGCGGAAGCTCTCGATCCGGCCGATCAGCACCAGGTGATCGCCGGCATCCACTTCCTCCACCACCGTGCAGGCGAAATTGGCACAGGCACCTTCCAGCAGCAGCAACCCCGATTCCGATTCCACCCAGTCGCCCACGGCAAAGCGATCCACCCCGCGCATGGCAAACTGCTCCGCCACCGCCTTCTGCGACGCGCACAGCACATTTACCCCGAACACCCCGGTGGCGCGGATCGCCGGCAGGCTGGAGGCATATTTCCCCGGGCACACCAGCAGCAACGGCGGATCGAGCGACACGGATGTGAAGCTGTTGGCCGTGAAGCCAACCGGCGCGCGGGCGGAGTCGAAGCTGGTCACGATGGTAACGCCGGTGGCAAAGCAGCCAAAGGCGTCGCGAAGGGGGCGGTGATCGGTCATGCGCGCGTTCAACCCGCCCGTCCGCAAGATTGCAAGGCTATTTGCCCGTAAACGCCGCCGGACGCTTCTGCAGAAACGCCATCACCCCCTCGGCAAAGTCGCCCGAGCGCCCTGCCACCATCTGGTTGCGCCGCTCCACCATCAACCCCTCGGTCAGGCTCTTGTCCATGCAGTCGCGGATGCCGGAGCGGATCAACGCCAGCGCCCTGGTCGGCCCGTTCGCAAGTCTTTGCGCCACGGCCATCGCCTCGTCCATCAGCGCAGCATCGTCCACCACCTTGTAGATCATGCCCCACTCCGCCGCCGTCTCGGCCGGGATGCGCTCGCCCAGCATCATCATCGCCTGCGCCCGCGCCTTCCCGGCCAGCCGAGGCAGCATCCAGGTCGATCCCACATCCGGCACCAGCCCGATGTTCACAAACGCCTGCAGGAAATAGGCGGAGCGCCCGGCCAGTACGATATCCCCGGCCAGCGCATAGGAACAGCCCGCCCCCGCCGCAGGCCCGTTCACCGCGGTCACAAACGGCACCGGCAAGGCAAACAGCCGCTCCAGCAGCACATTGAAATGCGTTTCCAGAACCTTTCCGGCATCGATCGGGCCCTTGCCCACGGCACCGCCCGCCCCGCCGGAAGCCGAAAGATCGGCACCGGAGGAAAAGCCCCGCCCCGCCCCCGTCAACAGCAGGCAGCGCGCGCCGCAGGTGCCATCGCGAATGCTGTCCACCGCCTCGATCATCTCGGCGATCACTTCGGTGTTCAGCGAATTCAGCCGCTCCGGCCGGTTGATGGTCAGCGTGGCAACGCCCTTGTCCTCGCTCCAGAGGATGTGCTCAAAGGCCATGATGATCGTCTCCCGGTTCGCGTTTGGCCGCTTTGCCCTGCAGCAGCCAGGCAGCCGATGCAATGCAACAGTATCGCCAAACGCTGGTCTATCGCACCCATGCCGCCAATCTGTGCAAACAGACAGGAGCGACCCCTGCCGCAGCGCGCAGGGCCGGCAGCCATGCGCCTGATCCGCTTCAACAAGCCATTCGGGGTGCTGTCGCAGTTCACCGATCTGCGGTCCGGCGCGGTGCGTCAGACCCTTTCAGATCATATCGATCTGCCCGGCGTCTATCCGGCCGGTCGGCTCGATCGCGACAGCGAGGGGCTGCTGCTGCTCACCAACGATGGCCGGCTGCAGGCGCGCATCGCCGATCCGCGCTTCAAGCTTGCCAAAACCTATCTGGTGCAGGTCGAGGGCCTGCCCACCGACGAGTCGCTGCAGCACATCCGCGCCGGCCTGCTGCTGGCCGACGGCTCCACCCGCCCGGCCGAGGCCGAGCGCATCGATCCGCCAATGCTGTGGCCGCGCGACCCGCCCATCCGCCAGCGCAAGACCGTCGCCGATTGCTGGCTCCGCCTCACCATCACCGAAGGCCGCAACCGGCAGGTCCGGCGGATGACCGCCGCCATCGGCCACCCCACGCTGCGGCTGGTGCGCTGGCGCATCGGGCCATGGACGCTCGACGGGCTGGCACCCGGTGCATGGGACAATGCGGCGGTCGATCCCCCGGCCCGATGATCAGCCCGCAGCAGCATCCCTATGCGGTGCGCGGCCCAGATAGATCAGGTTGAACGCCGGCTGCTCGCGATAGGGCGTGGTAAACTCGATCCGCTCCACCCGCACATCGTGCAGGCATTGGCGCAGCGCGTCCACAAAGGCCGGGTCTTCGGCATCGGTTGACCACAGCGCAAAAACACCACCCGGCTTCAGCTTGCCGGCAATCGCCCGAAGAGCCGCCGCGCTGTAAAATCCGGCGCTGGCCGGATCGATGAAATGCGTCGTCGAATGGTCGATATCGATCAGGATGGCATCGTGGCGGCGATCCGGGGCGGCAGGGTCAAAACCCGAATCCGCCATCGCAAGCGCAAAGAAATCCCCATCCAGCAGCCGGCACCGTGCATCCCCGGCAATGGCATCGCCCAGCGGCAGCAGCCGTTGCCGATGCCAGCCGATCACCTGCGGGATCAGCTCCACCACCGTCAGCTCTGCGATACGGGCGTCCGCCAGGGCGGCATGCGCCGTATAGCCCAGGCCAAGCCCGCCGATCACCACGTCCAGCCTCGCGCCTTCCGCCATCGCCAGCCCCAGATCGGCCAGCGCGATTTCGCCCTCCACAAACAGGCTGGACATCAGATAGCCGTCGTCCAGTTTGATCTCCCAGATATCCTCGCCACCGGCCTGCAACCGCCGACGGCGTAGCGCCAGCGAGCCGATCGACGTCTCCTCAAACGCGATTTCCTCAAACACCACGCTCATATCGGCGTCATTCCGGCGCTTCCAGATCATCCGGCAACGGCACGCCGCCGTCCGGATTGGCGCCATCCACCGCCATCATCATCAACACCACCAGCCAGATCGGCGTGGCGATGATGGCAAACACATAGGCCACCCAGATTCCGAACAGGACGGTTGCCACCAGCAGCAGCAGCACCACATTTGCCAGCATCAGGGCAAGCGCGTCGCCACTCGATACCGGCGGCAGCGCGGCGCGCTCGGCCACGGCTGTCGGCGTGCCGCCGGGCCGCGAAGGCACCCAGCGAGCAATCCGGTCACCGATCTTCCCGGTCCAGCGTCCAAACGCCCGACCCGCGCGCTCCACCGGACGCAGCAGCCGCGCCAGCAGCGAATCCACCCGCGCAACCGGCGGGGCCGGAACCCGAACGCCGCGCATCCCGCGCACAAACCCCAGCAGCAGCAGAATGAGGATGCCGCCAACCAGCCCGCCGGCGGCTCCTACCCACAAGGGCTGGCCAACAGACAGGCCATAGAGCGCAGCCACCGTTGTGGTCAGGGTCAGGTTGATCGCCAGCAGCAGCGGAGAGGCGGGCTCGGGGGCAGCGTCCGGCACCGGTTGCGCGTCAGTCATGGTTCCCCGCCCTCATTGTCATCGTTGAAAATTCGCTCGGCGGCCCCCTCGATATCATCATATTGCCCGCTTCGCACCGCCCAGAAAAAGGCAAACAAGCCGATGCAGCCCAGCGCCAGCGCCAGCGGAATCAGCAGCAGCAGCGCATTCATGCGCCTCCCCCGCCCCGGTTGAGCCGCAGCGCGTTCAAGGTCACTGCCAGCGAACTGGCCGCCATCGCCAGCGCGGCAATCCACGGGTTTACCAGCCCCGCCACCGCCACCGGCACCCAGATGGCGTTGTAAACAAACGAAAAGCCGATGTTCTGCCGGATGATGCTCCGCGCCTTCGCCGCAACCGCCAGAAACTCCGGCACCGCGGCAAGACTGCTTCCCAGCCAGACCGCATCGGCGGCGTTGCGACTGATGTCAGACGCATGCCCCGGTGCCATGGAAACCGTGGCCGTCGCCAGCGCCGGAGCATCATTGATGCCATCCCCCACCATCAGAACCTGCTGCCCGGCCTGCACCCGACGGGCGACTTCAGCGGCCTTCCCAGCCGGCAACAGGCCCGCCTGCCACGCATCCAACCCGGCTTCCGCAGCAATTGGCGCCACCGCAGCATCCCGATCACCAGACAGCAGCACAACCTCCCGCCCCGTAGCCCGCAGGAGCGCGATGCTGCGATCCGCGTCCGGGCGCAGCTGCTGGGTCAACGCAAAGCGTATGGCCGGCAATCCCGGTGCCACCAGCCAGGCCTCGGCCTGCGGCCCCTCGCCTGCCGCCACCCCGCACCATTCGGCAGAGCCCAGCCGAATATCGCCCTCCGGCCCGGCCCATAGCAACCCCAGGCCAGGCACTTCGATCACCCCGTCCAGCGCCGGTGCTTCCGGATCCAGCGCGCGAATGGCGCGCGCCAGCGGGTGCAGGCTCGCCGCCGCCAGCCCGGCCGCCAGGCGGCGCACCTCGGGCCGGTCGGGAACGGGCGCCAGCGCCGCTGCCGGCAGGGTGAGCGTTCCGGTCTTGTCGAACACCACCATGTTCACCTCCGCCGCCCGCTCCAGCGCCGTCTCCGATTTCAGCAGGATACCGCTCTTCATCAATCGTCCGGCAGCCACCACCTGCGTCACCGGAACGGCAAGCCCCAGCGCACAGGGGCAGGCGATGATCAATACTGTTACCGCATGCACCAGCGCCGGCTGCCAGCCCAGCCCGCCCAACAGCCACCAGCCCAGAAACGTGGCCAGCGCCAGCCCATGCACCACCGGCGTGTAGAAACCGACAACCCGGTCGGCGAGCGCCACATAGCCGCCCTTCTTCTGCTCGGCGGCCTCCAGAAGCTGCACCATTTCGGCCACGCTGCTGGCATTGCCGGCGCGTTCGGCATGCACCACGATCGGCGCGCCGATATTCGTCATCCCGGCCAGCACCGCATCGCCGGGCCCGGCCGCCTGCGGCAGCCATTCGCCGGTGATCAGGCTGGTCTCGATCCGCGTTTCGCCTGTTTCGATCCGCCCGTCCGCACCGATCCGCTCGCCCGCCGCCACTAGGATGCGCTGGCCGGGGCGAATCC
This sequence comes from Sandarakinorhabdus sp., assembly GCA_020693225.1. Lineage (GTDB taxonomy): Bacteria > Pseudomonadota > Alphaproteobacteria > Sphingomonadales > Sphingomonadaceae > Sandaracinobacteroides. The sequence goes on along the minus strand of JAIMJL010000025.1, from coordinate 13,384 downwards.
GCGCCGCCGGAACCGCCTCGGTGCTGCCTTCGGGCAGCAGAAGCGCCACCGGCCGCGCCGCCAGCTCGGCCAGCCGGGTCACGCCGGAACGTGCCCGGCTGCGCGCCCGCTGGTCCAGCCAGCGGCCCAGCAGCAGCACCGTCAGCAACGACAGCGCGCCATCGAAATAGATGTGCGGCCCGCCGCGAACGGTCTCCGAAAGGCTCATGGCCGTGGTCAGCAGTACCCCGGCGGCAATCGGCACATCCATGTTGGTGCTGCCCTGCCGCAGGGCTGCCCAGGCCGAGGCAAAGAAGGGTCGCCCGGCATAGGCAATGGCCGGCAGCGCCACCAGCGCCGAAAGCCACTGGAACAGCCCGCGCGTGCCCGGCCCCATGTCGCCATCATCGCCAACCCACAGCGCCCACGACAGCATCATCACATTGGCCATCGCAAAGAACGCCACCCCGAACGCCAGCTGCAACGTCCGCGCCCGGGCGGCATCGGCTGCGGTCACATCCTCCTGCGCATAGGGAGTTGCGGCATAGCCAAGCTCGGCAATGGCAGCGACGATGGTGTCTGCCATGCCGCGCGCACCGCGCCAGCGCACCTGCAGGCGGCGGGTCGAAAGATTGAGCCGGGCACTGGCAATTCGCGCGTCCGCCGCCAGCCGGTTCTCCACCTTTCGCACGCAGCCGCCGCAATGGATTCCGTCCACAAAGAGGTCGATCGCCGAAAGCCCGTCCGCACCGCGCGTCACATAGCCCGCCAGAGTCGGCGGACCGCCGGCAACCTGCAGCCCGGACGCCGCCGCCGTCATGGCAAAACCCCCGCCGCCACTTCGATGTCTCGCGCCATCGTCGCCCGCTCATCGCCGCGCTCGGCCACCACGCTGATGTCCCAGGTGCCGCCGATCGGCAGCCGCAGCGCGCCGACATAGGCGCCGTCCTGCTCCTGCAGGGCCACGCTCACAATCTGCGCGTAGCGGCTGGCCCGCTCCGCCACCACCCGCACATCCGCTCCGCGCACGCTGCGCCCGTCCACTTCGCGCACCCGCACACGAACCGGCACCGCTTCGCCCGCCAGCGGCGCAACGTCCAGATCCAGCTGCCACTTGCCCGCCACCGCTGCCGCCGGTTGATCGGTCACCAGCCCCGTGCTCGTTGAAAGCGCGATATGGATCAACCGCGCCTCCACCACCGCCAGCCCCACAAAAAACAGCACGAACAGCGCCGGAATCCACCGGTCGCCGGTCAGGAACCAGGTCCGCGCTGCCGCCAGCATCAACGAGCCCCTGCCGGAGGAGCAACGAAAAAGCTCTCGGTCTCTGCCACCGGAGCGCCCCCGCCCACCGGCTCCAGCCGCAGCGAAAACACGGTACGATCGGCCGCAGCCACGCCGGGCGGCACAGTGATGAGCAGCCGGGCCTCGGTCGCCGTGTCGCCGCTCGCCACGGGAATTGTGCCATCTTCGGCAGGCGCATCGCCGCCAATGCCCACCCGCACGGTCGCCCCCGGCAAGCCGCTGGTGCGCACAACCAGCGCCGCAGGCTCGGCCCGCCCGTCGCGTACCAGAAGCGTGAAATCGTTGCGCACCGATCCGTCGCTCAACAGCACATAGCCCCGGCTGCGCACCGGCTCCACCATCATGCTCACCCCGCCCCGCCCCTGAAACAGCGTTGCCGTGCCAATCGCCACAAAGGCGATCAGCAGGGCATAGGCCATCGGTCGCGGGCGCCGCCAAAGCGGCGGCGCGGGTTTCGCGGGCTGCTCCATGGCGCGCTGGCTGGCAAAGCGGATCAATCCCGCCGGCTGCTTCGTCCGCGCCATCACCCCGTCGCAGGCGTCGGCGCACAGCCCGCAGCCGATGCAGGCCAGCTGCTGGCCGCGACGGATGTCGATCCCCATCGGGCAAACCGCCACGCAAAGCCCGCAATCCACGCAGGCCCCGCGCACCGCGCCGCCAGCCGCCGCGCGCTTCAGCGCCCCGCGCGGTTCGCCGCGCCGCTCGTCATAGGTCACCAGCGCCGTGTCGCCGTCCACCATCGCCGCCTGGATGCGCGGCCACGGGCACATATGCGTGCAAACCAGCTCCTGCGCATGCGCCGCCAGAAGATAGGTCAAACCGGTGAACAGCAGCAGCAGGGCGGTTGCCACCGGCTTCGGATCGCCAAGCAACCCGCCCCCTTCGAAAAACCAGGATACCATTGCAAATGCGGTGGCAAAGGAAACCAGGAGCCAGATGGCGCGCGCCAGTCCGGTGCCGCCAAATCGCTGCACCCGCGTCTCGATCTTGCGATACAGATCCGTCCAGATCGTCTGCGGGCAGGCAAAGCCGCACCAGATCCGACCCACCACACTGTTGGTCAGAAACAGCAGCAACGCCGCCGATATCAAGGTGGCCAGCAAAAGCGGCAGATCACGCGGACCAAACACCGCGCCAAACAGATAGGCCTGTCCGCCAGCAAAATCGAACAACAGCGCCCGCTGCGGCAGGCCATCGGCCCGCGCCCAAGGCAGCACCGGCCCCACAAACAACGCCACCAGCACGATCGCCATCACCACATTCTTCGCGTGTCGCCAGCGGCCCGCAACAGGCCGCGGCCGGATCGGCCGGCTGGGCAGCGCCGGCATCGCCTTCACGGCTGGACGACCGGCGCGATGGCTGCTTCGGCAACGGGCGGCGGCGGCGGATTGGCCTCGCCACCGCCCAGCCCATGCACATAGATGGCCAGCATCTTCACGGCATCCGCACCGATCCGCTTTTCCCAGGCCGGCATCATGCCCATCCGGGGATTGCGGATCTGCGCCTCGATCGCCTTCTGCGATGCGCCATAGAGCCAGATCGAATCCGAAAGCCGGGGCGCCCCGAAATCCCGGTTCCCCTCGCCGTTGTCGCCATGGCAAGAGGCACAATTCTGCGCAAAAACCGTGGCACCCGGCATCGCCGCCCGGCGATCCGCCGCTACCTTCGCATCGCCCAGCCCCGCAACATAGGCCGCCACATCGCGGATTTCCCGATCCGAAAGAATGTCGCCGAACGCCGGCATCTGGCCGTTGCGGCTGTCGGCTTCCTCGTTGCGAATGCCATAGGCGATGGTCTGGTGGATCTGGCTTGCCGTGCCGCCCCACAGCCAGTCATCATCCACCAGCGCGGGAAACTGGCCAATCTGCCCGCCCGCATCGCTGCCATGGCAGCCAGCACAATGCACCGCGAAAGCCGCCTTGCCGCCGCGAAAGGCAAAGCGGGCAAGTTGCGGATCGGCGGCAATGGCATCGACGTCCAGCGCCGCAATCTGCGCGCGCAGGGCCTCCTTGGTGGCATCCGATTTCGCGCCCGCCTTGGCCAGCTCCTCGCGCGCCGTGCGGCTGCTGTCGCCGCTCACCGTGCCATCCAGTGCCGGAAACGACGGGTTGAAAACGATATAGCCCAGCGTGAAGGCAATCGATGCCAGCCACACCGCCAGCCACCAGCCCGGAATCGGCGTGCGCAGTTCCTTGATGCCGTCCCAGCTGTGCCCGGTGGTATACTGCCCGGTCAGCGGGTCGCGTTCAGGCGTCGCCATGGCTGCCTCCGTCGGCATCATCCCGCTCCAGCACCCGGCGGCCGTGCGCTTCCAGCTCATCCTTGCGGGCCGGATCATAAACCCGCCACATCAGCCAGCCGATCACCAGGATGCCCAGCACGATGAATGCGGCTTCCAGATAGCCCATCATTGCTTCACTCATCGCGTCTGCCTCAGATCTTCCGGTCGTGCCGCTTCGATTTCCGCCAAGGTTCCCAGCACCTGCAGATAGGCGATCAGCGCCTCCATCTCGGTCACCGGCCCCGGCTTCTCCACAAAAGGCCCCAGCGGTGCCTTGGGATAGCGCGCGCGAAGCGCATCGGCATCGCCGCTGTCCGGCTGCGCCTGCAGTTTCGCGTCCGCCGCCGCCGCCTCGATCATCGCTGCCGAATAGGGCACGCCAAGCGTCCGCAACGTCCGCAGATGGTCGCCCAGCGTGTCCACCTCCAGCGGCTTGTCCTTCAGGAATCCATAGGGCGGCATGATCGATCCCGGCAGCACATCGCGCGGGTTCTTCAGATGCGCCACATGCCAGGCATTGGAATATTTGCCGCCCACCCGCGCCAAGTCCGGCCCGGTCCGCTTGGAGCCCCACTGGAAGGGGTGATCATATTTGCTCTCAGCCGCCAGGCTGTAGTGGCCATAGCGATCCACCTCGTCGCGAAACGGGCGGATCATCTGCGAATGGCAGTTGTAGCAGCCCTCGCGGATATAGATGTTGCGCCCCGCCAGCTCCAGCGGGCTGTAGGGCCGCATGCCCTTCACCGGCTCGATCGTGCTTTCGATCTTGAACAGCGGGATGATCTGCACCAGCCCGCCGATCGCAATCGTCACCAGGGTCAGCAGCAGGAAGAGCGGAGCACTCTTCTCGATCACGCTATGGTTGAACGCGCCCATTATGCCGATGCTCCCAACCGGGCCGGTGCCAGTGCGCCGTCCACATCCCGCACCATCGGAGCCCGCGCGGTGCGATACAGGTTGAACGCCATCAACAGCATGCCGGAAAGAAAGAACAGTCCGCCCACCAGCCGCACCACATAGTAGGGATGCAGCATCACCACCGAGTCGCTGAACGAATATTGCAGGAAGCCCTGGTCGTCATAGGCCCGCCACATCAAGGCCTGCGAAATGCCCGCCACCCACATCGCGGTGATGTAGAAAAGGATGCCGATCGTCGCCAGCCAGAAGTGCACCTCCACCATCGGCTTGGAATGCAGCGGCCGCCCCCAAAGCCGTGGCACCAGATAATAGAGCGCGCCGAAGGCCATGAAGGCAACCCAGCCCAGCGCCCCGGAATGCACATGCCCCACCGTCCAGTCGGTATAGTGCGACAGCGCATTCACTTCGCGGATCGCCATCAGCGGGCCCTCGAACGTCGCCATGCCATAGAAAGCCACGGCCACCACCAGGAAGCGCAGAACGGGATCAGTGCGCAGCTTTCCCCAGGCACCCGAAAGCGTCATGATCCCGTTGATCATCCCGCCCCAGGAAGGCATCCACAGCATGATCGAAAACACCATGCCCAGCGTCTGCGTCCAGTCCGGCAGCGCGGTGTAATGCAGGTGGTGCGGGCCGGCCCAGATATACAGGAAGATCAGCGCCCAGAAGTGCACGATAGACAGCCGATAGCTGTAGATCGGCCGGCCGGCCTGCTTGGGCAGGAAATAATACATGATGCCGATGAAGCCGGCGGTGAGGAAGAAACCCACCATATTGTGGCCATACCACCACTGGATCATCGCGCTCTGCACGCCAGACCAGACCGAATAGCTCTTGGTCCCCAACAGGGAAACCGGAAGCGAAAGATTGTTGACGATGACCAGAACCGCCACCGTCACGATGAATGCCCAGTAAAACCAGTTGGCCACATAGATATGCGGCTCGGTCCGCCGCACGATGGTGCCGGTGAAGATGACGAAATACACCACCCACACCACCACCAGCAGCAAAACATTATACCATTCCGGCTCGGCATATTCCATCGCCTTGCTGATTCCGAACATATAGCCGATGATCGCCATCAACACGGTCACCTGATAACCCCAGAACACAAAAAGCGCCGGCGCCCGGCCGCCGAACAGCCGCACCTGGCAGGTCCGCTGCACCACATGCAAGGAGGTGCCGATCAGCGCATTGCCGGCAAAGCCCAAAACGACCGAGCTGGTATGCACCGCGCGGAACCGGCCGAAGTTCACATATTCCGACAGGTTCAGAACCGGAAAGGCCAGCTGCCCGGCGATGAACACGCCCGCCATCATGCCACCAATCGCCCAGATCACGGTCGCGATCACGAACATCCGGACAATGCCATTGTCGTAGCGGATGCCGGGCTGGATGCCGGGCCGAACCAACGTTGCTATCGCCATGCACAGGCCTCGGTTGCAAAGTAAGGGATCACGGCTATCCTGATAGCCTAAGAGGTAGGAAGCGGAAAACCGCAATGATGAAAAAATCGCTCGATCCGGCCCAGCATGCGCCGGACATGGCCCGGTTTGAAGACGCCGAGCCGGATTTTACGCCGGAAGGCTATCTGCCGCCGCCGCAGGTGCGTTCGATTTCGCCCGGCGAGATCTTTGTGGCGCTGCGAAAGGGTGCAGCCGATTTCCGCAACAGCTGGTGGATCGGAATCACCTTTGCCGCCGTTTATGTCGTGGCCGGCGTGGCCTTGGTTGGCTTCCTGTTCACCCGCGGCTATGCCTTCGCCGCCTTTCCCGCCATCGCCGGCTTCCTGTTGATCGGCCCGGCCACTGCGGTCGCCTTCTATGAAATCAGCCGCCGGCTGGAGGCCGGCGAGCCGCTGCAATGGGGCGCCATCGCCAGCTCCTTCCGCCGCCATGGCGGAACCCAGCTGCTGCTGTTCGGCGGCGTACTCATCTTCATCATGCTGATCTGGATGCGCGCCGCCACCCTGCTCTATGCGCTGGAGTTCGGCACCAGTTCGGTCAGCCCTGGCGAGCTGATCGCCAATCTGACTTCGCCGGAAGCGTTGGGCTTCCTGCTTCTGGGCAATGCCGTGGGTGCCGTCCTCGCCGCCGTTGTGTTCACCGTCAGCGTGATCGCCGTGCCCCTGCTGCTGGACCGCGACATCGATTTCATGACCGCGCTTGCCACCAGCGTGCGCGCCTGTCTCGTCAATCCGGTATCGATGCTGATGTGGGCCTTGGTCATCGGCGTGATGATTGCCGTTTCGGTCGCAACCGGCCTGCTGGGCCTGCTCGTCGTCCTGCCGATCATCGGCCACGCCACCTGGCACGTCTATCGGCACATGGTCGCCGCAGAGCCGCTCCAGCCCTGAACCAGTGCCCTTTCCTCTCCAGCGTCCGGCGCTCGCGACGCCGAGTCGACCAAGCCTGCCCGCTGCGATGATCATATTCGGACGCTTTTACCCCGCGCGCGATAACACAATGCTGCAATCGTCACAGCGCCCACTAGAGCGAGTCTCGTTCTGACTGCATCAGAACGGCCGCTCTATCTTCCTGTTTTTCCGCATGGGTTTCCGAGGCTGGTGATTCCACCATATCGGAACATGCTCTAAGCCGGCGCCGCTACACTTCGATCACCATGGCCCGTGGCGGAGAGGGTGGGATTCGAACCCACGGTGAGCTTGCACCCACAACAGTTTTCGAGACTGTCCCAATCGACCACTCTGGCACCTCTCCGCGGGTCAGCTGCTGTCTTGGGAGCGCGCGGCATAGCCTTGCGAGCGCGCCGGGGCAAGTCCGGATGCGTCAACCCCTTCTCCTGGCGCGTGGAAGGCCTATATTTGCATCAGGCAATCAACTCTTATGCAGGACAAGACCATCACCAAGCGCGACACCCCGAAATCCCCCGAAACGCCTGCCGGTGCACATTGGCAGGCGGCCGTCGCGCATTTCGGAATCGGGGATGTGGTGAAGCACAAGCTGTTCCCGTTCCGCGGCGTCATCTTCGATGTCGATCCGGAATTCGCCAACACCGAAGAATGGTGGGAGGCGATTCCCGAAGAAGTGCGGCCGCGCAAAGACCAGCCCTTCTATCACCTGCTCGCTGAAAATGAGGAAAGCGCCTACGTCGCCTATGTCAGCCAGCAGAATCTGATCCCCGATGACGACGCCGACCCCATCCGCCACCCGGCGATCGATCAGATTTTCGGCGAGTTCCGCGACGGCCGCTACATCCTGAAGCCCAGCGTCCGCAACTGAGCGTACGCCGCAGGGTCACCGCTGTCGGCGCCGAATGCCCCACAAGGATGGAGGGCATCCGAAGCCGATCAGGGCGTTCCAATCAGAACTTGTAGCTCACCCGCCCATAAAGGAACCGCCCGTTGAAGCCGAAAGGCGAGAAGTTCGAATAGGGGAAGAAATAGTTGGTGCTGTCGTAATTGCGGCCGTTGCCGGTCACCGGATCGGTGCCCCGCCCGGTGTTGTTCACGGTCGGATACTGATCGAACAGATTGTTGGCACCAAAGGCAATTTCCAGCCCCTGCATCGGCTGCACCCTGAGCTCCGCATCCACCACCCAGGCCGCCTTCAGCTCCAGATCGTTGAAGGCATCGCTGCCCGGTGAAAGCGTCTTGCCGAAGCGATTGCCGCGCAACGTCATGCCAAACCATTTCTGGTCATAGTCGAGCCCCAGGTTGATCTTGTCACGCGGCTGGCCCTGCTCGATCCGCAGCGATTCCAGCCGGCCAAACAACACAACCCCGGGCACCTGGTTCAAGGCACCGGGTGCATCGTTGCGGCCGGTGATTTCGGTCTTGTTCCAGTTGTAGCCGGCGGTCAGCCCCATACGCCCCTCCGCCCCCACATCGAAGCGATAGTTGGCAATCGCATCAAATCCCCTGGTGCGCGTATCGATCCCGTTGATAAAAAAGCGCGCCGCAGAAATCGTGTTAAAGCCCGCATCGTTCAGAATCTGCGCGATCGCCCGCCCCGGATTGGTGCCCGAAGGATTGCCCAGCGCGTCCCGCGTTGCCGACAAATTTTCCGTCAGCACGATGCGGTTATCGATGTCGATCTGATAATAGTCGAAGGTGAAGGTCAGCCCCGAAACCGGGCCGACCACGGTGCCAACCGACCAGTTGACCGCCGTTTCCGGCCGCAGCGGCGAAGAGCCGAGCGCCTGCGCCACGGGATTGTCCACCGGCAAGGTCACCGAATCCACCAGGCCGATACCGACAATATTGTTGGTGGCAGAGGCCGCAAAGAATTGCTGCGCCACGCCCGGCGCGCGGAACCCGGTGGAAACAGCGCCGCGCACCGCGATCCAGTCGGTCACGGCAAAGCGCGTCGCCGCCTTCCAGTTCCAGTCGCTGCCGAAATCCGAATAATTTTCATAGCGCCCGGCCAGCTGCACGTTCCAGTTTTCCAGTATGTCCACATCCAGCTCGGCATAGGCGGACACATTCTCCCGCGCATTGGTCCCGGTCACGCTTTCACCGCCAATCGTGGGCTGAAAGCCGGGAAACACTTGCGAGCCCGGTGCGGCCCCCAACATGCTCGGATTGTTCGGATTGTTGGCGTTGATGGTGACGCCGCCTGAGCGATAGCTGTCCGGCTCGCCGGCCCGCACCTGATAGGTCTCGCGGCGATACTCCAGTCCGAACGACAAGGTGCTGCGCGCCAGCAGATCCAGCTCGCGCGACACATCCAGATTGTTGATCCACTGACTATAGGTCAGCCCGCCGGCATCAAATTCGTTCGGGCTCGCCGCGCCCAGCGAGGCGTTCAAGGTGTTGATGATGGTGTAATTCACCTTGTTCTGCCCATATTGCATGGACAGATCCCAGTTCCACGCGCCGAATTGGCCGCGCAAGCCGCCGGTCAGCGAGAAATCCTTCGATTTCGTGGTGATCAGCGGCAAAAAGCCATCGGGATAGATGGCCAGCACGTTGCGCGCATCCAGCGAGCGCCGGTAGAAACCGGCCGATTCCCCGTCCCGCTCGCCATAGCCGCCAAAGAAATAGGCGTCCACGCGATCGTCCAGCGGGATTCCGGCGTTCAGGAACACGCTGACATCTTCGGTCTTCGGGTCGCCATAGCGATGCGAACGCCGGTCAAAAGTCTGCTCCTTGGGGCTGAAGGCACCCGCCACCCGGTCAAACTGCTGCCGCCGGTCATAGCCGGTGCGATTGGTATCCTGCCGGTCGCGATACTCCACCGTGATATTGGCAAAGCCCTCGGCCCCGATCGGCAAGCCGAAGTTCGACGACAGCGTCAACACCTCGCCATCGTTCACCCGCAGCTTCTTGCCGGTATCGGCCACCGCCAGGGTGCCGTCGGCCGCCAGGGTCGGCTGGCCATTCGCCAGCACCAGCCCCGTCACTTCGTTCACGCCGGACAGGCTGGTCACATAACCGCCATAGGTCGCCGCAAAGCGCGCACCCGATCGCGCATCGTTCAGCTGGAAGTTGATGACGCCGGCAATCGCGTCCGAGCCATATTGCGCCGCCGCGCCATCGCGCAGCACCTCGACGCGCGACAGCGCCGACGACGGGATGAAGTTGATATCCACAGCCTGCGTACCGCGGCCCACCGAACCGTTGATGTTCAGCAGCGCCGACATGTGCCGCCGCTTGCCATTCACCAGCACCAGCGTCTGATCAGGCCCCAGGCCGCGGAGCGAGGCCGGGCGGATCACATCGGTCCCGTCGGTCACCGAAGGCTGCGGGAAGTTGAAGCTCGGCACCAGATCGCGCAGCAGCCGGTTGGTCTCTGTCGAGCCGCTGTTCTGCAGCGCGGTCGCGGTAATTACATCCACCGGAACCGGCGAAGCCGTCACAACCCGATCCACCCGCCTTGTCCCGGTCACGATGATGGTGTCGGTCGTCTCGGCGGCCGTCTCTGCCGATTGCGCCAGCAACGGCGCGGGGGCGAAAACCAGCGAAGCCAGCAGTGCGGCGCGGAACGAAACGATTGCATTCATGCGGAAAACCTCTCTGGCATTTGCTGCGACGCAAAAAGTTTATGCAGAACAGCCCAGAAGCAAAGCGCCATCGTCGCCGCATCCGCCGAAAGCTATCCCACTGTGGCCCTTTTGTGACAGTCTCGAAACAGGGCCGCCGCTTTGGTATGCGTCAATCATGCCCCATCCAAAACCGCTCCGGCTGTTCAGCTATTTCCGCTCCGGCGCGTCCTGGCGGGTGCGGATCGGCCTCGCCTGGAAGGGGCTGTCAGTCCCGCAAACCGCCATCGATCTGCGCACCGGCGCGCAATCCGCCGCCGATTGGCGCGCCCGCAATCCGCAAGCCATGGTGCCGGCGCTGGAACTGTCGGATGGCACCCTGCTCACCCAGTCGCTCGCCATCCTCGAATGGCTGGAAGAAACCCATCCCGCCAACCCCTTTCTGCCCGCAGATCCGCAAGCGCGCGCCCGAATCCGCGCCGCCAGCCTGGTGATCGCCGCCGACACGCACCCCATCCAGAATCTCGGCATCCTGAAACGCATCGAAGCCCTCACCAGTGCCGACCACGCGCGCCAATGGGCAAAGGAAACCATCGCGCACGGCCTAGCCGCGTTCGAGGCCCTGATAGCCCGCGAATCCGGCCCCTATTGCTTCGGCGCCAGGCCAACGCTGGCCGATATCCTGCTCGTGCCGATGCTGTTCAACGCCCGACGCTTCGGCATTGATCTTGCTGACTATCCCCGTATCGCCGAGGCAGAGGTCGCCTGCGAACCACTGCCGGCATTCCAGTCAGCGCGCCCGGAGCAACAGCCCGACGCCGACCGATAAAAACGCGCCGTGCGGTCAGCCGCGTGCCGAAACCTGCAGGAACGCCGGAACCCCTTCGTCCCCGAACCCCGGCCCGATCGGCATGTCGCGGTCCTCGCGATCGTCACGCCGCCTATCATCTCGACGCTCTGGCCGCCGCTCCTGACGCTGGTCATCGGCGCGCAGCTGATGCCCCTGCTGCGGATCGGTCCGCTGCTCCGGTCGCTTTTCACGCTTCGGGCGCTCATCACGCGGCGCGCGCCCCGCTGCCGCACCTATTGCGGCCTGCCGCTCCGAACTGTCTGCCGCGCGACCCGGGTCGCGCCGCCGTGGCTGTGCATCGGCATCCTTCGTCGCGCGAGCGGCGCGCGGCCGGGTTCGGTCTCGCTTCGGTGCATCGCGTTCGCCCGTCTCCATGGCGCTCTCGGTGGGAGCAGGTATCGCTGCCCGCGGTGCCGGTTCAGCATCCCTGCTGGCGTCACGCCGCACATCCCGTCCAGAACCCAGAACCCGGCGCGGGATCGTCTGCCCGGTCAGCTTCTCGATCTGCGCGATCGCTTCCTCGTCGTCCGGTGTCACCAGCGTGATCGCCGTGCCCTTCTGGCCCGCGCGGCCCGTCCTGCCGATGCGGTGCACATAGTCATCCGGGTGCCACGGCGAATCAAAGTTGATCACATGGCTCACGCCCTTGATGTCCAACCCGCGCGCCGCAACATCGGATGCCACCAGGATGTCGATCTCGTCATTCTTGAACTTGTCCAGCTCGCGAATGCGATCGGCCTGCTCCATGTCGCCATGGATCTGTCCCACCTTCATCCGCGCATTCTTCAGGCTCGATGCCAGGTCGCGCACCGTCGTCTTGCGGTTGCAGAAAATGATGGCGTTCTTCACGCCTTCCTCGCGCAGCAGATCGCGCAGCACATCGCGCTTGTCCCGCGCCGAAACGGCCACCAGGCTTTGCGCAATATCCTTGTTGGTGGTCGCCGGCCGGCTCACTTCCACCATCTTCGGGTTGGTCATGAAAGTATCAGCCAGCCGCTTGATCGGCGGCGGCATGGTGGCCGAAAACAACAGCGTCTGCCGATCCGGCTTCAGATAGGAACAGATCTTCTCCACATCCGGAATGAAGCCCATGTCGAGCATCCGGTCAGCCTCGTCGATCACCAAGATGTCCACGCCCGAAAGCAGGATCTTGCCGCGCGAATGCTGATCCATCAGCCGCCCCGGCGTCGCAATCAACACATCCACGCCCTTTTCCAGCGCCCGGTCCTGATCGCCAAAGGCCACGCCGCCAATCAGCAACGCCATGGAAAGCTTGTGGTATTTGCCGTATTTTTCAAAATTCTCGGCCACCTGCGCGGCCAGTTCCCGCGTCGGCTCCAGGATCAGGCTGCGCGGCATCCGCGCCCGCGAACGGCCCTCGGCCAATATGTCGATCATCGGCAAAACGAAGCTCGCCGTCTTGCCCGTTCCGGTTTGCGCCACCCCGATCAGGTCGCGGCCCATCAAAACCGAGGGAATGGCAGCCGCCTGAATGGCAGACGGTTCAGTGTATCCACTGTCGTCAACCGCCTTCAGCAAAGCGTCCGACAGGTGCAGGTCAGAAAATAGCAAATGTGATCCTAAAGCAAGGCGCGACCCGTTTACGGGCAGACGGAGCATTGGCTCTCGCGACCTGTCCCTTAGGCCAGAATCCGGCAAAAAGAAAGGGCGCGGCTGGCGCGCCAGCTGCAAGACCCCGGCTTGGCGAAGGATGCACGCCAAACGAACAGGATGCCTCCGGCGGGAAGGGGACTCGTCCCCTTCACCCCAACACTCTTTGCGGTGTTCCGGCGGCGACATTGGGTGTTCAAGACTTGAAAGCCTGCGGCGCTGAAAACAGGCGCCGCAGGCTTTCAAATGCCAAACTTGTCGCGTCGCCTTCTTGGCGCAAGCGCATCCAGACTCCGGGGGTCCGGGGCCTCAGGCCCCGGTCGCCGAAGGCAAAAGCTCTCGCGTCAGAACTTGAACCCCGCCACCACACCGAACCGGCGCGGCTCCAGCGTGAAGATGTTGGTGAACAGCCCGGAGGACTGGTCGGTCACATACAGCCCGGTGGTCGCATTGTTGTCGGTGATGTTCTGGATGAAGCCGCGCAGGAACCAACGGTC
>JAIMJL010000024.1 GCA_020693225.1 Sandarakinorhabdus sp. | reverse complement strand
CACGCCATCATGGGCCCCAACGGCGCCGGGAAATCGACGCTGGCCTATGTGCTCGCCGGGCGCGAAGGCTATGACGTCACCGAAGGCTCGGTCAGTTTTGAGGGCGAAGACCTGCTGGCGCTCGCCCCGCACGAGCGCGCCGCGAAGGGGCTGTTCCTCGGCTTTCAGTATCCGGTGGAGATCCCAGGTGTTTCCAACCTCTTGTTCCTGCGCACCGCGCTGAATGCGCAGAAGAAATTGCGCGGACAGCCGGAAGTGTCGGGCGCGGAGTTCATGAAGACGATTCGCACCGAATCCGAAGCGCTCGGGCTTTCCATGGAGATGCTGAAGCGCCCGGTGAATGTCGGCTTTTCCGGTGGCGAGAAGAAGCGCAACGAGGCGGTGCAGCTTGCCATGCTGGGCACCAAGCTCGCCATCCTCGATGAAACCGATTCCGGCCTGGATATCGATGCGCTGAAAGTGGTGTCCGAAGGCATCAACCGCTTCCGATCACCGGATCGCGCCGTGCTGCTGATCACCCATTATCAGCGGCTGCTCGATCATGTCCGCCCGGATTTCGTGCATGTTCTGGCGGGGGGGCGCATCGTTGAATCCGGTGGGCCGGACCTCGCGCTGCGGCTGGAGCGCGACGGCTATGAACGGCATGCGGCGTGACCGAATTGCCAACCCGGCATGACGAGGCCTGGCGCTGGGCAGACCTGCGCATCGCCGAGCGGATGCTAGGCGCAAACCCGGACGCGCATGATCCTGCCGATACGCCGCCGCCTGCCAATGATGCGCTTCCCGAAATCGATCAGCACTGGCTCGATATCCCGGGCACGCGCCATCTGACGGTGGCAGGGCATCCAGTCGGCGACACCACTCTCGACACCACCGCCTCGCCAGACCGCAGCCTGCCGCGCCATCCGCTCGCCGATCTCGCTGCCGCGTCTGCCAAAGTCGGCGCCACCATCCATCTGGCCGCAGACGAAGACGGCGGCACCATTCAGCTGCTGCACATCGGCACAGCGGGTGCGGCGCACAGCGTCACCCGCGTGGAGCTTTCGGCCGGCGCGCGCCTCACCATCATCGAAACCTTTGCCGACGAGCGGCAGGATCACTGGCTGAACCACCGCTTCGATGCCTTCCTGGCCGAAGGCGCACAGCTTATCCGCATCGTCCGGGTGCGCACCGCGCATGGCCTTGTGTCCGAACGCGGTGCGGTTTCCCTTGGCCCGAAGGCCGGCTTCGTCAGCCTCACCCTGGCCAGTGCCGGCAGCGCGATGCGGTCCGAGGCGCACGTCATGCTGGATGGGCCGGGTGCCCATGCGGACGTGAGCGGTATCTTCCTCGGTGATGGCCACGCCGCACTCGATGCGCTCACCCGGGTGGAACACCGTGTACCGGAGACAAGCTCTAGCCAGATCTTCCGGCTGGTCGCCGCCGGGCAGTCGCAGGTTTCGATTGCTGGTGGAATCTCCGTTGCCCGTCACGCGCAGAAAACCGATGCCGAGCAATCACTGAAAGCCCTGGTGCTGAAGCGTACGGCCGCTGCCAATCTGAAGCCGGAGCTGGAGATTTATGCCGATGATGTGAAGTGCGCCCATGGCTGCACGGTGGGCGAGCTGGACCGGAATGCGCTGTTTTACCTGCAATCCCGCGGCCTGCCACCTTTGCAGGCGCAGGCGCTGCTAACCCAGGCTTTCGTGGCCGACGCGCTGGCCGCCATCGCCGACGAGCCGCTGCGGGCCGCGCTCGATCGGGAAGCCCGCGCCTGGCTGGAGGCCCGCACATGATGCCGCTCGCCGCCCACCATATCGCGCCGCCGCGGCTGCTGGATTTGCGCGGGGAATTTCCCGGCGTTCCCGCGGATTGGGCCTATCTCGATGCCGCTGCAACCGCCCAGAAGCCGCGCGCGGTGATCGAGGCTATAGCCCGCGCCTATTCGCAGGATTATGCCAGCGTGCATCGCGGCGTCTACGCCCGCTCGGCCAGGATGACCGAGGCCTATGAAGCCGCGCGCGATGCGGTGGCCCGCTTCATCGGCGGCAAGCCTCCGGAGACGATCTTCGTGCGTGGCGCGACCGAGGCGATCAATCTTGTCGCGCAAAGCTGGGGCGATGCGAATATCGGCGCGGGCGATCGCATCCTTTTGTCCCGCCTTGAACATCACAGCAATATCGTGCCCTGGCGCATGCTGGCGGACCGGGTCGGGGCGCATATCGATGTCGCCCCGCTCACGCCGGATGGTTGCATCGATGAAGCCGCGCTGATCGCGCTGATCGGCCCGCGCACGAAGCTGGTGGCGATCGCGCATGTGTCCAACGTAACGGGCAGCGTTGCCGACATAGCGAAAATCGCCGCGGCCGCGCATGCGGCGGGTGCCAAGCTGCTGGCGGATGGCTGCCAGGCAGCGCCGCGCCTGCGGGTGGATGTGCAGGCGCTGGGGTGTGATTTCTACACCTTCTCGGCGCACAAGCTCTATGGCCCGACCGGCATCGGCGTGCTTTGGGCGCGCGGTGCCATTCTCGAAGGCATGCCGCCTTGGCAGGGTGGCGGCGCCATGATCGACGAGGTCAGTTTCGAGCGCGTGACCTATGCCTCCCCGCCGCAGAGGTTCGAGGCCGGCACGCCGCACATCGTGGGTGCCGTTGGCCTGCACGCCGCGATCGACTGGGTAAACAGCGTCGGTATCGAGGCCATCGATGCGCACGAGCGCGCACTGACCGCGATGGCCCGCGCCGAAATTGCGCGACTGAAGGGCGTGCGCCTGTTCGGCCCCGACGAGTCCGCCGGCATTGTCAGCTTTGCCGTGGGGGACGTGCATCCGCATGATGTCGCGACCATCCTTGACGAAGGCGGCGTCGCCATCCGCGCCGGCCACCATTGCGCGCAGCCGCTGATGCAGTGGCTCGGCGTCCCCGCCACCGCCCGCGCCAGCTTTTCGGCCCATGCAAACGAGGCCGATATCGACCGGCTGGTTGCCGGCATCCAACGCACCCAGAGGATTTTTGGATGAGCGAAACCGCATCCCCGCAATTCGCACCCCGCCGCTTCGATGTGGAGATTGTCGACGAGGTGGAGAAGCCGCCGAAGGGTGCGCCGCTGGCCGGTGATGTGCCGCGCCAGCGTGACTATCTGGAGGGCTTCCTCGCCGCGCAGCCATCCGCAGACCCGCTGGAGGGTGACACTCTGACCGATGCGGTGATTGCCGCGCTGCGCGACATTTTCGATCCGGAAATCCCGGTCAACATCTATGACCTGGGCCTCATCTACAATGTGGAGAATGACGACGGCCACATCGTTGTCACCATGACGCTGACCACGCCGCACTGCCCGGTGGCCGAATCCATGCCCGCCGAAGTGGAGCTGCGCATTATGTCCGTCCCCGGCGTTGCCACCGCCGAGGTCAACATCGTGTGGGAGCCGGCGTGGGATCCGGGCAAGATGTCGGATGAAGCCAAGCTCGAACTGGGAATGCTATGACCACCACGCTCGCCCGCACGCGCCCGGCACCCATCACGCTGACCGAAGCAGCTGTTCGGCGCATCGCCGCGTTGCTGGCCAAGGCCCCCGGCCCGGTCGCCGGAGTCCGGCTCAGCACCCCCAAACGCGGCTGCTCGGGCCTCGCCTATTCCATTGATTATGTGGAAATGCCCAACCCGGGCGACGAAGCCGTGCCGACGCCCGCCGGCACCCTCTATGTTGACGGCGGCTCACTGCTTTATCTCATCGGATCCACGATGGATTGGGTGGAAGATGATTTCACCGCCGGCTTCGTGTTTGCCAACCCGAATGCCAAGGGCGCCTGCGGCTGCGGGGAATCCTTCACCGTCTGACAATCGATGCTTTCTGCCACGCCTGTTTGCAGTTGGATGTCGACAATCGCGACGCGCAATTTGCGTTGGCAGGGGTGGTGCCGAATTGTGGCAACCTCATCCAGAAGGATCGTGCGCTGCTTTTGCTGGCAGGTGGCCAGCCGCCCTTTGCGCCGTTGGAGGAGGCTATCGGGCAATTGTTCGGGGATAGCGGGCGTTTGCGGGAAGCTGCCGGGCATTTTCGTCAGGCCAGCTTGCTCGATCCCTATGATGCCAAGAGCCGGTTCAAGCTGGCCTGGGCCCTGTGGAGCCTGGGCGATCTGGCGGAGGCCGACAGGCTGTATGACGAGGCGCATCGCCTTTGGCCACGCCATCGCGGTTTCTGGCAGCATCGCTACAAGTTTCTGGTGGCAACCGGGCAGTTCGAGGCGGCCCGCGCGCTTGTTCAGCAGCAAGGATCGCGACCGACGATCGCCGCAAGCCAGCCTGCACCACCCTATTCGGTGCTGGACCGCATCATATTGGCGCTGCAGTCGCAAAATAGCGAGGCAATGACGGCGGCAGCTGCGGAACTCCTTGCAGCACAAGCCAGCTTCGGCCCGCCGTCGGTCGCGGCCCTGCTGTGTGCGCTGGGCCAAGCGGACGCAGCGTTCTCGTTGCTCGAGCAGCGCTACTACGGCGGCGACGGCACGCCGCTGCCGAGCCCGTTCAGCCGCCGCTACACCGGGCTGCTGTTTTCCGCCTGGGCAGACCCGCTGCGCCGCCATCCCGGCTTTCCCGCGCTGACCCGCCGCCTGGGACTGGACAGCTATTGGAAGGCAAGTGGAACCCAGCCAGACTATCGCCTGTAGGCCAAAGCCGAGAAAATCATCTGTCCATCAGCAAAAAATCAGCAGCGCGAGTGTTCAATCACAGCCTTTTCGCGCTCCTCTCGCGCACGCAAGGCCCAGCCATTGGGGGCCTGCCATTGCGTGAGGGAGCAACCTCCATGTCGATCCGCACAACCACCACCAGCAGACCATGGGCGATGGCCAGCGTTGCCATGCACGATGCTGTCAACGCCACCTTGGGCCAACCAAACTACGCCTTTCTGAACGGCGTCGTATCACCTGGCGGGGATAGCCGTGCGGCAACTGCAACAGCCGCCCACGCCGTGCTGCTGCACGCTTTCCCGGCGCGCGCCGCCGATCTCGACGCCGCACTCGCTGCCAGTCTCGCACTGGTGGCAGACGGACAGTCCAAGACCGACGGCATCGCGACCGGGGCGGCCTATGCAGCCGCGGTGATTGCCAATCGCACCGGGGATGGCTCTGGCGCGTCTGTTGCCTATGTCCCGTCTGGTTTGCCCGGCCGTTGGGCACCGACGCCGCCGGGCTTTGCGCCGCCTGCAGTGCCGCATTGGGCGGCGGTTGATCCGTGGCTGATGGTGTCGCCAGATGCTTTGCGACCCGCGCCACCACCGGCGATCACCAGCGACGCCTACACAGCCGCCTTCAAGGAAGTGCGGGACATCGGCAGTGTGGGAAGCTTGCTGCGCGATGCGGATCAGTCGAACGCTGTCATCTTCTGGGCAGGTGCTGCCGGCACCGGCCCCTGGGTGCGTGCTGCCATCGATGCGGCCGAAAGTGCCGGGCACGATACGCTGACCAATGCCGCAACGCTGGCAAAGCTTACCGTCGCCATCGCCGACGTTACCATTGCCGTTTGGGACAGCAAATATCACGAGGACTATTGGCGACCCGTCACGGCGATCCGCGCGGCCGACACCGATGGCAATCCGAATACCGACGCCGTTGCCGACTGGACTCCGTTTATCAACACGCCACCACACCCCAGCTATGTTTCGGCGCATGCCGGCGTCTCCGGGGCGGCACAAGGGATTCTCACCGACGCCTTCGGATCGGGGGGCAGTTTCTGTCTGACCTGGGCCGGCAACAGCCGCTGCTGGGATGATTGGGCCGATGCCGTTATCGATGCCAAGGAATCGCGCCTGTGGGGCGGAATCCACTGGCGCTTCGACAATGACGTGGGCCTCGACGTCGGCTACCAGGTCGCTGCCTTCACCTTGTCCCAGAACGCCTTCAACGCCGTTCCGGAGCCGGCGACATGGGCGATGATGATCCAGGGCTTCGGCCTCGTCGGGGTAGTTCACCGGCGGCGGCCCATCCGCGCCATTACCGCCTGAGTCCTCCCCCGCAGCCGGGTGGCCGCGTTTTCGCCGCCCGGCTGCACCTTGCCGCACTGGCGCTTTCGCTGAGGCCAAGGCACTGTGTGGCAATGCCCTTTGCCAACACCCGCGCCGATGCGCTTGCCCGCTTGGCGCAATTCCTGCCCAGTGCCGGCCGCGCCTACGCCGCCACCCGCAACCGCGATACCGGGCCGGGGCCACGAACCAACGTGTCTGCCCTGTCTCCCGCAATCCGCCGTCGCCTGATCAGCGAGGAGGAAGTGGCGCAGGCGGCGTTTCGCGCGCACGGGATGGATGCGGCGGAAAAATACATTCAGGAAGTGTGCTGGCGCAGCTACTGGCGCGGGCATCTGGAGCTGCGACCCGGCCTCTGGCGCCGCTATCTGGCCGACGTGGAGCGGCTGGAAAGCCGGCTGGCCAATGATCGCGGCCTCGCCACCGGGCACGCGCAGGCGCTTTCTGCCAACACCGACATCGATTGCTTCGATTTCTGGGTCGAGGAGCTGAAATCCACCGGCTATCTGCACAACCACGCCCGGATGAACTTTGCCAGCATCTGGATATTCACGCTGAAGCTGCCGTGGCAACTGGGCGCGGCCTTCTTTTATCGCCATCTGCTGGATGCCTGCCCGGCCTCCAACAGCTTGAGCTGGCGCTGGGTGGCCGGCCTGCAAACGGTGGGGAAAACCTATCTGGCAAGCGCCGAGCGGATTCGCAGCGTTTCCGGCGGGCGCTTTGCGGTGCGCCACCCGCTGGCGGAGTTTGCCGAGCCTGTGCCGCCAGAGCCTGTTGTCTCGCCGGTGCCGCTGCGGGCGTTGCCGCCAGCAAACCCGAGCGCTCCTTCTGGCCTTTGGCTGCACACCGAAGACCTGTCGCCCGAAACCAGCTCCTGGCCCGTGCCAGTGCGCGCCATTGCCGCCGTTGACGCCATCGGCGGCGATCCGGCGGGCCCGAAGGCGGATCATGCCAATGCCGCGCTGGCAGACGCGGTGCAGCGGGCAGAGCAGCACTTCGATGCGCCGTGTGTGCGCTTGCCCGAAGCAGCGATGGAAGACGGCTTGGCCGCCTGGGCCACCGACGCCGGGCTGACCCAGATTCTCACGCCCTATGCTGCAACCGGCCCGGTGGCAGACCGCATCGCCGCTACCCGCAACGCGCTTGCAGCGCATGGCATCGCACTGGTGGAAATCCGCCGCCCGTGGGACAGTCGCGCCTGGCCGCATGCGGCGCGGGGCTTTTTTCAGTTCAAGGGCCACATCCCCGATCTGGTGAACCCCGGATTGTTCGGATGAGCCCGTTCGTCTGGTCCGGGCCCAACCCCGGCAGCACGCCGATCCTGCTGACTTCCCCGCACAGTGGCACCCATCTGCCGCCGGCCTTCATGCGCCAGACCCGGCTTCCCGCTGCGGCGCTGCGGCGGATCGAGGATTGCCATGTGGATGCATTGCTTGCGCCAAGCGCCGCCAAAGGACTTCCCTTGCTCGCGGCAACGCATAGCCGGGCCTATCTCGACCTCAATCGCGCCGAAGACGAGTTTGATCCGGCGATGTTCAGCGAGCGTCCTGCCATGGCGGCACGGATCAGCGAGCGGGTGCGGCGAGGCTATGGCCTGATCCCGCGCATGGCGGCCGCCGATCAGGCGATCTATCCCGATCGCATCCCGGCGACAGACATCCCGGCGCGGCTGGATGCCCTGCATCGGCCCTGGCACGCGGCGATTGCTGACAGGCTTGCAGCGGCGCACCGCGCGTACGGCTATGCGATCCTGCTGGATTGCCATTCGATGCCCACGCCCGATGGCCCGAAGCCGCCGGATCTGGTGATCGGCGATCGCCATGGCAGCAGTGCGGCGGCTCCGCTTGTGGCGACGCTGGAGCGGTTGTTCGCCGATGCCGGGCTAAGGGTGGTGCGCAATATGCCCTATGCCGGCGGCCATACCACCGAGCGCCATGGCTGCCCGGCAATCGGCCGGCACGCCATCCAGCTGGAGTTTGATCGCGCGCTGTACATGCACCCCGGAACGCTGGCACCGCACGCCGGGCTGGCGACGCTGGCGGCGACCATATCGGCCTGTTTTTCGCAGTTGATGGCAGAGCTGCCCGCGCTGGCACCCGCGCTGCTTGGGAGACCGCAGGATTTGCTTGCAGCAGAATGAAACCGGATGCAGCTTCCGGGCGAAAGCGATGGATGAGGATTTTATGCGCAAGACTTTTCTGTTGGGTGCCGGCCTGGCTGTCGCATTGCTGCTTGCCAGCTGCGCCGATGGCGGCAACAGCACGCCGCGTTCGCAGCAGGTCTGGGTGCCGGATGGCGAGCCGGTGACCTGCATCACCCTGCGGCAGATCCGCAGCACGCATGTGGTGGACGATCGCACGATCAATTTCGTGATGGGAAGCAACCGGATGTTTCGCAACGAGCTGCCTTTCGCCTGCTCCGGACTCGGGTTCAGCCGCGCCTTCAAGCACAACAGCCGCACCGGCCAACTGTGCAGCATGGACAGCATCACCGTGGTTAACGGCGGCCGTGCGACCGGCGCACGATGCAGCCTGGGACGGTTTCAGCCGATGAAACCGGCGCCCGCCGCAGAGCCCGCCGCTGAGCCACCCGCCGCCAGCAACTGACAAGTTCGGCCATGCGCCATGCTTTGGCACCCGGCAGACCAAAAAATCCCCCGGCAAGTTGCCCTGCCGGGGGAGGTTGGTTCCTTGGGGAGGAAGTTGTAGAAGCTCGTTGGGCTTCAATAATTGTAGGCGCGCTCCCCATGCTCGCCGAGATCGAGGCCTTCGCGCTCCACCTCTTCGGTGACCCGAAGGCCGGTGACCAGCTTGGCAATGGTGAAGGCGATTGCCGCACCCACGGCCGACCACGCGATGGCGACGGCGACCGACTTGACCTGAATCCACAGCTGTGACCCCAGTTCATAGTCGTCGCCCGCCGGGCCACCCAGCACGGCCAGCATGGTGACGGCGGTGCCGATCGAGCCGACGATGCCGCCGATGCCGTGAATGCCGAACACATCGAGCGAATCGTCAAAGCCCAGCTTGGGCTTGGCCTTCATCACAAACAGGCAGCACAGGATGCCGGCCACCGCTCCCAGCAGGATAGCGCCGAAAGGCCCGGAATTGCCCGCTGCAGGCGTTACCGCAACCAGCCCGGCAATGGCGCCGGAGCAGGCGCCGAGCAGCGAGCCGGCGTGGCCCAGCAGCTTTTCCGTCAGCATCCAGAACAGCACCCCGGCAGCCGTGGCGGTAAAGGTGTTGATGAGGGCGAGACCGGCCGAGCCGTTGGCTTCCAGCGCGGAGCCGGCGTTGAAACCGAACCAGCCGACCCACAGCAGGCCCGTGCCGATCAGCGTCATGGTGAGCGAGTGCGGCGCCATCAATTCCTTCTGATAGCCGATCCGCTTGCCCAGCATGATGGCACCCACCAGTGCGGTGACGCCCGCATTGATGTGCACCACGGTGCCGCCGGCGAAATCGAGCGCGCCCCAGCCGAAGATCAGGCCGGTGGAGGCCTCATCGCCGCCCAGATACCAGACCATGTGAGCGATCGGATAATAGCTGATCGTGAGCCAGACGATGGCAAACACCATGATCGCGGAAAATTTCATCCGCTCGACAAGTCCGCCGACCACGAGAGCGACGGTGATGGCGGAGAAGGTCATCTGGAACGCGATGAAGACGAATTCGGGGATGACGACACCATCGGTGAAGGTGGCGACATTGGAATCGGCCGTCACGCCGGCGAGGAACAGCTTGCCGGAGGAAATGAACTGGTTGAAATCGCCACCGAAGGCCAGCGAATAGCCGAACATCACCCACATCACCATCGCGAGACTGGCGACCGCGATGATCTGGGTGAGCACCGAAAGCATGTTCTTGCTGCGCACCAGCCCGCCGTAAAAAAGCGCGAGGCCGGGCACGATCATCAGCATGACCAGCACGGTTGAAACCATCATCCAGGCGGTATCGCCCTTGTTGGGAACGGGATCAGCGGCTGCGGTTTCGGCAACGGCAGTTGTTGCCGCAGTTGTTACCGCAGTCGTTGCCTGCACCGCTGCCGCGGCCTCTTGCGCAAACGCCGGGGCCGCCAGCAGCAAGCCGCCCACGCCTACGCCCGCGCCTACGCTGCCGGCGACCATCGCCAGATGCTTGAAGTTCATTCGCAACCCCTCCTTTTCATCCCGCGCCATTGCTACAGCGCCGTTTCGTTGGTTTCGCCGGTGCGGATGCGCACCACGCCGGCCATGTCGAGCACGAAAATCTTGCCGTCGCCGATGGCGCCAGTGTGAGCAGCCTGCTGGATCGCCTCCACAGCGCGTCCGGCAAGGTCATCGCTTACCGCGACTTCGATCTTCACCTTGGGCACCATGTTGGTGGTGTATTCGGCGCCGCGGTAGATTTCGGTCTGACCCTTCTGGCGGCCGAAGCCCTTCACTTCGGTCACGGTCATACCCTGCACACCAAGGCCGGTCAGCGCATCACGCACGGCATCGAGCTTGAAAGGTTTGATGACTGCAACAATGAACTTCACTGGCCAACACCCCCTGGCAAAAACAGCGCCCATGCACTGTCAGACAGGTTGGCCCTGCAGATATCGTGCCAAGTTGTTCCGCTATTGCAGTGCAGCAATCGCAAGGGGAAACTGTGCCCATTTTCTTGGCACGGGGTGCGTCAGGCTAAAGCTATGCCTCATTTTCAGGCAAATCGAGCACCCGCCGTGCGGCCTGTGCATCGTCTGCGGTCACCATCAGGCGGATGCCCGGATAGCCGCCACCCAGCAGGCCGGAAAAGCCGGCATCGAACAGCACCGCCTCGATCCCATCCGCGGCCAGCCGGCCGCGCATGATTTCCGCCAGAGATACATCGTTCACCGTTACCAGCTCGGTGAGGCTCATGCTGTGCCACCCACGGTCAGGCCCTCGATCATCAGGGTTGGCTGGCCCACGCCCACCGGCACGGATTGTCCGCCCTTGCCGCAGGTGCCGATCCCTTCGTCGAGCGCCATGTCGTTGCCGATGGCAACGATCCGCTGCATCACCTCGGGGCCGTTGCCGATCAGCGTGGCGCCCTTGATCGGCGCGCCGAGGCGTCCGTTTTCGATTTTATAGGCCTCGGTGCAGCTGAACACGAACTTGCCGGAAACAATATCCACCTGGCCGCCGCCGAAGCTTTTGGCATAGATGCCGGACTTCGCCCGCGCCAGGATTTCGCCCGGATCGTCGCTGCCGCCCTGCAGGAAGCTGTTGGTCATCCGCGGCATGGGGGGATGCTGGAAGCTTTCGCGGCGGCCATTGCCGGTGGCGGGCACGCCCATCAGCCGGGCATTCATCCGGTCCTGCATATAGCCCTTCAGGATGCCGTCCTCGATCAGCACGGTGCGCTCCGTTGGCGTGCCCTCGTCGTCGATGCTGAGCGAGCCGCGCCGATCGGGCAGGCTGCCATCATCCACGACGGTTACACCCTTGGCGGCGACCTGCTCGCCAACCCGGCCGGAGAAGGTGCTGGTGCCCTTGCGGTTGAAATCGCCTTCCAGGCCGTGCCCGACCGCCTCGTGAAACAGGATTCCGGGCCAGCCGGGGCCCAGCACCACCGTCATTTCCCCGGCCGGTGCCGGCACGGACTCCAGATTGGTGAGGGCCTGCTGCAAGGCGCCATCAATGGCGCGATTCCATTCCGTCTCGTCGAACATCCGATCATAGAGGGTTCGTCCGCCGATGCCCCAGCTGCCGGATTCGCGGCGGCCATTGCGTTCACACACGATGGAAATGCTGAGCCGCACGAGCGGGCGCACATCGCGGGCCCGGCTGCCATCGGCGCGGATGATATTCACCAGGCTCCAGCTTCCCGCGAGGCTGGCGCTGACCTGCACCACCCGGGAATCGCGCGCCCGTGCGGCCGCATCGATCCGTTGCAACAGTGTCACCTTGGCAGCAAACGGCACGGCCGACAGCGGATCGGCATCGGTATACAGGGCCTGGTTGGTGCGGCGCGGCGGCTGCAAGGCGGCGGTGCCGCCGTGGCCGCTGCGCACCACGGCGATGGTTTCGCCGGCCCGGCGGATGGCCTGCTCGCTCAATTCGTTGGCGTGGGCATAGGCGCTGGTTTCGCCCATCACGCCGCGCAAGCCGAAGCCGCGGCTGGTATCGAAGGTGGCGACCTTCAGCCGGCCATCATCGAAGGCGAAGCTTTCGGAGGCCGCGACCTGCAGGAACAGCTCGCCATCCTCGCAACCGACCAGCGCCTCGCGGGTCAGCCGGACGGCGGTTTCGGGATCGAGATCAGCGTAGAGAAGATGGTCCATCGCCCGAACATAGGGCGCTTTGCGCGAAAAGCCACGCGCGCTTCAGTCTGCGTCAGTGCGCATCGCTCACAGCGCCCTCGGCGAGGATGAAGCGACGGTCGCAATAGGGGCAATCGACGAAGCCGCGCGCATCGATTTCCAGCCAGATGCGGGGATGGCCCAGCGCCCCTTCGTCACCGTCGCAGGCCACCCGGCGGCTGGACACGGTGCGAATCTCGGGCGGCGGCGGAACATTTCTCATCCCGCGCTTCTAGCGGCTTGGCGGAAGGAGGAAAAGGCTGCGCTTCTTGCCCTGAACCCGTGTCTGACAGAGTGGCGACGGCCTGCAACACGGTCTCGCCGGTTCTTGTGGCATCATCAAACTGTCATACAAGCATTGCTGCAATGCAACAATCATCCGGCACTCGCGGACCACTTTTTCGGAATGGAGTTTTCATGCTGTTCGATCGTCCTGTGTTGCGTACCGTATCTGCCATCGCCCTGGCGGCAAACCTCATGGCCCCGGCATTCGCCCAGCAGGTGGCCGCAGCCGATGACAGCTTTTCGGAAATCATCGTCACCGCCCAGAAGCGCGACCAAAGGATTTCCGATGTTCCGGTGACGGTGACCGCCTGGACCGGCGAGACCTTGCAGCGGATCGGGGTGTCGCAATTCAACGAACTGTCTGCCTTCGTTCCGGGCCTGAACATCCAGGAACAGTCGGCCAACAATCCCGGCTTCGTGATCCGTGGCATCACCTCGGATTCAGGCGACGCCCAAATCGCGCCGCGGGTCTCCATCTTCTATCAGGGCGTCGATGTTTCGCGCTCGCGCGGATCCTATTTCGATTTATTCGATATCGAGCGAGTGGAAGTGGTGAAGGGCCCGCAGGCGACCCTGTTCGGAACGGCCGCTGCGATCGGCGCGATCAGTGTGATTCCCAACCGCGTGCGCGAGGGTGTGTCTGGCGAAGTCCGGGGAGCGTTCGGCAATTTTGACCAGCGGCAGGCATCCGCTGTGCTCAACGCCGGGACCGAAAATTACGGCATCCGCCTCGCTATGGCTTATAAGGAGCGCGATGGCGTGGTGGAGAATATTGCCGGACGCAACGGCAGCCCCAATCCGGCCCGCTTGCAGCGCGATTTGAACGGCCAGAACCAGTTTGGCGCCCGCGTCTCGCTCATGCTGCGGCCGGTTGAGGCGCTGCAGCTCGATCTCGTTTACACCTATGATGGCCAGCGCAGCCCCGGTACCGCGTTCAAATCCAGTGTTCTGCGGCCGTTTGGCGGCGATACCTCGCCCTTCTCCTTTGCCGAGCTTGGAGGATCGCCGCAAAGCCAGGCGGTGCTGGGGCGCGACGAGCTGGGCCTGTGGCGCGATGTGCATGATGTGAATTTCACCGCCCGCTTCACCCCCGCTGACAGTCGCTGGTCCAGCACGCATATCTTCGGCTATCGCGAGTTCAACAGCCTGGAGGTGTTCGATGCCGATGGTTCGGCGGCCTGGTTCCTCGAATTTGCCGAGGATGCGAAAGGCAAGCAGTTCAGCCACGAAAGCCGGGTGAACTATGATGGCGATCGGCTGAAGGCATTTGGCGGCTTCAATGTCTTTACCGAATCGGGCACCCAGAATGTGCCCTTTTCGTCGGAAGAAGGCACCTATCTTCAATGCGCCGCCCGGCTCGTGCCCGGCCTGCCTTGTGTGGATGCACAAGGCGTGGTGACAGCTTCGCAAGCAACCGCGCTGCTGACCCGCGGCCGCTTCACCCAGCTTCCTTATCGTGCCCGCTTCGAAAATGGTGCCACCATCACCACCATCAGCCTGTTCGGTGACATGACCTTCGATGCGACCGAGAGGCTGGAGCTGACGGCCGGGGCGCGCATGCTTTGGGAAACACGTTCCTCGCGCTACTTTTCCGATCAGCCTGCGTCGGTGTTGCTCACCCTGTTGGGCGCGCCCGCGCCGCTGCTGCCCTTTGCCGGCACCGGCGGGCAGACCTTTTCGGCGCGCGGCACCAACAACGCTTTCCTGCCCCGCTTCAATGCCCTGTATCGCATATCCGACCAGCTGAATGCCTATGCCACCGTCTCGAAAGGGCGGCGCAGCCCGATCGTGCAGCTGAATGCCCGCAACACCCCCGCGGGGCCGGTCCCCAACGCTGTGGATGTGCCGGCAGAAACCGTCTGGAACTATGAAGTGGGCATGAAGGGTGGCAGCGGCGCGGTTCAGGGCAGCCTTGGCGTCTATTACCAGACCTACGACAATTTCCAGGTCAGCGTGAACGAGAATGGCCAGATCGTAACCCGCAATGCCGGCTCTGCCCGCAATGTGGGCATCGAGGCGGAGGCCAGCTGGCGGCCAAGCCGCGAACTGCTGCTGTTTGCCAATGCCGGCTGGATCGATGCCAAGATCCGCGACGAACCCGAAAACGGCGTTTTTGCCGGCAACCGCTTCCGCTTGCAGCCTGACTGGCAGGCCGCCGGCGGGATCGATGCGCGCCTGCCCATTGCCGATAATCTCGAACTTTTCGCCACCCCCACGATCACCTATCGCAGCCGCATCTTCTTCGAGCTGCCAAACAATCCCGCGATCGCGCAGGGGCCCGTTACGCTGGTCAATTTGCGCGGGGGGATCGCAGCGCAAGACGGGCGCTGGGCGCTGACCGGCTTTGCCAGCAACCTGTTCGACAAGGACTATGTGATCGACGCGGGCAACACCGGCGGGGCGTTCGGCATCCCGACCTTCATCCGCGGCAATCCCCGCCTGTTCGGGCTGGAGGCGACATTCCGCTTCTGATTTCCAACATGCGCACCGCCATCTGCTGGCCTGCAGCGGATGGCGGTGCAATATGGGCCTTCCGGCAACCGGGCTGACCGGCTAGCAGCGGGGCTATGCCCGCACCCTTCGCGCCTTCCTCTTTGTCTGCAATGTCTGCAACGTCTGCAACCGGCCCGCTTGCCGGGCTATTCGTGGTGGATCTCACCCGCGTGCTGGCCGGCCCTTTTGCCACCATGCTGCTGGCCGATCTGGGCGCGCGGGTGATCAAGGTGGAGGCGCCGGGCAGCGGCGATGACAGCCGCGCCATCGGGCCGTTCCTGCACGGCGAAAGCGCCTATTTCACCAGCGTGAACCGGGGCAAGGAATCGCTGGCGCTGGATTTGCGGGAAGCGGCAGACCGGGTGGTGTTCGAGGCGCTGCTGGCGCGGGCCGATGTGCTGGTGGAAAATTTCCGCCCCGGGGCGCTGGCCCGGCTGGGCTATGGCTTTGCCGACCTGCACGCGCTGCATCCGCGGCTGATCCTCGCCTCGGCCAGCGGCTTCGGGCAGACCGGCCCCGATGCGCTGCGCCCGGCCTACGATATAATCGTGCAGGCGATGGGCGGCATCATGAGCATCACCGGCCACGAAGGCACACCGCCCACCCGCGTCGGCACGTCGCTGGGCGATATCACGGCGGCACTGTTCACGGTGATCGGCATCCAGGCGGCGCTGATCGCGCGCGAAAAAAGCGGGCTTGGCCAGCATCTGGATGTCGCCATGCTGGATTGCCAGATTGCCATTCTGGAAAACGCCATCGCGCGATTGCAGGTGAGCGGGCAAAGCCCCGGGCCGCTGGGCAACCGCCACCCTTCGATCACCCCGTTTCAGGCATTCCAGTGCGCCGACCGGCCAATCGTGATTGCCGCCGGGAATGATGCGCTATGGGCGGCCTGCATCGAGGGCCTGGCGCTTGGCGCCCTGGCGGGTGATGCGCGCTTTGCCAGCAATGCCGATCGCAGCGCGCATGTGGCAGAGCTTTCGGCGCTGCTGGAGGCGCAGTTGAAGACCGCCCCCGCGGCGCACTGGCTGGACCGGTTGGCGGCGGTGGGCGTTCCCTGCGGGCCGCTCAACAGCGTGGGCGAGGCGCTGGCCAATCCGCAGGTGGCCGCGCGCAACATGCTGGTGCAAACGGCCATGCCGGATGGCACCCCGTTGAAGGTGGCGGGCAATCCCATCAAGCTGTCCGCGCACCCCGATCCGGCCACACGGCCAGCGGCCCCGGCGCTGGATTCGGCACGCGCGCAGCTGCTCGCAGAACTGGGGCTGGCATGAGCCTGACCGCCGATACCATCCTGGCGCTGCGGCTGGCCGATGCCGCCGCAGACGCCATTCGCCCCTATTTCCGCAGCAATGCGCGCGTAGAGCGGAAACAGGATTTTTCCCCCGTCACCATCGCCGATCGCGCCGCCGAGATGGCGATGCGCCGGATCATCGAGCGCGACCGGCCGAGCGACGGCATCATCGGCGAGGAATATGGCATAAAGCCCTCGCGCAGCGGCCGGCTCTGGGTGCTGGACCCGATCGATGGCACGCGCGGCTTCATCGCCGGGCGGCCGCTCTATGGCACGCTGATTGCCCTGCTGGAAAATGATAAGCCGATCCTTGGCATCATCGATTCGGGCGCCGCCGGGGACCGCTGGATCGGCCATGCTTCGGGGCAGACAGGAACCACCCTGAACGGCAAGCCGGTGAAGGTGCGCACCTGCGGCAGCCTGCAACAGGCGCATGCCGCGACCACCGCGCCGCACCTCTTCAGCGCCAGCGGTCACGCCGCATTCCAGCGCATCGGGCGCTCGGTGGGCGACATGCTGCTGGGCGGCGATTGCCACAACTATGGCCTGCTGGCCGCCGGCTGCCTCGATCTGGTGATGGAAGAAGGCCTGAAGGTGTACGACTGGGCGGCGCTGGTGCCGGTGGTGGAAGGCGCCGGCGGCATCATCACCGATTGGCGCGGCAAACCGCTGGGCCTGAAAAGCGAGGGCCGCGTGCTGGCCGCCGGTGATCGCGCCGTGCACTCGCAGGCGATCGCCCGCATCTGACCCTGCCCAAAGCAGCAGCCCTACCGACAACGCCAGTCCCGCCAACGCGCCGCCATCGCCATGACAGCGGGAAACCTTGAAAGGCGACCGCATGAAAACCCGGCAATGGCTGTTGAACGATCACCCGCGGGGCCGACCGCTGCGAGATGGCGATTTCCGGCTGGTGGAAGCCGATGTTGCGGAGCCGGGCCCGGGAGAGGCCTTGCTGCAAACCCTGTGGCTGGGCTTTGACCCGGCGCAGAAGGGCTGGGCCGAGAATGTGGCGGATTATGTGGCGCCGATGGCGATCGGCGATGTGATGCGCGGATCGGGCATCGCCCGGGTGCTGAAATCCAACACCCCGCGGCTGAAAGAAGGCGGGCTGTATGCCGGCATGACCTGCTGGACCGAGCATCTGCTCTCTGACGGCCAGGGCTTCGAGGCGGTGCATCCGGACTTGCCACCGACAGCGATGCTCTCCGTCCTCGGCACAACGGGGCTGACCGCCTGGTGCGGGCTGTTCAAGCTTGGCGAGCCGAAGCCGGGCGATGTCGTGCTGGTATCGGGTGCGGCAGGCGCCACCGGCTCCACCGTGGGGCAGCTGGCAAAGGTGGCCGGATGCCGGGCTATCGGGATAGCAGGAGGTGCCGACAAATGCCGCTGGCTGGTGGAGGAAGCCGGCTATGACGCGGCGATCGACTATAAGAGCGAAAATCTGCGCGAGCGGCTGAAGGCGCTCGCTCCGAACGGGGTCGATGTGATCTTCGACAATGTCGGCGGCAAGATCCTGAACGACATGCTGGCGCACATTGCAACCGGCGCGCGCATCGTGATTTGCGGCGGCATCAGCCGCTATGAAACCGGCACCATGCCGGCGGGGCCGGAAAATTATTTCAACCTGGTGTTCCGCCGCGCCACGATGCGCGGCTTCATCGTGCTGGATTGGGCCAATGAGTTCCCGGCGCTGCGCAAACGCCTCGCCGGCCTCGTGAACGACGGCAAACTGGTGTTCCGGGTGGACGAACAGCAGGGCTTTGAAAATGCCCCGCAAACGCTGATGCGCTTGTTCACCGGCGCAAATCGCGGCAAGCAGGTGCTGAAGGTTGCCGCCTAGCGAGGTCTTATCGATGCACCCATCCGTCGCCGCCTACCGAACCGCCGCCGAAGCCAAGGATGCCGATGCCATCCTCGCCCTGATGGCAGACAATATCCGCATGCACAGCCCGACCAAGCTGAAGCCCTTTGAGGGCAAGGACATCGTGCGCTTCCTGTTTGGCCAGCTGCTGCAGGTGCTGGAGGATTTTGCCTTCGTGCGCGTGGAATCGGGCGGCGCAAACGCCACGCTCTATTTCACTTGCATCATTGCCGGCAAACAGGCCGAAGGCATCGACAGCCTGCACTTCGACGACGCCGGACTGATCGATGACTTCCGCGTGATGATCCGCCCGCTCACCGCCCTGCAGGCGCTGAACGCCGAGATGGGTGCGCGACTGGCAAGCTACAGCGGCGGCGCCTAAGGCGCCTTGTTGGCAAAGACGTTTTTGCCTCCGGCGGCTGGCTTTTTGCCTCCGGCGGCTGGCTTTTTGCCTCCGGCGGCTGGGGCCTTGGCCCCAGACCCCATTTTGTTTGCGCTGGTTTTCTGGACCGAGCGGGGTGGACTGCGGCAGGGGATGAATGCCTGCGGAGCTACTGTGCTTCGTCGCCGGTCAGCCACTGCATCAAAAAATGGGGTGAAGGGGACGAGTCCCCTTCCCGGCGGAGGCAGAAAAGCCCCGGATTCCCTAGGCAGCGTACCCTAGATACCCCAGCTGTGCCGCCTTGAAGATCGTCTGGCTGCGGTTCACGGCGTCCAGCTTCTCGCCGGCGTTCTGGATATGGAATCGCACGGTGGCGTGGCTGCGGCCGAGGATCATGGAGATTTCCTTGTCCGTCTTGCCGATGCTCGCCCAGCGCAGGCATTCGACTTCGCGCTTGGTGAGCTGGCAGTCGGTGGGCAGCCAGTGGCGGGTGCGCAGCGCCTTCACGCAGCCAGCGACGAAGCGGTAGGCCAGCAGGCCGAGATCATCGGCATATTGGTCGAATTCGGCCGACAGGTCGGTGCGGTTGGTATCGGGCGAGCAGAAGCTGGTGGCGCCGATCTGGCCGAACGGCAGATGAATGGGGACGACGATGGCGGCCTTGGTGAGTGCGCGCTTTTCGAAATTGCTGAGATCGATGGCTTCCAGATAGCGATTGGCCTGGCGGGTGCGGAAGCCGTCGGCGTTGACCCAGAAGGTTTCGGCTTCATAGCGGCAGGCGCGCGGAAGCGGCGACGAAAGGGCGAGCCGGGTGTCGGCCCACCAACGTTCGGTGGGGCCATTCCAGCCGAACACTTCGGAGGCGAGGATGGCGCCTTCTTCATCCATCAGCGGGGTTTTGGAGGCGATATTGTCGGCCACTGCCACGCGCAGCCCGGCCCGCTCCATGGCGATATCGCGCAGGGCTTCGGCGGCACCGCGGATATCCTTCACCGTGGTGATGCTGCAGCGGGCGATGTCGTCGCGAAGGCTCATCCCGTCTCCTCTCCCATGCGGAAAGTGTATCCGGCCCCCCGACCGGGCCGCAAACCACTTCCCTTCGGCAGACCTAGCGCAGTTGAGCGGTGGCATTGCCGATGCTGCGGCCTAGGATGCCGATTGAGGGCCTGCTTACGCCCGGATGGCCGAAAAGCAAGAGGGCGGTGGCCATCCGAAGGCAGGTGTGGAGGATAGCCGATGGCCGAAACACTGTGCATTACCTGTCGCTTCTGGACCCAGGTTCGCGTGGAGGGGCCAGGCGTTCCGGGCATCGCCGGATCGCCGGCGCAGGGCACCTGCAAACGCTATGCCCCGCATCCCAGCGTGGGCACGGGACACGCGCATGTGCTCTGGCCGCTGACAGCGGCGGGCGAGTTCTGCGGTGAGTGGGAGCCGCGCAAGATCAGCCAGACGGTGCGCGTGCGCGGTGACAAGATCCGGGAGAATTGAGATGGCGACGCTGGCCGACATCAAGCAGGTTCCGTTGCAACGGGTGAACGAGGGGCGGACCAGCAAGGCGGCCACCAAGGCGCCCGATCCCGATTTGGGTTTCGATCGCATTCCGGCCAGCCGCTACACGTCACCCGATTTCATGCGCGCCGAATGGGAGCGGATGTGGACGAAGGTCTGGCTGGTGGGCGGCCGCGACGAGGTGATTCCGGAACCCGGTGACTGGATGACCCACGAGATGGGCAGCGAAAGCTTCATCTTTGCGCGCCAGCCGGACGGCAGCGTGAAGGGCTTTTACAATGTCTGCCCGCACCGCGGAAACCGCATCATGCCGAAGGATTCGGTGGGGTCTTCGCCCAGCTTCAAATGCAATTATCACCATTGGGAATGGGCAACCGATGGCACGCAGGTCAATATTCCAGATCTTGAGACCTTTCCACAGCTGCCGGGCTGCATGCTGCATCTGAAACAGGTCAAAGTGGACAGCTGGGGCGGCTTCTTCTGGTTTTCCATGAATCCCGACGCCGAGCCGTTGCGCGACTATCTGGGGGTGATCCCGGAACATCTGGACCCCTATGCCTTCGAGCGGATGAAGCTGATCGACTGGAAAACGATTGAATGGGACTGCAACTGGAAGGCGAGCGTCGATGCCTTCAACGAGACCTATCATGTGCAGGGCATTCACCCCGAACTGCTGAGCTGGCTGGACGACTGGAATGTGCAGATTGATTGCCTCGGCAAGCACAACCGCTATCTCGTGCCCTTCCAGACGCCCAGCCCGCGCTATGCCGACCAGCGCAGCCTTTCGGAGATGATGGTGGGGCTGGCGCAGCTGAACGGGCTGGATCCGGCCGCGTTTGAAGGCCGCCCGCGCGACCTGCGGCTGGCAATCCAGAAGGCGAAACGCGCGAAGGAGGCGGATAGCATTTATCCGTACAAGGACCTGTCGGACGACCAGCTGAGCGACGACTATCACTATATGATCTTCCCGAATTTCACGATGAACATCTATGGCGAGACGATGCTGCTGTTTGTCAGCCGGCCGCACCCGACCGATCCGAACAAGATGCTCTATGATCTGATGAACTTTGCGCACCTGCCGGAAGACCAGCCCTGGCAATTGCCGGATCACCAGACTTACGCGCACGGGCAATTGTCTTTGGGGCTGGTGCTGGATCAGGATGCGCACAATCTGCCGCGCGTGCAGGAGGGCATGAACAGCCGCGCCTATGACGGGCTGATCCTCGGCACGCAGGAGCTGCGCATCCGGCACTTTCACAAGACGCTGATGGATTATGTGGGGGCAGATTGTGCTGATGACCGATAGCGGCACCGAACGCGGATTCGTGTCCGCCGGCCCGGCCAGCCTGGCGCCGGGAACATCGGAGACGCGCATCGTGGGCGGGCGGGAGGTGATCGTCGCCCGCGCGCAGGACGGGGCCTATCATGCTGTGGCCAGCCTGTGCAGCCACGCGCAGCTTTCGCTGGCAGGCGGGCGGGTGCGCGGAGCCTCGATCGTTTGCCCGCACCATGGCGCGCGCTTCTGCCTGAAGACCGGGGGCGTGCTGGGGCCGCCGGCGCACGAGGGAATATTGGCCTATCCAACACGCGTGGAAGACGGCGAGGTGATGCTGTGGCCGCTTTAGCAACAGCTGCGCCCGCGGCTGGCAGCAAGTTGGCCGGCAAGGTGGCGCTGATAACAGGCGCCGCTTCGGGGATCGGCGCCGCCGTCAAGGCGTTGTTCGCGCAGCAAGGCGCGCAGGTGCTGGGCACCGATGTGCGCGCAGCGGGAGACCTGCTGCAACAGGATGTGACCGATGAATCCCAGTGGGACGCGGCCATTGCCGCCTGTGTCGCGCGCTTCGGGCGGCTGGACATTCTGGTGTCCAACGCCGGCACCGCCGATTCCGGCCCCATTGTCGATCTGGATATGGAGGCCTTTCGCGCGCAATCGCGGGTGCATGTGGAGGGCGCCTTTCTCGGCATCCGGGCAGCGGCGGCGCAGATGCGGGTGCAAGCCTCGCCGGCAAGCGGCAGCATCATCGTGATAGCCTCGGTGGCGGGGATGAAGCCCATCATGCAGACCAGCGGCTATGGCACGGCGAAGGCAGCGATGATTAATCTGGCGCGGTCGGCCGGGGTGGAACTGGGCCGGAAGGGGGATCGCATCCGGGTCAACAGCATCAGCCCTGGCGGCACCCGAACCCCGATGACCGAGGCGCTGTTCGATGCCGACTATTGGGCCGACCCCGGCAATTTTGCCGATGTGCTGATGAAGGATTATTGCCGGGCCGAAGATATTGCCGATGCCTGCCTCTACCTGGCGTCTGACGATGCCGAGTTCATCACCGCCAGCAATCTGGTGGTGGACGGCGGCTGGATGCTGAGTTCGCGGATATGAAGCCGGTTGCCCTCGTCACCGGCGCCACGTCGGGCATTGGCCGCGAAGGCGCGCTCTGGCTGGCGCGCGACGGCTTCCATGTGATCGCCTGCGGTCGCAATGCCGGGCGCGGGGTGGCCACCGTGGCGGCCATCGCTGCCGAAGGCGGAACGGCCGAGTTCGTGGCATTTGATATCACGAGCGAGGCCGATTGGGCGCGCATTACTGCCGATGCCGTGGCCCGCTTCGCGCGGCTGGATGCGGTGGTGAACAGCGGCGGAGCCTTTTTTTCCAAGCCGCTTCCGGACACTTCGCTGGCAGAGTTTCGCGGGCTTTGGGAAACCGATGTGGAATCGGTGGTGCTGGGCACCAAATATGCGCTGCGCGCCATGCGGGATACGCAATCGGCGGGTTCGATCATCAATATTTCCTCGCTGGCCGGGCTCATCGGGCTGGAGGATTGCTCGGCCTATTGCGCGGCCAAGGCGGCGGTCACGCATTTTTCCAGAATAGCAGCGGTCGAAGGCGGCGGTTTCAACCCGCCGATCCGGGTGAACAGCTTGAATCCGGGCGTGATCCTGACCGAAATGATCACCGGAGCTTACGGCGACAGCGACGCGGTGCGTGGCTTTGTGAAGGATGGCAATGCGCTCGATATGGTTGGCGAGGCGCGCCACATCGCTGCCGCCATTGCCTGGCTGGCGGGGCCGAAAAGCCGGATGATAACCGGCACGGCGCATGTGGTGGATGGGGGACGCGGCAGTGACTGATACGACAAAGCGCAAGCGGTTCACCTTGGCCGCGCGACCACAGGGGGTGCCGCAGCAGCGCGATTTCGCGCTGGTGGAGGAGGCACTGCCGGTGCTTCAGGACGGGCAGTTTCTGATCGAGAATCGCTTTGCCTCGCTGGATCCGGCGATCCGCGGCTGGCTGGATGATGCGCCGTCCTACATGCCGCCGGTGCCGCTGGGGGAAGCGGTGCGGGCAACCACCGTGGGGGTGGTGTGCGATAGCCGCAATCCGGATTTTGCCGTGGGCCAATGGGTGCTGGGGCTGAACGCGATCGAAACCCACAGCCTGGGCGTGGCCGGCGGCTTCACCGGGCCGATCGATCTGTCGCTGGTGCCATCGCCCACGCATTTTCTTTCGGTGCTTGGCGCGGTCGGGATGACCGCATGGTTCGGGTTGACGGAGGTGGGGCAGCCGAAGGCAGGGGAAACGCTCCTGGTTTCCGGTGCGGCCGGCGCGGTTGGCAGCCTTGTGGGCCAGATCGGCCGCAGCATGGGGTTGAAAACCATCGGCATCGCCGGTGGGCCGGAGAAATGCCGGCGGCTGATCGAACGCTATCGCTTCGATGCGGCGATCGACTATCGCGGCAAATCGGTTCAGCAACTGGAGGCGGATATCCGGGCTGCGGCGCCAGGCGGCGTGGATGTGGTGTTTGAAAATGTCGGCGGCGCTTGCCTGGATGCGGCGCTGATGAATCTGCGCCACGGCAGCCGGGTCGCGCTGTGTGGCCTGATCAGCGAGTATAACAGCGTCGAAAAGCTGGGGGCGCGCAATCTGTGGCAGCTGATCGTGCATTCGGCGCGGATCCAGGGGCTTCTAGTGCGGGATTATCTGCCACGCTTTGCCGAGGGGGCGGGCGAAATGGCAAAGCTTTTGAGCGCCGGCGGGCTGGTGTTTGATGAGCATGTCGATGTGGGGATCGACAATGCCTTTGCCGCCTTCATGCGGCTGTTTGAAGGCAGCAACGATGGCAAGATGATCCTGCAGCTGTGAGACTTGCGGGTCGTCGCGCGCTGGTCACCGGGGCCGCATCCGGCATCGGTGCAGCGATCGCGGCGCGGCTGCTGCGGGATGGCGCGAAGGTGCTGACCGTTGACCGGTCGCCGGGATGCGATCTGGCGCTGGATGTGGCGGCAGCAGCGTCCGCGGCGGCCATGGTGGCGGCCGTGCAGGAGCGGCTGGGCGGGCTGGATATTCTCGTGCCTGCGGCCGGTGTTTCGGCGTTCGAGATGCTGGACGGGCACAGCGATGCGGTTTGGACAAACACCATCGGCATCAATCTGGAAGCCGTGTTCCGGCTGATCCGGGCAGCGGTTCCGATGATGAAGGCCGGGCAAGCGGCGCAATCGGCCGCCGCGCGGATCATCACCATCGGC
Source organism: Sandarakinorhabdus sp. (assembly GCA_020693225.1). Lineage (GTDB taxonomy): Bacteria > Pseudomonadota > Alphaproteobacteria > Sphingomonadales > Sphingomonadaceae > Sandaracinobacteroides. Next base: position 10,487 of record JAIMJL010000024.1, on the reverse strand, counting down.
TCGGTGATGTCCAGCCACGGCGAGGCCGGCATGGCCGCCTATGCCGCCGCCAAGCACGGCGTTCTGGGGCTGACCCGCGCGCTGGCAATCGAGCTGGGGCCGCTCGGCATCACGGTGAACTGCATCCAGCCGGGTGCCATCCTGACCGGCATCACCAAGCCCGCATTCGCCGAAAATCCCGCCTTCGCAGATTATTGGGTGCAGAAGTCGGCGTTGAAACGGCTGGGCACGCCGGAGGATATCGCCGATGTCGCGGCCTTTCTGGCCTCTGACGACAGCCGTTTCATGACCGGCGCGGCGCTGGTGGTGGATGCCGGTGCCACCGTTCACCCCTGAGGAGACGCGCATGACCCCGCTGCAGACCGTGGAACGTTTCATCGCCCACATCAATGCCATGGAAACGGCGAGCGCGCTGGCGCTGCTCGCCGAAGATGTGGTGTATGACAATGTGCCGATGCCTACCGTGCATGGCCGCGAAGCCGCCGCGGCGTTTCTGGCGCAGCTGCCTTATGATGCCGCCGAATGGATCGTGCACGCGATCGCCGCCAATGGTGCGACGGTGTTGACCGAGCGCACCGATCGCTTTCATCTTGGCGGCAAATGGCTGGAAATCCGGGTTATGGGTGCGTTTGAAGTGGCGGATGGACAGATCACCCACTGGCGTGACTATTTTGATCTGGGCCAGTTCATGGCGCAGATGCCAGCGGCATGACCCGGCCCTCGCTGGGGCATGGCGATATCCGGCTGGAGCCGCTGGCCCAGGTGCATCGCGCGGCATTGCAGGCGGCGTGCGCGCAAGACCCGGATATCTGGGATGTCTACAGCTATTCCATGCTGGGCGAAGCGTTCGATCGCTGGTGGGCGAAGGCGATTGCCGAGGATGTTTTCTGGGCCATCTGCGCGGGCGGCCAGGTAGTGGGCTGTTCCGGCATTTTCCCCGAGCCGCGCACACCGGGTGTGGTGGAAATCGGCGGCACCTATCTCGCGCCGGCGATGCGCGGGACAGCCACAAATCGCATGGCAAAATGGCTGATGCTGGCGCACGCCTTTTCCGCTGGCGCGCACCGGGTGGAGTTCCGGGTGGATGGCCGCAACAGCCGCAGCCAGGCCGCCGTGCTGAAGCTTGGGGCGCAGCGCGACGGGATCCTGCGGCGGCACAAGCAGACCCACACCGGCTTCATCCGCGACACGCATGTGTTCGCAATCACCGATCAGGACTGGCAGACGCTCGAACCCTCCCTGCGACCCTAGCCAACCTTCCAGCCTGTCACTTTCATCACTCCGGAAGCTGGCGCGCTGCGCCTATTTTGGCATGTCTGTTACACTATGGAGTCGTTCGCGCATGGCCTCCGCTGCCGTATCGCAAAATCCCTTCGCCCCGGAGGTGCTGTCAGACCCTTGGGATTTCTATGCCAGCGTGCACGCGCGCGCGCCGGTCTTTGCCATTCCGGGAACGCCGATCACCTATGTGGCCGGCTATGATGCGGTGTCCGATGCGCTGGGCCGGGTGGAGGATTTCTCCAACGATTTCGGTGCCATCCTCGCCGGAGCCCGGTCGGCCGATCCGGAGGTGACCGCCATTCTCGATACCGGCTGGCCAGCGGTGGACACCTTGCTGACCGCCGATCCGCCCCGCCACACGCGGTTTCGCAAGCTGGTGAACCTGGCCTTTTCGATGCAGCGGGTGAACGCCATCGAGGGCAAGATCCGCGCCATCGCAGTGCGCCTGATCGAAGCGATGCTGGCCAAGGGCGAGGCGGATTTCGTCACCGATTTCGCCATCCCGCTGCCGGTGGCGGTGATCACATCGGAAATCGGCATGGATGCGACCACCGATCTGGCAACCGTGAAGCGCTGGTCGGATGCCTTTGCCGATCGGCTGGGGCAGATGATCGACAAGCCGCGCGAAATGGAGTGCGCGCACGAAGTGGTGGCATTCCAGCGCCACGCCAAGACGTTGATCGATGCCCGCCGGGCGCAGCCGACCGACGATCTGCTCTCGGATCTGGTCAACGCGCGCGTGGCAGGCGAAGAACCGCTGAGCGATGCGGAAATCATGTCGATCCTGCAGCAGCTGATGGTGGCGGGGAACGAAACCACCACCTCCACGCTTGCCGGTGGATTGCTGCGGCTGATCGAGCAGCCGCAAGCCTGGGCCGCGGTGGAGGCCGACCGCACGTTGATCCCCAATATGGTGGAGGAAATGCTGCGGATGGAAAGCCCCACTTCCGGCCTGTGGCGGGTGGTGAAGCGCGACAGCGAAGTGGCCGGTGTGCCGGTGAAGGCGGGCACCATGCTGATGCTGCGCTATGCTGCCGCCAACCGTGACCCGGCGCGCTTTCCCGAGCCTGATCACTTCCAGCCCGATCGCAAGAACGCCCGCACCCATCTGGCGTTCGGCAAGGGCATCCATATGTGCGTGGGCAATATGCTGTCGCGCAAGGAGCTGGCGGTGGCGTTTCAGGAAATCCTCGATCGGATGGAGGGCGTGACCCTGCAACCGGATGCGAAGCTGGTCTGGCCGCCGAACATGCTGCTGCGCGGGCTTGTAACCCTGCCGATCCGCTTCCGGGCGCGCGCATGAACTTCGATCTGACCGAAGAGCAGGCGCTGCTGAAAGCATCGGTGGAGCGGTTCTGCGCCGCCCGCTATGGTGGCGATCTGGAGAAGCGGCGCAGCTATCGCGCGCACCCTGCCGGCTTCGATCGCGCCGGCTGGTCCGCGCTGGCCGATCTGGGCCTTACCGCCTTGCCCTTTGGCGAAGCCGATGGCGGTCTCGGCGGCGGGCCGGTGGAGTTGATCGCAGTCGCCGAGCCGCTGGGCCAGGCGCTGGCGGTGGAACCCTTTGCCGAATGTCTGGTGCCGGGCGGCGCGCTGGTGGCAATGGCCGGCACGGTCGCGCAGCGCGAGGCCTTGCTGCCCGCCATCATTGCGGGCGATTGCCTGCCGGCGCTCGCCATCACCGAGGCAGCGGGGCGCTATAATCTGGCACATGTGGAAACGCGCGCCCGGCGCACCGCCGACGGCTGGGTGCTGAGCGGCAGCAAGGCGGCGGTCTGGCAGGGCTTGGCGGCCGATCTGCTGCTGGTGTCTGCGCGGGTGGAGGGGGATATGCGCGATGCCATGGGCATTGCGCTGTTCGCGGTTCTGGCTGACGCCGCACAGCTGGATCGGCGGCCCTGGCGGGCGGTGGATGGCCAGGTGGCAATCGAGCTTTCGTTGCGCGATGTGCTGGTGCCCGAAAGCGCCCGGCTTGGCGCCGCAGGGGCCTTGCGCTGCCTCGAAACCGCGGTGCAGCAGGCCTGGCTGGCGGCGGCAGCCGAGATGCTGGGCATCGCCAACCTGCTGTTCGATGCTACGCTCGCCTATGTCAAAACACGCAGCCAGTTCGGCAAGACGCTGGGCAGCTTCCAGGTGGTGCAGCACCGGCTGACCGATTGCTATGTCGCGCTGGAGCAGGCGCGATCGATGCTGTATCGCGCGGCGCTTGCAGCGGATGCGGATCGCGCAAGGGCGATCGCCGGCAGCAAGCTTTTCATCAGCGACGCGGCGCGACAGGTGGCGCATGAAGCGGTGCAATTCCATGGCGGCATGGGCGTGACCGACGAGCTGCTGGTGGGCCATGGCCTGAAGCGAATCCAGTTCCTGTCGCGGCTGTGGGGCGATCCCGATTGCGCGGCAGCCCTCTGGGCAAAGGCGGCATGATGGCGAAGATTGCCGAAAATCTGTTCACCGCAGGCCCGCAGCCGCAATTGATCGGCGGGCGCGACCGGGAAACGGGCCGGGTGGTGTTTCCGATGCCGGCCGATGCCGACCGATTTGAAGCGATTGCGCTGCCGAATGAAGGCACGATCTGGTCGTGGAGCGTGCAGCGTTTCCGGCCGAAATCGCCGCCCTATGCCGGGCCGGAGGCGTTCGAACCCTTCGGCATCGCCTATGTGCAGCTGGGCGATCAGGTGATCGTGGAAACGCGGCTGAGCGGCTTTGCCTTCGATGCGCTGAAAGTGGGGCTGCCCTGCCGGCTGGTGCTCGAAGACCTGGGCGGGCGCCAATCCTTTGCCTTTGCGCCGATGGAGGCTTCATGAGCGACGTGTGCATCATTGGCGCCGGGATTCACCCGTTTGGCCGCACCGACGGGATGTCCGGCCTGCAGCAGGGCGTGTTTGCCGCCCGGCAGGCGATGGGTGACGCCGGGGTGGATTGGCCGGAGATCGAGATTGCCTTCGGCGGCTCCTCGGCCGCCGGCAACGCCGATACGATGGTGAGCGAGCTTGGCCTGACCGGGGTGCCGTTCATCAACGTGGCCAATGGCTGCGCAACCGGCGGCTCGGCGCTGTATGGTGCCTATGCCGCGATCAAGGCGGGGCAGGCAGATCTGGCGCTGGCGGTGGGGTTTGACAAGCATCCGCGCGGCAGCTTCGATCCCAAACCGGCAGATTGGGGCCTGCCCGATTGGGTGGGCGAAGTGGGCCTGATGCTGACCACGCAATTCTTCGCGCTGAAGCTGCGGCGTTATATGGAGCAGCACGGCATCAGCGTGCAGACGCTGGGGCGGGTGGCGGAAAAGGCCTTTGAAAACGGCGCGCTGGCACCACACAGCTGGCGCAAGACGCCGGTGGATCTGGATACCATCCTGAACAGCCAGATGGTCAATGATCCGCTGACGAAATTCATGTTCTGCTCGCCGGCCGAAGGTGGCGTTGCGCTGGTGCTGGCGTCGGAGAAAAAGGCGCGGGCGTTGGGGGCGGTTCCGGTAAAGCTGAAAACCGCCACCATGCGCACCCGTCCGCCGGGCAGCTTCGAGGTCTTCTCGCCATCGCTGGATATCGAACGCGGCCCTTCGCCCACGGTGATTGCGTCAAAAGCGGCGTTCGAGGCGGCAGGCGTAGGGCCGGGCGATATCGATGTGGCGCAATTGCAGGATACCGAATCCGGCGCGGAAATCATGCACATGGCGGAAAACGGCTTCTGCGCCGATGGCGATCAGGAGCAGTGGATCGCCGAAGGCCGCACGAAGATCGGCGGAAGCTTGCCGGTGAACACCGATGGCGGCTGCCTGGCCTGCGGCGAGCCGATCGGCGCATCGGGCCTGCGGCAGGTGTATGAAAATGTGATCCAGCTGCGCGGCACGGCAGGGGCACGGCAGGTGGCGGGCGCGCGCACCGCCTACAGCCATGTCTATGGCGCACCGGGCGTCTCCGCGATCACCATCCTGCAACGATAGGGAGCGAATATGGGAATGCTCGATGGCCATGTGGCCTTGCTGACCGGAGCGGCCGGCGGAATCGGCCTTGCCGCCGCCCGCGCGCTGCACGCCGACGGGGCCCGCGTGATGCTGGCCGACATCGATGAAGCGCGGCTGGCCGAGGCCGCTGCCTCCATCGGCGAAGGCTGCGCTGCAACGCGGCTGGATGCAACATCGCGGGCCAGCTGGCAGGGCGCGGTGGAAACCACGCTGGCGCGCTTTGGCGGGCTGACCATCCTGGTGAACAGCGCCGGGATTTCCGAGCCGGCCGATATCGAAACGCTGGGAGACGATGCCTGGGATCGGCACCTCGCCATCAATCTTTCGGCGGTGATCTATGGCATGCAGGCGGCCACCCCGGCGATGAAGGCGAGCGGCAAGCCCTGTGCCATCGTCAACATCGCCTCGATGCTGTCGATGCGTCCGGGGGCGCCCTTCATCGCCTATTGCGCGTCCAAATCCGGCATGGTGGCTGCGTCCAAATCCGCCGCGCTGCATTTCGCCAGCAACCGCATTCCGATCCGGGTGAACACGGTGCATCCCGGCGCCATCCGCACGCCGATGTATGAACGCTATATCGCGATGGGCGAGGATCGCGAGGCGACCGAGGCCGCCTTTGCGGCCACGCATCCGATGGGCCGCATCGGCGAGCCGGAGGAAGTGGCGCAGGCCATCCTCTTCCTCGCCTCGCCACGCTCCAGCTTCACCACCGGTGCCGAGCTGCCAGTCGATGGCGCCGGCCATATTCGGGATTGATCGCCATGGCAGGCCCCGTTCAGGTGCATTTCGTCGCCGCCGGCAAATATCATGACATCGATTTTGCCCGGCTGGAAATCCTCAAGCTGTTTGCCGACGAGCCGCGCATCCGCGCCACAGTCGCCATGGATTTCGCCAATATCGATCGGCTGCAAGCCTGCTCGCTGCTGGTGACCTACACCTGCGATGTGCTGCCAACGGAAGCGGAGGCGGCCGCCATCAAGGCCTGGCTGGATGCCGGCGGGCGCTGGCTGGCGCTGCACGGCACCAATTCCATCCTGCGCTTTCTGGAATCCGGCCTGGTGGACACGCCCGACGAGCGGCCGGATGTGATGGCGATGCTGGGCACGCAGTTCGTGGCACACCCGCCGATCGGCCCGTTCAAGGTGCAAGTGAAGCAGCCGCAGCATCCTCTGGTGCGCGGCGAGCGCGACTTCGAAGTGGTGGACGAGCTTTATCTCACCCGCACGACCGCCGATATCGATATCATCCTCTCCACCCGCTTCGAAGGCGAGGCAACCGGCTTCACCCAATCGGATTGGCCCGAAACCGAGGTGCCGATCCTGTATGAACGGTCGCACGGCAAGGGCAGCCTGCTGTATTTCACCCTGGGCCACTGTCGCGGACATTATGATGTGGCGGTGTTCACGCCCTTCTGGCCGCACCCCGAACGCTGCGCCTGGAATTATCCGGTCTACACGCGCATCCTGCGCCGCTGCCTGCTTTGGGGCCTGAACGAAGGGGAGCCTGCCTGAGATGCACATGGGATTCACCGCCGAAGAAAGCGCCTTCCGCGACGAAGTGCGGGCGTTCCTGGCCGAAAATCTGCCCGAACATGTGCGCGAAGGTGCCCGCAACACGCCGTCAGTGTTTGTGGAGCCAGATATCGGCGATGAATGGCAGCGCATCCTGTTTGAAAAGGGCTGGCTCGGCTATCACTGGCCCAAGGAGGTGGGCGGCACCGGCTGGGATCCGGTGCAACGCTACATTTTTGAAAAGGAATGCGCACTGGCAGACGCGCCCTCGCTCAGCGTGCTGGGGCTGAAACTGGTGGCGCCGGTGATTGCCGCCTACGGCACGGCGGAGCAGAAGGCGCGCTTCCTGCCGCGTATCCTGGATGGCAGCGAAAAATGGTGCCAGGGCTATTCCGAGCCTGGCTCCGGATCCGATCTGGCGTCCCTGAAAACCCGCGCCGAGCTGGATCCGGATACCCAGACCTATCGCATCAACGGCTCGAAGCTGTGGACAACGCACGCGCATTATGCCGACTGGATGTTCTGTCTGGCGCGCACCAATCCGGATGTGAAAAAGCAGGCCGGGATCAGCTTTCTTCTGGTGCCGATGCACCAGCCCGGAATCACCATCCGGCCGATCATCACACTGGCCCATGATCATGAAGTGAATCAGGTTTTTCTGGACGATGCCGAAACCCACGCCCGATATCGCATCGGCGAAGAAGGGCAGGGCTGGGAGATCGCGAAGTTCCTGCTGGAAAACGAGCGCGGCGGCAGTTGTGCCGCGCCGCGCCTGCTGGCGGATATCGCCAAGCTGCGGCAGGCGGCGGGCAGTGCGCCATCGGGCAGCAACGGCGCTTATGGCCATCTGGATGCCGTGCAGGCGCGCATCACCGCGCTGGAGCTGGAGGCGCTGGCGCTGGAGACAACGGAATTGCGCATCCTGGCCGATCTGAAAGCCGGGCGTCGGCCCGGTTCACAGACCTCGCTGGTGAAGCTGGTGGCCTCCAGCCTGCGGCAGAAGATCGATGAGGCCTTTGTCGACGTATTCGGCGTGTATGGCCTGCAATTGCCACTGGAGCGCCCGCTTTATGGCAACAGCGCGCCGGAGCCCGTGGGCAGCCGGGAGGCGCAGCTTGCAACGCCCACCTATCTGAACGGCCGTGCCTGGACGATTTTCGGCGGCACCAACGAAGTGCAGAAAACCATCATCGCCAAGACCGTCCTCGGGCTTTGAACCTCGGCAGATTGGCGCAAATACCCGGCAGAGCCGGCTCCTGCGGCATTTTAGCAACAGGCTTTCTCATTTTGCTGCCAATTTGGAGCAAGTTGTCTGGACAAATTATTCCCCTGCCCGCACAAATGGGAAAATCATCGGGGAACTATCATGCAAAGCAAATTCCTGTTTCTGGCGGCAACGGCGCTTTTCAGCTCGGTGGGCGTCATCTCGGCGGGGGCCGCTGCGCAAACAGCGCCCGGGGCAGCGCAAGCGTCAGCTGCCAAGGTGGATTTCATCGCCGAAGACATCATCGTGACCGCGCGCAAGCGCGATGAATCGCTGCAGGATGTGCCACTGGCGATCACCGCCTTCGGGTCGCGGGAAATCAAGTCGGCCCGGATCGAGCGCCTGGCCGATCTCGCCAAGCTGACCCCGGGCTTGAATTACACTCCGCTGTTCGGCGCGCAGAACCAGCTGCCGATCATCCGCGGCGCAGCGCAGACCTTCGGTGCCTTGAACGTCGGCGTGTTCCTCGATGGCGTTTATCTGTCCGGCAAGGCAGGCGTTGATCTGGAGCTCAACGATCTTGAGCGGATCGAAGTGGTGAAAGGGCCGCAGTCGGCGCTATATGGCCGCAACACCTTCGCCGGCGCCATCAACTACATCACCAAGCGCCCGTCCGACGAATGGACCGGCACCGGCGAAGTGACGGTGGGCGATCGCGGCCTCATCAAGATTGCCGGCAGCGTCAGCGGCCCGGTGGCCGATATCGTTCGCGTCCGCGTTGGCGGCTTCTATCGCGAGCATGACGGCTTCTACCGCAGCGGCATCGATGGTGGCCGGGTGGATTTCGCCAAAACCTATGGCGGCATCTTCACCATGGAGGTGCAGCCCAGCGACAATTTCATCGCCACCGTCCGCGCCTCCTACAGCAACGAAGACCTCGGCCAGCCGCCGTCCAGCGTGATCCGCACCAACAGTTATCCGGGCCGTCCGGCCGGTTCACCGGCGGGCACCTCAACCAACATCCTCTACACTGGTGAACTGCCGTCGATCCCGCGTGACGGGGTCACGGTCAACACGCTGACCGATCCGGTGGCAGGCCCCTATGGCCAGCGCGGGGATACCTTCCGCGGCAATCTGAAACTCGAATGGGAGCTTGCCGGCGCCACCATTACCTCGCTGACATCCTTCGATCAGCGCAACACGGAATACACCTTCGACGGTGACAACACGATCTGCGAAACGGCAGGCGGCTGCCGCACCTTCGGCTTCCCCTTCGTGCGCCCGTTCCCCGAAGGCCAGTCCAACTTCAACACCTCCTCGTCCACCGGCCGCTCGCGCGATGTGGCGCAGGAATTGCGGATTGCCTCGCCCGGCGGACAGACGTTCGACTGGCTGATCGGCGGCTTCTACTACAACAACAATTCCAACTTCGTGGACCGCAGCCTCAGCCCGATTACCGCGGCGCGCCGCGACACCTTCGGTTTCCCGAACCAGATCAACACCACCGAAAGCCTGTCCGCCTTCGGATCGGTCACCTTCCGGCCGTCCGACGTGTTCAACATCACCGGCGAACTGCGCTACGAGCATGAAGACCAGACGTTCCGGCAGGCGCCGACCAATTTTCGCAAGGATCGGCCCTGTGCCACCGATACAAGTTACTGCATCTTCAACCTGGAGCAGTCGTTCGAATTCGTGACGCCGCGCCTGATCCTCGACTGGAAGGCGGCAGAGGGCAAGCTGCTCTACGCCTCGGTTGCCCGCGGTGTGAAGACCGGCGGTTTCAATACCAACCTGAACATCACCGACGAACAGCGCAGCTATGATCCGGAAACCAGCTGGAACTATGAAGTCGGCGCCAAGACCGACTGGCTGGACAATCGCCTGCGCTTCAACATCGCCGCATACTATACCGATTGGCAGGACCAGCAGGTGGCCTGCCAGAACCCGGCCTCGTTTGGTGGCTCGTCCACCCAGCGCACCTATGTCTGCAATGTGGGCCAGGCGCGCATCTTCGGGGTGGAAACAGACTTCACCGCCCGCTTCAGCGATGTCTTCAGCCTGACCGGCAACTACACCTTCACCGATGCCAAATATAAGCAGTTTGTGGACGATTCGCTGGCGGCAAACCTGATTGTGGCCGGGCTCCCGCCGATCGATTTCGATGGCAAGCGGCTGCCCTATGTGCCGCAGCACAAGATCGTGCTGTCACCGCGCGTGAATCTGCCGGTCAGCGAAAATTATGAATTCGAGGGCCGGGTGGATTTCGTGTACCAGTCGAAAACCTATCTGCGCGCCGACAATCTGCAGTATTTCGCCGCCAAGACCACGGTTGATTTGCGCGCCGGCTTCGCCTCCGATCGCTATGCCCTGCAATTCTTCGTCAACAATCTGTTTGACGATGACACCCCGGTCGCCGGCGTCCGCTTCTTCGATCAGGTCAATTTCTTCGTGCCGGCGCCGCTGGTGCAAGGGGCAGACCGCCGCCAGATCGGGGTAACGCTGCGCGCCGGTTTCTAGAGCATGTTTC
>JAIMJL010000023.1 GCA_020693225.1 Sandarakinorhabdus sp. | reverse complement strand
GTCAGCGGGATCGCCAGCAGATTGGCAAACACCCCATAAACGCCGGTGCGCCCGAAATGCGCCATGGCAATCGGCGCCAGCACAATCTCCGCCACCAGCCCCGAAGCCAGCAGCGCCAGCCCATAGCGTCCGGCCCGCGCCAGCATCCCGGCTTCCGGATCCGCCCGCAAAAACCGCTCACCCACCGCCGATTGCGATAGCAGCACCAGCGAAGTCACAGCGGCAAAACTCAGCTGAAACCCCGGCGTCAAAAGCGCCTCGGGCCGCAGCAGCAGAATGGCAAAGGCGGCAAAGGCGATCAGCCGCAGCGAAAGCGGATTGCGCCCCGCCGCCAGCGCCAGCAGCACGATCCAGGCGGTGATCGCCGCTCGCACCGCGGGCACCTCGGCCCCCGCCAGCAGGGCATAGGCCGTCCCCGCCAGCCCGGCCAGCAGCGCCGCCGCCGTTCGCACCGAAAAGCGCAGCGCAAACCACGGCCACAAGGCCAGCAGCGAGCGAAACAGCAGCAACGCGCCACCCGCCACCACCGAAATGTGAAAGCCCGACACGCTCAGCAAATGCGCCAGCCCGGCAGTCCGCATCGCCTCCAGCCTCTCCGGCGGCACCTGCCCCTGATCCCCGGTCACCAGCGCCGCCGCCATCCGCCCGGCATCTCCGCCGATCCGCTGCTGCACAAATCCGGTCAGCATCACCCGCTGCCGCGCCAGCCACAGCCGCTCCGGCGGCGCCGGCACCAGCACCGCCGGCGGCCCGATCGCCCGGCCAAAACCGCTGATCCCGTCAAACCACGCCGCCCGCGCCATATCATGCCCGCCCGGCAGCACCGGCCCGGCGCGCGGCTGCAAAATCGCCACCACCCGCACCCGCGCGCCCGGCAGCACATCGCCCGGCGGCCGTTCGGAAAGCCCGATCTGCAAGGTCACTGCCGGATCGATATCGCTGGCATCGCGCCGCAACAGCAGCCGCCACCGCTCCCCCCCGGCGCGCGCCTGCACCGCCAGCACCTCGCCGGTCATCGCCGCCGCCCCCAGCCGATGGTGCAGCACCGGCGCGGCCACCGAAAGGCTGCGCACCTCCGCCACCACCAGCCCCAGCGCCAGCAGAAGCCCCGCCCCCGCCAGCAGGCGCGCCGCAAGGCCATGCATGGCCAGCCCCGCGATCGCCAAGGCCGCCGCCAGCGCCAGCGCAAATTGCCGATCCGCCACCGTCGGCAGCAGAAACCACAGCGCAATCCCCGCCCCCAGCAGCACCGGCGCAAACAGGATCCAGCGCCCCTGCTCGGCAGCCATCAGCGGCAGCAGGCGATCCCAACGGCCCAAGCTCGGGAAAAACGCCTTTTGCGGCGCGTCGGACAAGCTGCTAGCCACGCAAAGGCAAATCCCTCGCCATCAGCCGACCCGGCAAAACCTTCGGACCCTTTCATGCCAAACGCAACCCCACAAACTGGCCCGCAAAGCGGCAACCGCCGCAAGCCCGGCGCGCCCGTCACCCGCTTCGCCCCCTCGCCCACCGGCTATCTGCACATCGGCGGCGCCCGCACCGCGCTGTTCAACCTGCTCTATGCCCGCCACCACGGCGGCACCTTCCTGCTCCGCATCGAAGACACCGATCGCACCCGCTCCACCGATGATGCCATCCGCGCCATCCTCGATGGCATGGCCTGGCTGGGCCTTGAAGCCGACGAGCCGCCGGTGTTCCAGTTTGCCCGCGCCGCCCGCCATGCCGAAGTCGCACATGATCTCATCGCCAAAGGCCGCGCCTATCGCTGCTACGCCACAGCGGAAGAGCTGGAAGCCATGCGCGCCGCGCAAAAGGCCAATGGCGAGCCGCAACGCTATGATGGCCGCTGGCGTGACCGCACCGATTGGCCGGCCAACCAGCCCTATGTCGTGCGCCTGAAAGCCCCAATCGAAGGCGAAGCCACGATCGCCGATCAGGTGCAGGGCAACGTCACCGTACAGAACAGTACGCTCGATGATTTCGTGCTGCTGCGCTCCGATGGCACCCCAACCTATATGCTGGCCGTCGTGGTCGATGATCATGACATGGGCGTCACCCATGTCATCCGTGGCGACGATCATCTCTCCAACGCCTTCCGCCAGCTGGCGCTCATTCGCGCACTCGATTGGCCGGAACCGGCGTATGCGCATGTGCCGATGATTCACGGGCCGGATGGGGCGAAACTCTCCAAGCGGCACGGCGCGCTCGGCGTGGAGGCCTATCGCGACGAGCTGGGCATCCTCCCCGAGGCGCTGGAAAATTATCTGCTGCGGCTCGGCTGGGGGCATGGCGACACCGAACTGCTGAGCCGCGATGAGGCGATCGCGCTGTTCGATCTCGCCGGTGTCGGTCGCTCGCCCGCCCGCTTCGATCTGAAAAAGCTGGAAAGCGTCAACGCTTACTATCTGAAGCGCGCCGAAAACCCGCGCCTCGTCGCCCTCATCGCCCCCCGTCTGGCCGAATCTGCTGGCCGTCCGCTCCGCGAAGCCGATCATGATCTGCTGCTTCGCAGCATGGACGAACTGAAACCAAGGGCAAAAAATCTCAATGAGTTAGCCGATTCCGCCCGCTATCTCGTTCGCAATCGCCCAATCGTGATGGACGAAGCCGCCGAAAAATTGCTAGACCCGCCCGGCCTGGCGTTGCTGGGTGCCGTGGCAAGCGCCCTCACGGGGATCGAGGATTGGTCAAGGGAGCCGCTCGAAGCGGCTGCCAAGGCCGTATCCGAGGCTTCGGGCGTGGGCCTTGGCAAGGTGGCGGGGCCTCTGCGGGCGGCGCTCACCGGGCAGACAACCAGCCCCAGCGTGTTCGCCATCATGGCGGTGCTGGGGCGCGACGAATCCTTGCATCGCATTCAGGATGCGGCGCATGCAACAGCACACTGAGGCCCGGCATTTTCATGCCGTGCAGCAAGCAGCGAACGAGGTGAAGCCATGACCAAGACTGCAACACTGGCCCTCGGCGGTCCGGCGCAGGACTATGCCGTGCTGGAAGGCAGCATCGGTCCCGATGTGCTGGATATCCGCAAGCTCTATGCGCGCACCGGCGCCTTCACCTTCGATCCCGGCTTCACCTCCACGGCAGCCTGCGAATCCGGCATCACCTATATCGATGGCGATCAGGGTGTGCTGCTGCACCGTGGCTATTCGATCGAGGATCTGGCGCGCGATTCCAGCTTCATGGAAGTCGCCTATCTGCTCACCGAAGGCGAATTGCCCACCCACGAAGAGCTGGCAACCTTCAAATACACCATCAGCCGGCACACCATGGTGCACGAGCAACTGATGCAGTTCTTCCGCGGCTTCCGCCGCGACGCGCACCCGATGGCCATCATGTGCGGCGTCGTCGGCGCACTCAGCGCTTTCTATCACGATTCCACCGACATCGATGATCCCAAGCAGCGCATGATCGCCAGCCACCGGCTGATTGCCAAGATGCCGACGATTGCCGCGCTGGCCTATAAATACTCCATCGGCCAGCCCTTCATCTATCCCGACAATTCGCTCAGCTACACCGGCAATTTCCTGCGCATGACCTTCGCCGTCCCGGCCGAACCCTATGTGGTCAATCCGGTGGTCGAACGCGCTCTGGACCGCATCTTCATCCTGCACGCCGATCACGAACAGAACGCATCCACCTCCACGGTGCGCCTCGCCGGCTCATCGGGCGCCAATCCATTCGCCTGCATCGCAGCCGGAATCGCCTGCCTGTGGGGCCCGGCGCACGGCGGCGCCAACGAAGCGGCGCTCAACATGCTGCGCGAAATCGGCACGCCAGACAAAATCCCGCACTATATCGCCCGCGCCAAAGACAAGGACGACAGTTTCCGCCTGATGGGATTCGGTCACCGGGTCTACAAAAATTACGATCCGCGCGCCACGGTGATGCAGCAAACCGTGCGCGAAGTGTTCAAGGAAATGAACGTCACCGATCCGATCTTCGATGTGGCGCTGCAACTCGAAGAGATGGCGCTTAACGATCCCTATTTCATCGAGAAAAAACTCTTCCCCAATGTCGATTTCTATTCCGGCATCATCCTGTCGGCGATCGGTTTCCCAACGTCGATGTTCACCGCCCTGTTCGCACTCGCCCGCACCGTGGGCTGGGTGGCGCAATGGAATGAAATGATCGGCGATCCCGAACAGAAGATCGGCCGCCCCCGCCAGCTTTACACCGGCGCCCCGCAGCGGCCCTTCGTGCCGCTCGACAAACGCTGACCGTCTGAACGTTAGGGGCGCAGCAAAGACGAACCCACCGTTGCCCGGCCTTCCAGCGCCCGGTGTGCGTCCACTGCATCGGCCAGCGCAAAGCTCTGGCCGATCGTGGGGGCAATATACCCGGCGGCCAGCATCGCCAGCACCCGCGCGCTGCCGGCGGCGAAATCGCTGTCGGCGGCATAATAGTCAAACAGCGTCGGCCGCGTCGTAAACAGCGAGCCCTTCATCGCCAGGATGCCGAAATCCACCGGCCCGATCGGCCCCGAAGCATTGCCATAGCTGATGTGCAGCCCGCGCCGCCTGAGCGAATCGAGCGATCCCATGAACGTGCTCTTGCCCACCCCGTCGATCACGCAGGAAACCCCCTCGCCGCCGGTCAGCTCGCGCACCTTGGCGGGCACATCCGCATAGGCCAGCACATGATCCGCGCCTGCCGCCTTCGCGGTCGCCACCTTGTCATCGGATCCCACCGTGCCGATCACCGTCGCCCCGATCGCCTTCAACCACTGGCACAGCAGCACACCCACCCCGCCGGCGGCCGCCTGTACCAGCACCGCATCGCCCGCCTGCACCCGCGCGCACCGCTCCACCAGAAACTCCACCGTGCATGCCTTCAGCCACACCGCCGCCGCCACATCATCGGAAACCGCGTCCGGCAGCCTGACCAGCCAGCGCGCGGCAATCAGCCGGTGCGTGGCATAGGCGCCCGGCGCATTGGTGAAATAGATCACCCGGTCGCCCACGCTCACATGCGTCACGCCCTCGCCCACTGCCTCCACCACGCCCGCCGCTTCCACGCCCAGCCCCGAAGGCAGCGGCAGCGGATACAGGCCGCTGCGGTGATAGGTGTCGATATAATTCACCCCGATGGCGCTATGCCGCACCCGCGCTTCGCCCGCGGCGGGTTCGCCCACCTGCACATCCACCAGCTGCAGCACCTCCGGCCCACCGGCCGTCTCGAACCGTATCGCCTTCATCGCGTTTCTCCTGTCAGGCAAATCTCGCCGCTGCGGCCGGCCTTCTGCAACGCCGCCCAGGCATCCAGCGGCCGGTCGCTGGCAATCAGCGCCGTGCCGCGCGCCGCAAGCGCGGCATATTCGCCGCCGTCGCCATCGGCCATGTAAAGGTCGTCCAGCCGCCGCCCGGCGGCCCCCAATGTTCCGGTGATGGCCTCCACGCCGGCCGCATCCATCCGCGCAATCAGCTCCGGCGCAGGCTCTCCCACGCCGGTAAACCCCAGCAGCCGGGGATTGCTCAGCCCGATCGCCAGCAATTGCGCGGTCTCCTCCGGCGTCCGCCCGCTGGCCGACAGCATCATCTCCGGCGCCAGCGCCATCACTCGCTTGGCGTCAGCCAGATTGTAGGTGATGAGAATCACCCGGTCCTGCACCCCCATCGCCCGCACTTCGCCAATCACCGCCTCGAACGGCGTGCCGCGCTTCACATCCAGTTGCAGAAACGCCCCGTTGCGCTTCGCCCACACCAGCGCCTGCTCCAGCGTCGGCACGCTGTCGCGAATCTGCCGCCCGTCGGCATCCTTCAGGGCCAGCCCCTGCAGCTCGGCCAGCGTCCGCGCGTCAAGCCGCCCCTGCCCGGTCGTTGTCCGGTCCAGCGTGTCATCGTGCAGCAGCACCAGCTCGCCATCCGCCGTGCGGCCGATATCCATCTCCATGAAGATCGGCCCGGCTTTCTGCGTTTCGGCAAAGCTCGAAAGCGCATTCTCCGCCTTGGAAGGATCAGCCTGCCCGCGGTGCGCGGAAACCAGCGCCAGCCGCTTCTCGCGCAGGCAATCGAAAACGGCGGCCAGGTCCAGCGTCAGCGGCGCCGCGCGCTGGGCGGGCGGAGGCGTCTGCACGGTGCAGGCGGCAAGCAACAGAAGCAGGGGAAGGGTTCGCATGCCGCAAACCCTAGCGGGCGAAGATGGCAACGCAAAGACGCAAACCCCCCTATCAATCAGGCTGGCAGCCGTTGCCCGGCTCGCCTAAACCGATAGGCAAAACGCCGGGAGGACAAGATGGCAGACAGTTTCGATTTCGTGATCGTCGGCGCAGGCTCGGCCGGCTGCGCGCTGGCCGGCCGCCTGTCCGAAGATCCGCAAACCCGCGTCGCCCTGCTGGAAGCCGGCGGCAACGACAGCGCCATGATGATCAACATGCCCGCCGGCCTCGCCCAGCTGCTGCCGCCGGAAAAGGCCAATCCCATGAACTGGGGCTATTTCACCGCGCCGCAGGCGGAGCTGAACAATCGCCGCCTTTACTGGCCGCGCGGCAAGGTGCTGGGCGGCTCCTCCTCGATCAACGGCATGGTCTATATCCGCGGCCACGCCTCCGATTATGATCGCTGGGCGCAGGTCGGCTGCACTGGCTGGGGCTGGGCCGATGTGCTGCCCTATTTCCTGAAGGCCGAGGATTCCGATCGCGGCGCCAGCGCCTGGCACGGCAGCGGCGGCCCGCTGGCCACCACCCGCCGCGCCCTGCCGCACCCGCTCAACCACGCCTTCATCGAAGCCGCCGTCCAGGCCGGCCACCCCCGCAGCAACGATTTCAACGGCGAGCAGTTCGAAGGCGCCGGCGCCTACGACAGCACTATCGCCGGCGGCCAGCGCTGGTCCGCCGCCCGCGCCTATCTCACCCCCGAAGTCCGCCGCCGCCCGAATCTGAAAATCCTCACCGGTGCACTGGCCGAACGGGTGCTGTTCCAAGGCAAACGCGCCACCGGCGTCGCCTATTCGGGCGGCCAGCAGGTGATGGGCCGCCGCATCATCCTCTCGGGCGGGGCCATCAATTCGCCGCAACTCCTGATGCTCTCCGGCATCGGCCCGGCCGCGCATCTGCAATCGCTCGGCATCGCCGTGGTCGCCGATCGCGCCCAGGTCGGCCAGAATCTGCAAGATCATCTCGATGTCCTCATCCAGTGGCGCTGCACCCAGCCCATCACCTTGAACGGCAACAGCAAGTTCCTCACCAAAATGGGCGCCGCGATCGACTGGATCGTCCGCAAGGAAGGCAATGCCAGCTATATGCCCACCGCCGTCGGCGGCTTCATCAGCACCCGCGAAGGCCTGGCAGCGCCCGATATCCAGCTGCACTTCATCCCGGCGCTCGGCAAGGCGCACGGCGAAGGCGGCCTGGCGCCGCAACATGGCTATATGGTGCATGTCTGCCAGGTGCGCCCCGAAAGCCGCGGCGAAATCCGCCTCGCCTCCGCCGATCCCGGCGCGCATCCGGCGATAGACCCGCGCTATCTCTCCGCCCCCGAAGACGTGGCAACCCTGCTGAAAGGCGTCGAGCTCGCCCGCGCCATCGGCGGCCAGCCCGCGCTTGCCCCCTACAATGCCGGCGAAGTCTGGCCCGGCCCCGATGTGCAAGGCCCCGCCGTCCTCGATCGCTTGCGCGGCTGGGCGGAAACCATCTACCACCCGGTCGGCACCTGCCGCATGGGGCCGGACGCCGAAGCCGTCACCGACACCGCGCTCCATGTCAACGGCGTCGAAGGCCTGATGGTCGTCGATGCCTCGATCATGCCCTTCCTGATCTCCGGTAACACCAACGCCCCCACCATCATGATCGCCGAAAAAACCGCCGCCGCCCTCCGGCGCGAACAAAAAGCGAGCATCGCCGCATGAGCATCGAAGCCTTCCGGATCCCGGAAAATGCCGACGAAGTCCGCTGGATCCGCGACCGCGTCGCCGCCTTCCGCTTCTTCGAGGAACCGGAAAACCACGGCTGGGGACATGGCGCCAACCGCGACTATATGCAGCGGCTGCGCGCCCACTGGCTCGATCAGTATGACTGGCCCGCCGCCGTCGCCAGCCTGAACCGCCACCCACAGTTTCGCGTGCCGGTGGAAAGCGGGCTGCATCTGCATTGCATCCACAAGCGCTCGTCCCGCCGCGATGGCAGGCCGCTGCTCATCGCCCACGGCTGGCCCGGATCGGTGCTGGAGTTCGACACGCTGATCGACCGCCTGGCAGAGCCGGAAAGCCCGGCACACCCCGCCTTCCACGTCGTCGCCCCCTCGCTCCCCGGCTACGCCTGGTCAGACAAGCCGAAAAATCCGCTCGGCCCGCGCGCCATCGCAAGCCTCTATGATCGGCTGATGGGCGAGCTTGGCTACCAAAGCTATGTCTACCAGGGCGGTGACTGGGGCAGCGTCATCGGCGGCTGGCTCGGCCTCGACAGCAGCCGCGTGCAGGCCATTCACCTGAACGGCTACGGCCTGCGCTCGGCCGACATGCATGCAGACGCGCCGGACGAGCAGGCCTGGCTCGCCAAGGCCCGCTTCACCCGCATGACCGAAACCGGCTATCTCATGCTGCAAGCCACCAAGCCGCAATCGCTCGGCTTCGCCATGATGGACTCACCCATGGGCGTCGCCGCCTGGTTCGCGGAAAAATACTGCGGCTGGTCGCACACCGAACGCAAGGTGGTGGAGCCGCCCTTCCCGATGGACACATTGCTCACCACCATCATGATCTACCTCACCACCCGCAGCTTCCTGTCGGCCAGCTGGGTCTATCGCGGCATGTTCCTGGAAGGCGGCTTCAGCATCCCCGAAGGCCGCCGCATCGAAATCCCCACAGGCGTCGCCGCCTTCCCGCACGACCTGCTTGCCTTCCCGCCGCGCAGCATGGTTGAGCGCGGCTACAATGTGCAGCACTACACCGTGATGCCGCGCGGCGGCCATTTCGCCGGCCTCGAAGAGCCGGAGCTGCTGCTGGCCGATTTGCGCGCCTTCGTCTCCGGCCTCGCCTGAAGCCGCTTCCAATCCGCTGATCCAGAGGTTCGGGTGACCAACCCCATCACCCTGCCCCGCTGGCCGCTTGTCGCCCTGCTGCTCGGCTCCGCCCTGCTCGCCTTCGGGCCGATGCTGGTGCGCCTCGCGGATGTCGGCCCGGTCGCCTCCGCCTTCTGGCGCATGGCGCTCGCCACCCCTGTCCTGCTGCTGGTCGCACTCATGGTCCGCCGCCGCGACCCGCCGCCCCTGTCGCTCGCGCAGCTGCCCTGGGGCCTCGCCTTCGTTGCCGGGGGCTTCTTCGCCGCCGATCTCGCCGCCTGGCATCTCGGCATCGTCCGCACCAGCACCGCCAACGCCACCCTGTTCGCCAACACCACCGCCTTCATGCTGGCCGGCTGGGCCATTTTCGTGCGCGGCGAAAAGCCCGCCGCCGCCACTTTGCGGGCGCTGGCGCTCGCCTTTGCCGGCGCGCTGCTGCTGTTCGGCACCTCGGCGCAGGTGTCGCCCGAGCATTTGCTTGGCGATCTGCTCAGCCTGCTCGCCGCCGCCTTTTACACCGGCTACCTGCTCACCATCATCCGCCTGCGCGATACCCTCGGCACCAGCACCGTGCTCGCCATGTCCACCCTCATGTCGGCCATCCTGCTGCTGCCCGCCGCCCTCATCGAGCCGGCCGCCTTCTGGCCCGGAAACTGGCAGCCGGTGGTCGCCCTCGCCATCTCCAGCCAGCTCGCGGGCCAGGGGCTGATGGTGTTCGCAACCGGCCGCCTCCCGGCCGCCATCGTCAGCATCGGCCTGCTGCTGCAACCCCTGGTCAGCGCCGCCGCCGGCTGGCTGGCCTTCGGCGAGCAGCTCGGCCCGCTGGAGCTGCTGGGCGCCGCGCTGATTGCTGCCGCCCTCCTCATCATCCGCCGCTGATCGCTTGCCATCGCGCGCCCGCCGCGCCAGAACGCCGGCACCCGGCACCCACGGAAAGGCCAGAATGACCAACCCCCGGCCTCCCGTCGCGCCCGTCGGCGATCACCGCTTCACCCTGCACGGCATCACCGTGCAGGATCCCTATGCCTGGCTGCGGGACAAGGCCTATCCCAAGGTCAATGATCCGGACATCCTCGCCTATCTGAACGCCGAAAACGCCTATTTCGAACAGCGCATGGCCGAACATGCCCCGCAGGTCGAAACCCTGTTCCAGGAGCTGAAGGGCCGCCTCAAGGAGGACGAGTCCAGCGTCCCCTGGCCGGATGGCGAATGGCTCTACTGGTGGGCCTTCGAAGCCGGCGGCCAATATCGCAACTGGTATCGCAAGCCCCGCTCCGGCGGCCCGGATCAGCTGCTGCTGTCCGAGCCGGCGCTCGCCAAAGGCAAAGACTATTTCCGCCTCGGCACCTTCGCAGTCTCCCCCGATGGCAGGCGGCTGGCCTACAGCCACGATAGCGACGGCAAGGAACGCTTCACCCTGGTGATCCGCGATCTCGCCACCGGTCAGGACAGCGCAACCATCACCACCGAAAGCATCGGCGCGGTCGCCTGGTCCGCCGACTCGATGGCCCTGTTGTGGACCCGCGCCTCGGCCGAATGGCGGCCCAACAAGCTCTATCTCCACCGCCTCGGAACCGCGCCGGAAAGCGATGCGCTCCTCTATGAAGAACAAGACGCAAGCTACTGGCTTTCCGTATCAACCACGCAAGACAGGCGCTGGATTGTCGTCACCAGCAGCGAGAGCGACACCAGCGAGCAGCAGCTGCTCGACGCCGCCGACCCGCTCGCCCCGGCGCGCATCGTCCGCCCGCGCAAGCAAGGCGTCCGCTATTCCGTCGATGCCAGCGGCGACACGCTCTATGTGCTCACCAACGACGATCATGTGAACTTCCGCATCGCCACCGCCACGGTCTCGACACCCGGCGACTGGGCACCGCTCATCCCCGGCTCCGCGCAAGTCTATCTCACCGAACTCACCGCCTTCACCCGCTATCTCGCCATCGAGGAGCGGGTGGCCGGCCTCGATCAGATCCGCCTGCGCTTCCCCGATGGCAGCGAGCGCCGCATCGCCTTCCCGGAGGCCAGCTACACCGCCGCCATCGGCACCAATGCCGAAGCCGACGCGCCCGCGCTGCGCCTCGACTACAGCTCGATGGTCACCCCGCGCACCGTTTTCGATTATGATGTCGCGGCAAATCACCTCGTCACCCGCAAGGTGCAGCCGATCCCCTCCGGCTATGATGCCTCGCTCTATGCCACCGAACGGCTGATGGCCCCCGCGCGCGACGGCACGCTGGTGCCCGTCTCGGTGGTTTACAAGAAAGGCTACAAGAAAGACGGCAGCCAGCCGCTGCATGTCTATGGCTATGGCTCCTACGGCATCGCCATCCCGCCCGGTTTCTCAACCGCCCGCCTGTCGCTGCTCGATCGCGGCTTCGCCTATGCCATCGCGCATGTGCGCGGCGGCGACGATCTCGGCTATCAATGGTATCTCGATGGCAAGCTGGCGAAGCGCGGCACCACTTTTGACGATTTTCTTGACGTAACGCACCATCTGCACAGCCAGGGCTTCGGCCGCCCCGGCTTCACCTCGGCCAGCGGCGGCTCGGCCGGCGGCTGGCTGATGGGTGCGGTGGTCAACCAGGAGCCAGGGCTCTGGCGCGCCATCGTCGCGCATGTGCCCTTTGTCGATATCGTCAACACCATGGTCGATGAAAGCCTGCCCCTGACGCCCGGCGAGTGGCCGCAATGGGGCGATCCGCGCACCGACCCGGAGGTGTTCCAACGGCTGCTGCAGCTGTCGCCCTATGATGCCACCCGCGCGCAGGCCTATCCCGCCATGCTGATCACCGGCGGCCTGTCCGATCCGCGCGTCACCTATTGGGAACCGGCCAAGTGGACCGCCCGCCTGCGCGCCCTGAAAACCGACGCCAATCTGCTGCTGCTGAAGATCAACATGGGCGCCGGCCACGGCGGCAAATCCGGCCGATTCGACAGTTTGCGCGAGATTGCGGAGGAATATGCCTTCCTGCTCGCCGCCTTCGACGGCAAAACCAAAGCGTGAAATAATATTCAATCAATAACAATAGGATAAAAGCATTTATTAACAAATATATTTAATAAATGCAAAAATTCGGATACCCGTTCTGGGCGTAACCTTCGTAACCTTCGGGCTATTTCGCAGCCGCCAGTGCCCGCTCGGCGATCTGCGCCGCCGCCGTCTGCGGGGCCGCCCGCACCACCATCGCCCACACCTGTTTTGCCGTCGCCAGATCGCCGGCAGCGGCGGCCACATTGCCCTGCTCCAGCATCACGTCCGGGTTGGACGGCGCCAGCGCCGAAGCGCGCGCAATGTCTGTGGCCGCCCGCGCGGCATCCCCTTCGCGCCTGGCAAGCGCCGCCGAAAGCGCCAGCGCGATCGGATCCTCCGGGGTCAGCGCCAGCGCCTTGTCCAGATCGGCCCGCGCACCGGCCACATCGCCCAGCTCGGTCAATCCGCGCGCCCGGTCCACATGCAAAGCCGCAGTCCGCTTCGGCGAATAGTCCCCGGCCTGGGCAATCGCCGTGCCGAAATGCGCCACCGCCGCCTTGCTGTCTCCGGCCAGAAAGGCCGCATTGCCCGCCTGCCCCCAGAAATCGGCGGCAAAGGGCGAGCGCGCAGCCTCCGCGGCCGCCGCCGCCTGCGCCAATGTGGTCGCCGCCTCGGCAAACCGCTCCTGGTGCAGCTGCGCCAGCGCCTGGCAATGCCGTGCCGGCAGCCCGCCGCCCTCGGCTCGCCACTGCACGGCAAACTGCTCCGCCTTGGCCGCATCGGTCGGAATGGCGTTCACGCATCCCTCATAGCGGCGCTTGTCCAGCGTGGAATCCGGCCCCTGCGCCCAAAGCGGGCCGGCCATCAGCAATGCGACAAGCGCGAAAGGCATCTTCATGGGGCAAGCAATCCTTCCAGAGTGCGGAACAGCAGGCCAAGATCGTCCGGCATTGAAAGCCGATGATCCCCGCTCTTGATCAAGATCGTCTGAACATCCGCCGAACGCAGCCGGGACGCCAGCCGCACCGAAATGTCAAACGGCACATCGGCGTCAAGCTGGCCGTGCAACAGCCGCACCGGGCAATCGATCGCAATCTCCGCGTCCAGCAGGCAGGCGCCCTCGGCATCCTCCAGCAGCGCCCGGCAATAGCGGTACGGCTCCGGCCCATAGCCGCTGGCCCGGCTCACAAAGCCACTGTGCGCCAGCCGCTCCACCTCATCGGCATCCAGCGCCAGCCCCCAGCGGGTGAAGTCCGGCGCTGCGGCAATCCCCACCAGCGCCTGCACCCTTTCGCCCAGCGCCAGCGCCAGATGCAGCATGATCCAGCCCCCCATCGAAGACCCGATTAGCAGCAACGGCCCCGGCGCCACCGCTTCGATTGCTGCCTGCGCGTCGGCCGCCCAGCGCCGGATGCTACCATCCTCGAAGCGCCCGCCCGATTGCCCGCAACCGCTATAGTCCAGCCGCAGCGATGCACGGCCCGTGCGCCCCGCCCACGCCTCCAGCGCCAGTGCCTTGGTGCCCTGCATGTCCGACATATAGCCCGGCAGAAACACCAGCGTCGGCCCATCGCCCGGCTGCAAGCAGCAGGCGATCGAAACACCGTCCCCCCGATCGATCTGCTGCACCAATGTCATGCCCGCCGCATAGCGCAGGCAGCCGGAATCAGAAAGGCCGCCCCGTTGCCGGGGCGGCCCTCCCAAACCGTTCGGCTTGAAAGATCAGGCCGAAACGCTGCTCGTGTCGCGGCGACGGCGGGCGGCAAAGCCAACCAGGCCGAAACCGGTGATCAGCATCGCCCAGGTCGCCGGCTCGGGCACACCCGGGTTCACGATCACCCCACCCACGCCCTTGAACCCGAAGATGAAGTTCGAGTTGGCAGGATCGCGACCGAACGGATCGGTCGACGGTTGCCCAAGGGCATAGATTTCCGCCCCAACCGCATTCAGCGAATTGAGCGCGGCGATCTCCGTGGGCGCAGCGCCATAGAAGATGGTCAGCGTCAGGCTTTCACCGGCAGCAATCGGATCGAACTTCAGATCGAACAGCGCGCCGTGATCGGCCGGGCCGGCATCCACGAAATCGCCCACAAAGCCGAGATCGCTCGCACCGGCGAGCGGGTCGGATGTCGCAAAGCCATCATTGCTGGCGAACAGCACATTGGCCGCGCCGGCGGTTCCCTGAATGGTCGAATATTCATTGAACGGCGTCGGCTCGATGTCCCAGTCCATCACCCGGCGATAAACGATGTCGCCGGTCGCCACATTGCCGAGGTTCCGGATGGTGACATCCACCTGATAGAGATTGGCCTCGCTGGAGCCGGCATAGACATGCGTCACTTCCAGCGCAGCCGCCCCGGTCACATCGGCAATGGTCGAAACGGTCGTCACCGTGCTGCCAACCGAGTTGGCATTGGTTCCAGCACCATCAACCGTGAAGCTCACGAAACTCAGCCCGCTGGTGCCGCTGTCGTTGTTGGCATAGCCGGAGAAGCCGGCCGTGATGTCGGCCACGCCCCAGCCTTCGCACAGGCAACCCGGAGCAGTCGACTCATAGCCGGTGCGCAGGTCGCGCAGACCAACTTCAAAGGTCCCGCCGGCACTCAAATAGCCCGGAATGTTGAGCTGGCCGAGCGAATCGACACCCAGCTGGATGGTGCCATTGTCGATGATCGCCTGCGCGCTCGCAGCCGACGAAAGCCCCAGCACGGCCACGCCGAGCAGCAGGGATTTGGTAAAAAGGTTCATGATTTTTCCTCCATGTTGCGGAGCAGCAAGGCTAAATAGCCGCCACCCTCGCCAACATGACATTCAAGAATCATGCCAATCCAACGCCGTTTTCAAGACATTGTAATTCCGCAACAAAAATTTGGCCCATTTTCGCCAGTGTAAAAATTTCCGACAAAAATGGCCCATCCGCGCAAATCGGAAAGAAAAGTCCGATTCCTGTGAACATTCACATCCGAATGCCGGATATTTGCCTGAAGGCGCGGTTCGCGCTATTGTCATGCAATGTCTATCTGGCGCACTTTGCTGGCAATCCTTGCCCTGCTGCTGGCAACCAGCCACGCACCCGCCATGGCCACATCACATCCGGCAATGCCGGCCATGAACGCTGCAACCGGGGCCGATGCGCCCAGCATGGCGTCGGCTTGCCACGATGATTCGAATGCGCCAGCCAATCCCGGCAAAGCCGATTGCTGCCCAGACGGATGCTACGGGCAATGCACCGCCGTCGCGGCCTTCTTTGCCTTGCCGCCGCAATACGCCGCCATATTTCAGCGCACGACTCAGAAAACGCCCCTGATGGCAGATCCGGCGAACACGCTCACCATCGCCTCCGAGCGACCTCCCAAAGCCTGACCCGAACCATCGGCCCGCCATCCGGCAGGCCGTCTCTGTCTCGAGTCAAGGAAGCTTCCATGAATCTTTCCAAGGCCGCATTCGCGGCCATTGCCCTGCTGTCGGCAGGCGTCGGGCATACGCGCCCGGTGTCCTGGCCCGGCGGCTGGACCGCCATCGGCGAGCTGGATCCCATGATGGGATCGGCCCTGCTGCACTATACCCCGAACCGCCACTGGTCGGCCGGCGCCCGCATCACCCGGATGCGCGAAGCCGAATGGACCATGGCCGGCGCCCAGGCCACCTGGCTTGCCAAGCGCTGGAATATGCCCGGTGCGCAGGCCAATCTCTACTTCGCCGGCCTCGCCGGCGGCGCCTGGGAAGATGGTGGTCCGGTGCGGCCCGCCGGATTCGCCGAGGTGCAGGCGGATTGGGAGAATCGCCGCGTGATGCTGATGGGCATGGCGCGCCTCACCCATGCAGACAGCATCGAAACCGCAGACATGCAGATGGCCCGGATCGGCTGGGCACCCTATGCCGGGGCCTATGGCGATGTGCATCTGTGGCTGTTCGGCCAGGTGATGCGGGATTCCGGCAGCCGTGATCGCGTGCAGCCGGCGCTGGTTGCCCGCATCTTTTATCGCACCCTGCTGCTGGAGGCCGGGCTGACCGATCGCGGCGGCCTGATCCTCAACTCCACCCTTCGTTTCTGAAAGGACATCCCATGAAATCCCTGAAAATCCTCGCTTTCGCCGCATCCCTCGCACTTGCGTCGGCCACCTTTGCAGCCGGTGCCGAAAGCGTAACGGTCAAGGTCAATGGCCTCGTTTGCGACTTCTGCGCCCGCTCGATCGAGGCGACCATGAAAAAACGGCCCGATGTGTCCGGCGTGCATGTCGATCTGGACAAGGGCGAAGTGCACCTTCGCCTGAAGGCCGATGCAAAGCTGGACGATCCCACGCTCACCAAGCTGATTGTCGATTCCGGCTATGCCGTCACCGGCATCGAGCGGAAGCCCCTGTCATGAACCGCAGCATGGGATGGCGGGATACCGCAGCCCCCACGCTCAGCCTGTTCGCCAGCACCAGCACCCTGCTCTGCTGTGCGCTGCCGGCCTTGCTGGTCACACTGGGCCTCGGGGCCAGCCTGGCCGGATTCGTCAGCGCCGCCCCCTGGCTGGTGGCGTTGTCGAAATACAAGGTCTGGCTGTTCGCCGGGTCGGGGTTGATGCTGGCGGCGGCTGCCCTGCTGCATCGCAGGGCGCGTTTCCTGCCCTGCCCGATCGATCCGCAGCAGGCGAAGGCCTGTGCCCGGCTGCGCAGGATCAGCGGGGTGATGCTGGCAATTTCGGCGCTGGTCTGGGCCACCGGCTTCTTCTTTGCCTTCCTTGCAGCAGACATCCTGCTCTAAGGGGCTTCATGCTCCAAGCCCCTGCCGACATCCTTCACCGCGTCTTCGGATTCCCCGCCTTTCGCGGCATCCAGCAAGAGGTGGTGGAGGATGTTTGCCGCGGACAGGATGTGGTGCTGATCATGCCGACCGGTGCCGGCAAATCCATCTGCTACCAGATCCCGGCTCTGGCCCGGCCCGGCTGCGGCATAGTCATTTCGCCGCTGATCGCGCTGATGACCGATCAGGTGCGGGCGCTGAAGCTGGCCGGGGTACGCGCGGCGGCACTCAACAGCCAGTCGATGGATGCCGCAGACACGATGCGCGCCTTCCGGGATGGATCGCTCGATCTGCTGTATGTCGCCCCGGAACGCGCCAACACGCCGGGCTTTCACGATCTGGTGCAGTCGGCGCCGGTTGCCGTTCTGGCCATCGATGAAGCGCACTGCGTCAGCCAGTGGGGGCATGATTTCCGTCCGGATTACCGCAAGTTGAAAGCCCTGGCAGACCGGCTGCCGGGCGTGCCGCGCATGGCGCTGACGGCGACCGCCGATGCGGCCACCCAGGCCGATATCTGCGCCCAGCTCGGCATCGCCACCAACCGCTTGCGGGTCGCCGGCTTTGATCGGCCCAACATACGCTATGAAGTGGCGCAGAAGCGCCCCGGCGACGGCCAGCTGCTGGCGCTCGTGAAGTCTCACGCCGGGCAATCCGGCATCGTCTATTGCCAGACCCGCTCGGAAACGGAACGCACCGCCGCCATGCTGGCCGCCGGCGGCGCCAGCGCGCGGGCCTATCACGCCGGCCTGTCGGGCGATGATCGTGCCCGCAACCAGCGCGCCTTCCAGGAAGCCGACGATATGGTGATGGCCGCCACCATCGCCTTCGGGATGGGCATCGACAAGCCGGATGTTCGTTTCGTGGCGCACCTCGGCCTGCCGAAATCCATCGAGGCCTATTATCAGGAAACCGGCCGCGCCGGGCGCGACGGCGAACCGGCAACCGCGCACATGCTCTGGGGCGCCGGCGATGTGGTCCGCGCGCGCCAGCGGATCGACGAGGGCGAAGCGGAGGTGGAGCGCAAGCACCACGAGCATCGCATGCTGGACCGGCTGGTGGGCTTCGCCGAAACGCTTGGCTGCCGCCGCATCCCGCTGCTCACCCATTTCGGCGAACCCGAACCCGCTCCCTGCGGAAACTGTGACAATTGCCTGAAGGCGCCCAGCGTCCATGACGTGACCGAGCCGGCGCGCAAGCTGCTGTCGGCCGTCTATCGCACCGGGCAGATGTTCGGGCTCCAGCATGTGGCGCGCGTCCTGCGCGGCGCGCAAGACGAGCGGGTCGCAAAACATGGCCACGACCGGCTTTCCGTGTTCGGCATCGGCGGCGAACTGGCCGAAGCACAATGGATGCGGCTTGGCCGGAAACTGGAGGCGGACGGCGCGCTGAGCCGCGATCCCGACCATGGCGGTTTGCGCCTGGGGGCCAGTGCGCGCGATATCCTGAAGGGCCAATCCACCGTGGCCGTTCGGCAGGATGACTGGGAACCGCGAAAACCGGCCCGCACCCGCAGCGGACCCGCGGCTGCGCCCATATCCGGCCCGGATGAACCGCTGTTCGAGGCTTTGCGCATCTGGCGCCGAGAACAGGCCCGCGAAGACGCGGTGCCCGCCTATGTGATCCTGCACGACAGTGTGCTGCGCGAGATCGCCGCCCGTCGCCCGGCATCCCGGTCGGCGCTATCCGCCGTTCCGGGCATGGGTGCTGCAAAGCTGGACCGCTATGGCGGCAAGATCCTGGCACTTGTCAGCCAGCAGGGATAGCTCAGCGCCCGGTCTTGCCCGCCTCGTCGAACAATGTGGCGAGCTGGTCCACCATCGCGCCACCCAGCTGCTCGGCGTCCATGATCGTCACCGCACGGCGGTAATAGCGCGTCACATCATGGCCGATGCCGATGGCGATCAGCTCCACCGGCGAGCGTGCCTCGATCCAGCCGATCACCTGCCGCAGGTGGCGCTCCAGATAATTGCCGCTGTTCACCGACAGCGTTGAATCGTCCACCGGCGCGCCATCCGAGATCACCATCAGGATGCGCCGGTCTTCCCGCCGCGCCATCAGCCGCGTGTGCGCCCAAAGCAGCGCCTCGCCGTCGATATTCTCTTTCAGCAGCCCCTCGCGCATCATCAGGCCCAGGTTCTTGCGCGCCCGCCGCCAGGGGGCATCGGCCGGCTTGTAGATGATGTGGCGCAGATCATTCAGCCGGCCCGGCTTGCCCGGCCTTCCGCCGGCCAGCCACTTCTCCCGGCTCTGCCCGCCCTTCCAGGCGCGCGTGGTGAAGCCGAGAATCTCTGTTTTCACCTGACACCGCTCCAGCGTGCGCGCCAGAATATCGGCGGAGATGGCAGCAATCGAGATCGGCCGCCCGCGCATCGATCCGCTGTTGTCGATCAGCAGCGTGACCACCGTATCGCGGAAATCGGTATCCCGCTCCACCTTGTAGCTCAGCGCATGTTCCGGTGCGACGACCACGCGGGTCAGCCGCGCCGGATCAAGCATCCCCTCTTCCTGATCGAAGTCCCAGGCGCGGTTCTGCTGCGCCATCAAGCGCCGCTGCAACCGGTTGGCCAGCTTGGTGACCGCGCTCTGCAAGGTCACCAGCTGCTGGTCCAGATAGCCGCGCAGCCGGGTGAGCTCATCCGCGTCGCACAGGTCTTCCGCCGTCACCACTTCGTCGAACTCGGTCGTCCATGGCCGATAGGCAAAGTCGCTTGGCAGTTTCGATTCCGGCAGGTTCGGCCGCCAGGGCACCATGCCCTCGTCACCGTCGTCACCCAGTTCGGCATCTGAAACCGTATCGGTTTCCATTTCGACTTCGCGCGATTCGCCTTCCTCGCTGCCGTCGCCTTCTTCGCTGCGGGTTTCCACGCTGTCGTCCGCGGCACTCTGGCTCTGCTGTTCGTCCTCGCCGTCCTCGCCCTGCTGCTCCTGCTCGCCTTCTTCGCTTTCCGCCTCGTCATCCTGTTCCGGCTCGGAATCCGGATCGTCGGCCAGGCCAAGATCGGCCAGCACCCGCACAAACGCGTCCGCAAAGGCACCCTGATCGTGCCGTTGCGCGCCCAGCGCATCGAGATGCCCCGATGCGGCTTCTTCCACCCGCGCGCGCACCATGTCTACGCCGGCAGCAGCACTTGCGGGCGGTGCCTCGCCCGTCAGCCGTTCGCGCACCATCAGAGCCACAGCCGTTGCCAGCGGCACTTCGTCGGGCGTGCGGGCGCGGGCAATCGGGTCGGTGCGCATGCGCGTTTCCGTCATCCGGCGTAGGTTGACCGCGACACCTGCCATCTCGCTGCCGCCAACCGCTTCCACCCGCGCCTGTTCGGCGGCATTCAGAAGTTCGCGCGCCAGGCCGGGTGCAACCGGCACATCGGCATGCGCGCGCGCATCATGCAGCCGGCGCTTCAGGGCAAAGCTGTCGGCCCAGCCGCGCGCTTCGGCGACCTGCTCGCCGGTCAGATTGCGCGCCGGCTGCGGCACACGCGCCTGATCGCCGTGGCACGCCGGCTTGTCGGCCGTGTAGCTCAGCTCGAACTCGGGGCGGCGGCCAAGGGCGCGCATGCCGGCAGCCAGAGCCTGACGGAAATCTTCAAGGGGATTGGGTTCGGCCATGCACTGGCTCTAGCATTGGTTCGGCCGGCGATACCAGACAGGCAATGCTGAGAGGGCGGGTGCGGCAACCCGCCCCGCGCATGCCGATCAGAAGCGTTGGCGCACCGTGACGCCAAAGGTGCGTGGCTGGCCGATCGAAAAGCCCAGCCGTGCCCGCCCGCCGCGTTCCCGATCGAACGACAGCAGGGGATTCTCGTCAAACAGATTGTTGGCGTAAACGGACACGTCGGTGCCGCTGTCCAGCCGGACGCCGGCGGAAATGTTGACCAGATTGTAAGACGGCAGCTTCAGATCCACCGTTGTTCCAACCATGCCGGTGGCTCCGCCGAAGGGCAGGCCCGATACGAAGGTGCGCGGGTTGTTCTCCTGATCGCTTGGCTGGGTGTAGCGCGAGCCGACATGCTGAAAGCTGGCGGTGAACAATGCTTCGGCCCGCTCGGACAGGCGCGCGGTATAGCCGGCGGTGGCGGCAATCTGGAACTCCGGCACCGATGGCAGGCGATTGCCTTCGCGGATACCGGCCAGCACCGCGCCGGTGCCATCGACAACGGTCGAATCGAAGCGCGCCTCCACCCAACTGCCGGCAACCGAGAAATCGAATCCGGCGCCCGGGTTCATGCCCAGCTCGAACTCAACGCCGACCGAGTGCGCCTTGGGCACGTTGAACACCACGCGCGACGAACAGCTGCCGGCATCCAGCGTAACCTGCAGATTGCGGATGTCGGTGTAGAATCCGGCGGCATTCAGGGTGAACATGCCGCTGCGGGCCTTCACGCCCGCCTCATAGTTCCACAGCGTTTCATCATCATAATTCTGGAAACCGCCGAAAATGTCCTCGTCCTGCGGCGTGCAGAGCGGCAGGTTGAGCGGATCATTCACCCCACCGAGGCGGAAGCCCTTGGAGGCCTGCGCGTTGACGGTGACATCCTCGCTTGCCTTCCACGACAGCAGGAATCGCGGCGTAAAGCCGTCGGACTGGGTTTCATCCAGCGCATTGTCGCCATTGGCGAACAGCCCGCCCGACTTGAACGTGCGGGTTTCGGAGAAATCATACCAGCGCAGGCCAGCGGTTGCCGTCAGCGTTCCGAACGCATAGCTGGCTTCGCCGAACAGCGCCTTCTGCTTGATCTTGTATGGGATATCCGAATTGTAGGGCGAGTCCGCCGGGAAGCCATTGGCCACCGCCGCCGAGGTGCCGGCGCCCAGCACGGCGTCGGTGAAGGCATCATAGCCGGGGGTGGGCAGGCGCTGGGTGTAGCCGCGATCGACATCGGAATAGAATCCGCCGATCAGCCACTGGAACGGGCCATCAGTGTTGGATGACAGCCGCACTTCCTGAGTGAACTGCTGCACCTTGGTGCTATCCACAAGGTTGGACGGCAGCAGCACGGCGGCGTTCGGATAGCCAAGATCGACCGATACCGAACCGGTGAGCGCCGAGGCATCGCGGCCGACCACGATATCGCGATCGACATAGCTGGTGACCGAGGTGAGCGTAACGGCGCCAAGACCGATGCTGACATTCAGATCCGCCAGCAGGAAATCATCGGTGAAACGCTCGCGCAGCAGCAGATATTGCTGCCGTTCCTGGAGCTGGATCGGCGGCCGGGTGGTGGTGTTGGGATTGGCGAAAAGGTTGAAGATTTCCTGCCGGTTGAAGCCGTTGGCGCGCACCTCCTGATAGACGATGCGCGGGGTGATGGTGATATCCTCGGTGGGGGTGAAGGCCACCGCCAGCCGACCGCCGAGCCGCCAGCCGTCGTTCACATTCTCGCGGACCTGGCCGTTTTCGCCCAGCGCGTCGATGAAGCCGCCGAACTGGGTGAAATAGCCGACCGCGCGCACCGCGACCTTGTCGGACAGCGGAACATTCACCGCCGCCTTCAAATGCCCGCCGACAGAGCCGCCGTCGATCAGATTGAGATTGCCCTCGATCGTGCCTTCAACCCGATCCGTGGTTGGCTGGTTGGTGATGTAACGGATGGTGCCGCCCACCGACCCGGAGCCGAACAATGTTCCCTGCGGCCCACGCAGGGTTTCCACGCGGTTCAGATCGAACAGATCGAGATCCGGCGTGAACAGCGAGAGCGAAATGACCGATTCGTCGAGATAGAAGCCGACCTGCTCTTTCACCCCCGGCTGATCGCGCACGATCTGCCCGGCCGATACGCCGCGCACCGAAACCTGGCTCTGCCCCGGCCCCAGATTCTGGATGGAAAGCCCGGCCACACTGCGCGACACATCCTCGATCGTGGTCGCGCCCGATCGTTGCAGCATCGCCTCCGTCTGCGCATTGATCGAAAAGGGCACATCCTGCAGCGCGAGATCGCGCTTGGTGGCGGTCACGATGATGTCTCCACCGGCCTCTGATTCGAGGTTGGACTGCGCCATGCCCGAGGTGGCGAGAGCAGCAATGGCGGCAGCAGCGAGATAACGGAACGCATTGGCAGACATGGCAAGCTTCTCCCCAGAACCTTTATGGGCGGTATTTACACCCGCTCGGTTTCACCGGGAAAGTGTATGGTTAACGCATGCAGAGCCTTTGCCGCATGACTGTAACCAGACTGCAACAGTAGGATGACCGCTTGAATGCCTGGGCAACGGGCCTTAGCGGGAGCAAAAGGGAGGTTGCGGGGCACATGGCACAAGCGCGAACAGCGGCGGGCAAAATCCTTGGCATACTGAAGTGGCTGCTTCTGGCCGCCGTGCTGCTGGCGCTGCTCGCAGCGGGCTGGCTGTGGTGGAGCATGCAGCGCAGCCGACCCTTGCTGGAAGGCAGCATCCAGGTTGCGGGCTTGCAGGCACCTGTGCGCATCGTGCGGGATGCCGATGGCGTGCCGACGCTGACCGCCAGTACCCGCCACGATCTCGCCTTTGCACTTGGTTGGCTGCATGCGCAGGAGCGGCTTTTCCAGATGGACACGTTGCGAAGGCTGGCGGCGGGCGAACTTTCGGAATTGTCGGGATCGGCGACGGAAGCGATCGACCGGCGCATCCGCGTGCACCGCTTCCGCGCCCGGGCACAGGCGATGGTGGCAGCCATGGACCCGGCAGAAAAGGCGCTTCTGTCGGCCTATGTGGCGGGGGTGCGGCGCGGCAGCGCCGAACTCGCAGGCGCCCCTTATGAATATGCGATCACCCGCAGCACGCCTGAACCCTGGCTGCCGGAAGATACGGTTCTGGCGGTTTTCGCCATGTATCTGAACCTGCAACCCGCGGTGCCGCAGCGCGAGATGGATCGGGCGCTGGCAATGCGCAAGGGCGGCGTTGCGCTGGCCGACCTGCTGTTTCCCCTCGGCACCGAGCTGGATGCGCCGCTGGATGGCTCGGTGCTGCCAGAGGCACCGATGCCGACTACGCTGGCGCCGATGCAGGGGCCGCCGATTCCCGCCGCTGCGGTGGATGTGCGGCTGCCGGAGATGGTTGGTTCCAACAATTGGGCCGTGGGCGGCAGGCTGACGGCCAATGGCGCGGCGCTGGTGGCCAACGACATGCATCTGGGGCTGAATGTGCCTTCGATCTGGTATCGGGCGCGGCTGATTGTGAAGCCGGCGGCGACCTCCGCCGAATTGCCGGTCGACGCAACCGGCGTGACCCTGCCCGGCACGCCTTTCCTCGTGGCGGGCAGCAACGGCAAGGTCGCCTGGGGTTATACCAACAGCTATATCGACACGGCGGATGCGGTGGTAATCGATTGGGTGCCGGGGAAACCGGGGCACTATCGCACCCCCGAGGGCGAACGCGTGGTCGAGCGGATAGAGGAATCGCTGTGTGTCCGGGCCGATTGCAGCCCGCTGGTGGTGGAAGAAACCCTCTGGGGGCCGATTGTCGGCAAGGATGCCTTTGGCCGGACGCTGGCCATGCGCTGGACCGCGCATGACGCGCGCGCGATCCGGCTGGGCGCAGCGCTGGAAATGGAACGCGCGGCATCCGTTGCCGAGGCCATCGCCATCGGCCAGAAATCCGCCATCCCGCAGCAAAATCTGACCGTTGGCGATGGTGCCGGGAACATCGGCTGGACCATCATCGGGCGGGTGCCCAGGCGCTTCGGCTTCAGCGGGCAGGATGCCGTGAGCTTTGCCGATGGCACGAAAGGGTGGGCAGGCGACCTGTCACCGGAGGAGACGCCCGCGGTGATCAATCCCGCAAATGCCCGGATCTGGACCGCGAACAGCCGGGTGATGGGCGGCGATGCCTATGCGAAGCTGGGTGACGGCGGCTATGATGCGGGCGCGCGTGCGGGCCGCATCCGCGATCGGCTGCTGGCGCGCGAGCAGTTCGCACCGCGCGATTTTCTAGCCATCCAGCTGGATGATGTTTCGGTTCGCAACCGTTTCTGGCAGCAAGCGCTGCTGGCCGAGTTGCAGAAGCGCGCTGATGATCCGCGGCTGGCACCGATGATCCCGTTTGTGCGCGATTGGGGCGAACGCGCGGTTCCCGAAGCGGTGGGGTATCGCCTGATCGACCGGTTTCGCCGCGAAATCGTAGAGCAGACCTATGCAGGGTATCTGGGCAAGCCGGACAAGGCGTCCGGCCGGCGCAGCTTCATTCCGGGGCAGGCCGAAGGCACGGTGCGGCGCCTCATGCAGGCACGTCCCGCAGGGCTTGTGCCTGCCGGACACAAAAGCTGGAACGCGCTGATCGATGCAGCCCTGGCCGCTACCGCCGATGATGTGAAGGGGCCGCTGGAGCGGCATGTGTGGGGCGAAAATGGGCGGGCCGGCGTTTCGCACCCGCTGGCCGCAGCCATCAAGCCGCTCGGCTGGATCGTCAATCCGCGCGATGTTGCGGTTCCGGGAGACCGCGCCACGGTGCGCGCCCAAGCCCCCGGTTTCGGCGCATCCGAACGCTTTGCCGTTTCACCGGGGCACGAGGCGGAAGGCCTGTTCCACATGCCCGGCGGGCAGAGCGGCAACCCGCTGGCGCCCTACTATCTCGGCGGGCATACCGACTGGGTGCAAGGCAAACCAACCCCGTTCCTGCCGGGGCCGGCGCGCTGGACGCTGACCTTGGAGCCTGAAGGCTAACGCCGGGCCTTTGAAACGATGCTTTCGGGCAGTTCCTCGCCGAACACCCGCTGATAATATTCGGCCACGATGCCGCGTTCGGCTTCATCGCAGCGATTGAGGAAGCTGACCCGGAAAGCGAAGCCGAGGTTCTTGAAAATATCGGCATTCTGCGCCCAGGTGATCACCGTGCGCGGCGACATCACGGTGGAAATATCGCCGGCGATGAAGCCATTGCGGGTCATCTCTGCCACCTTCACCATCGCTGCCACCGTTTTCGGATCGGTTTGCGGGCATTTGGCGGCGATGATCGACGCCTCGGTTTCTGCCGGCAGATAGTTCAGCGTGGTCACGATATTCCAGCGGTCCATCTGGCCCTGGTTGATCTGCTGGGTGCCGTGATACAGGCCGGACGTATCGCCAAGACCAACCGTGTTGGCCGTGGCAAACAGCCGGAACCACGGGTTCGGCCGGATCACCCGGTTTTGATCCAGCAGGGTGAGCTTGCCTTCCACTTCCAGCACGCGCTGGATAACAAACATGACGTCAGGCCGGCCGGCATCATATTCGTCAAACACCAGTGCGGTTGGCGTTTGCAGCGCCCACGGGAGCAGGCCTTCGCGGAACTCGGTCACCTGCTTGCCGTCACGCAGCACGATCGCATCCTTGCCGACAAGATCGATACGGCTGATGTGGCTGTCCAGGTTGATGCGGATGCACGGCCAGTTCAGGCGGGCGGCGACCTGCTCGATATGCGTCGATTTGCCCGTGCCATGATAGCCCTGGATCATCACCCGGCGGTTGAAGGTGAAGCCGGCGAGGATGGCGAGCGTGGTTTCCGGATCGAACACATAGGTATCGTCGCGATCGGGCACGCGCTCATCGGGCACCGAGAAGGCGGGCACCTGCATGTCGATGTCCACGCCGAACACCGCGCGGGCGTCAACGAAGCTATCGGGTTCGGCCAGCCTTGTGGGGGCGTGACGCTCGGTATCGGCGGAGAGGTTCAGGACGGACATGGCCAATGTGATTGGTGGAAGCCGTGGCAAAGTGCAAGACCGAAGGCGGCTGCGATTTTGACCAGCGGCGTTATGGCCGGGCCGTCAAAAGGGCTTGAGGATCGCTAGGAACACGAACAGGATGGTAGCCAGCGCCGGCACTTCGTTCCACCGCCGCAGCGATTTTTCCGAAAGCGGGCGCGCGCCTGTCGCCATCTTGCGCGACACGCCGACCATCCAGCCATGATAGCCGCTGAGCAGCACTGCCAGCGCGATCTTGGTGTGAATCCACCCCGCACCTGCCATGCCGTAGCTGGTGGCCACCATCAGCCCCAGCAGCCAGACTGCCACGAGAGATGGCGTCAGGATGATCGTGCGCAACTTCCCCGTGCGCTCGGCCCATTTTCGATCCTGCTCCGAGCCGGGTGCTTCCTGCGCCTGATAGGCAAGGTAGCGCGGCAGCATGAACAGGCCGGCGATCCAGAAGAAGGTGACGGTGGCGTGGGCCGCCTTCATCGGCATGTAAAATCCGCCGAGCCAGCCTGTTAGTGCTTCCATGATCCAGACTATCGACCGGTTTGCATGCCGTTGCAAGCTGGCCCGCCTCCGGCCAGTAGCTCGGCCATGGCTTCGATGATGGCATCGGAGTCCAGCCGGTAGCGCCGATAAAGGTCTGGCAGATCGCCGGTCTGGCCGAAGCGATCCACGCCGAGAGGCGAGACCCGCATCCCGCAGACGCCGCCCAGCCACGAAAGAGCACCCGGAGAGCCATCGATCACGGTCACCAGCCCGGCACCAGGCGCCAGTTCCGACAGCAGGCTTTCGATATGGCTCGGGCTGGCCGGACCGCCATTCCAGCGCCCGGCCATGCTGGCCGACCAGTCACGGTGCAACAGATCAGGTGAGGTGACATTCAGCAGGCCAAGGCCGGGCATGTCTTCCACCAGTTGGGCATGTGCCGCAATTGCCTCGGGCGCAATCGCGCCGCTGAAGACAATGGCGGCATCGGCGGGGCTGGATGGCTTGTGCAACCAATAGGCGCCCTTCAGCGCGTCGGCCTCCCACGTGGCATCCGGACGTTGCGGTTGCGCGATCGTGCGGGTGCTGAGGCGGAGATAGACCGAACCGCCCGCAGGCTGCTGCATATGGGCAAAGGCCCAGCGCATCATCAGCGCCACCTCATCGGCGAAGGCCGGTTCGAAGCTGGTGAGATTGGGTTGCCCCATGCCGATAAGCGGGGTGTTGATGGATTGGTGCGCACCCCCTTCCGCCCCCAGGGTGAGGCCGGAAGGCGTTCCCACCAGCAGGAAACGGGAATCGGAGTAGCAGCCATAGTTCAGGGCATCGAGACCGCGGGCGATGAACGGATCATAGACCGTGCCCACCGGCAGCAGGCGTGTGCCGAAGTGCGGCGCGGCAAGGCCCAGAGATGTGAGCATCAGGAAGAAATTGGTTTCGGCAATGCCGAGTTCGACATGCTGGCCGGCGGTGGTTGCGGCCCATTTCTGCGCCGAGGGAATATTGGCGGCGCGGAAGGCATCGGCAACGGCGGCGCGACGAAACAGCCCGCGCTGGTTCACGAAGGCTCCAAGGTTTGTCGTCTGGGTGACATCCGGCGCCGTGGTGACCAGCCGATTGGCCAGTGGCGCATCGGATTTCGCCAGCTCCAGCAGCACATTGCCGAAGGCCGCCTGGGTGGATTGCTGCTCTCCGCGCGGCACGGGAAGCCGATCCGCAACCGGGATTGCCGGCGCATCCGGTTCCGCTGGCTTGCGCGCCAGCACGCTTGCCGCAACGAAGGCCTTGAGCCTCGCGGCTTGATTGTTTCCAAGGCCACCGAACGGCTCCCATTCCGCCCCTTCGGCAATCCCCATGCTTTGCCGCAGCTGATCGATCTGCGCCGGGTTCATCATCCCGGAATGATTGTCCTTATGGCCCGCCAGAGGCAGGCCTTGCCCTTTCACCGTGTAGGCGATGAACAGGGTTGGCCGGCTGTCCTGTGCGCTGTCGAAGGCATCGATCAATGTCTCGACGCAATGGCCGCCAAGATTGGTCATCAGGTCAGCCAGCGCCGCATCGTCGAAGCTTTCCAGCAGCGTCTTCACATGCGGCTTGGCACCGATATCGGCCAGCAATCGCTGCCGCCATGCGGCTCCGCCCTGATAGGTGAGCACTGCAAATTCGGCATTGGGGCAGGTTTCGATCCATTGTTCCAGCGATCGCCCGCCGGGCCTTGCGAAGGCCGCCAGCTGGCGCTTGCCGTGCTTCAGAGTGATGACGCGCCAGCCGCAGGTTTCAAAAATATCATCGAAGCGGCGGAACATGCGGTCGGCCGTCGTGCTGTCCAGCGACTGACGGTTATAGTCCACCACCCACCAGCAGTTGCGGATATCGTGCTTGTAGCCTTCGATCAGGCATTCGTAGATATTGCCTTCGTCCAGCTCGGCATCACCCATCAGGGCTATCATTCGGCCGGCGTCCGCTTCGGCGAGGTGGCCATGCGCAATCAGATAGTCCTGCACCAGGCTGGAAAAAGCCGTGATGGCAACGCCCAGCCCGACCGAGCCGGTGGAAAAATCGACCGGGATCCGGTCCTTGGTGCGGCTGGGATAGCTTTGCGCGCCGTCCAGCCCACGGAAGCGTTGCAGCTGCTCCAGCGATTGCTGCCCCAGCAGATAGTGGATCGCCTGCAGCACGGGGCCGGCGTGCGGCTTCACCGCCACCTTGTCCTGCGGCCGTAGCGCATGAAAATAGAGCGCGGCCATGATTGCTGTCATCGAGGCGCAGCTGGCCTGATGCCCGCCCACCTTCATGCCGTCGCGCTTGGGGCGCAAATGGTTGGCGTTGTACACTGTCCAGGACGAAAGCCAGCGCAGCCGGTCATCGATGGCTTCCAGCGCCGCCAC
This sequence comes from Sandarakinorhabdus sp., assembly GCA_020693225.1. Taxonomy (GTDB): domain Bacteria; phylum Pseudomonadota; class Alphaproteobacteria; order Sphingomonadales; family Sphingomonadaceae; genus Sandaracinobacteroides. The sequence goes on along the minus strand of JAIMJL010000023.1, from coordinate 6,661 downwards.
GGTTTCGGCGCGCGTGTCGGTCGTCAGGCTGGACATGCGGATTCGCTTCGGGATCGAGGGGCAAGCATAAACACCCTCTTGCCACAAGGCGGCAGGTGCCAGCTAGCCCCTCGCGCGAAACTTACGAAGCATCGAGCCAGCGATCGAGCGTTTGATGCAGATAGCGCACGCGCCTTTCCTGCCAGGCCAGATAGCCGCCGCGATAGCCGCGCGAGGAAAGCCCCTTTTGCTGGGCGTTCCAGATGCGGACATCCTGATCAATCGCCGGGCCGCAGGACACCTCCGGCCAGATGCCGGTGACATGCGGAACCTGTGCATCCACCGACACCATCTCATCCATCGTGTGTGAGTGATATTCGGTGACGCCTTCGGGAAACAGGGTGAAATACCACATGTCGAACAGGCATTTGGCCGGATCATCGGGGTGCGGGCTGGCGCGCAGGAAGATGCAGCCATCGGGCTTCAGGCTGAGCGAAAGGTTGGGGAAGATGGAGTAGTGATAGTGATCGGTCAGCTGGTCATCGCTGAAGCGGCCGAAATCATAGCCCTTTTCGGCGCCCAGCTCGCGCTTGCGTCGTTGCAGGGCCGCCCGCATGTCGGTTGCCTGGCCGGCGAAATCCGCGGCATCAAGCCCCCAGAAGTCCAGCTCTTCGCGCATTCCCTCGGCAACTGCCGGGTCGTCGGCATAGCGCGGATCCGGGCGACAGCCTTCGATCAGGATGCGGGCATGGCCGGTGGGATAGAGATCCTGCTGGTGCTCCATCCCGCGCGTTTCCATGATGAAACGGGTTTGCGGATGCACGAACTCCAGATGATAGCTTTCGTTGAAATTGTCCTGCACGCACTTCCAGTTGAACTGCCCCTCAACCGTGACCCAGTGGGTGCGAACCATATTCTCCATCCGGTAGCTGGCGATGTGATCGGCCACTTCGCCGAGGAAGTCTGCCAGCGGCGCGGCGTCCGGATCGAGACAATACCATATGAAACCGGCAAAGCTTTCCACCCGAACCGGCTCCAGCCGCAGCTTGCCGCAAGGCGAGCCTTGCGGAAAATCCGCTTCGTCCGGAACAGACAGCAGGCTGCCATCAAGGCCCCAGCGCCAAGCGTGATAGGCACAGGTGAAGGCGGCGAGCGACCCCTGCTCCCCCTCCACCAGGCGGTTTCCGCGATGCTGGCACACATTGTAAAAGCCACGGACCCTGCCGTCATCGCCGCGCGCCAGCAGGATGGATTCGCTGCCAAGCTCCACGGTCATGAAATCGCCGGCATCCGGCATGTCGCTTTCCAGCGCGCCGACAAGCCAAACTTTCGTCCACAAGCCGTTCCATTCCCGCTGGGCGAATTCGCGGCTTTTGTATCGGTCGCCTTCGATCGGCCCAGTAACCAGCGCGGGTTCGGGCGCCTTGCGGCGATCAACGCCTGCTGGCGGCGGAGAATAGTCTGCCATCATACGCCTCCCAGCGAATCGCGCAGGCGACACACCGCATGCGCCGGGTCTGCCTCGCCGATGCCACCGCGCCAGTCGGCCGGCAGGCCATAGAGGCCAGCGTCCATGGAGGGTGCATCCTGGCGCCAGTCGGTCAGCCCTGTTCGCGACGCGATTTTCCACACCCCGCCGCGGCGTTCGAAGCGGTCGATATAACGGCCGGCGATCACGATGTCGCGCTCGGTGCCGTCGCCAGGAAACACCGCGTCTGCCGGGGCATCGGCTGCCACCCGGTGATAGGCGACCATATAGGTTTCGGTCATCGCCAGATCGCCATCGATGGCAAACAGCGTTTGCCCCAGCTTGTGCTGCGACATGCGGAGCGGATCGATCACCCCGCGCGCGGCGGCCACGAACTGCTGCCAGCTGCCGTTGATGGCGCCGAAGCGAAAGCTGGCATCGTCATGGAAGCAATCGCCCATCCGGTGCCACATCCGCCGGTCTATGATGTGGGTATAGAGCGCCAGAATATCGAGAATATCCGCGCGGGCAGACAGTTTTGCCAAATCATAGGCCATGTTTCAGCCTCCGCTGGCCGATTTGCCGGACCCGTTCGGCACAATGCCTTCGGTAATCGAGGCGGTGTTGTCGATGACAAAGGCCTGACCACTCACGAAGCGCGACTCGTCGGATGCCAGATACAGCAGCATGTGGGCAATGTCCTCCGGCTCGCCGAGCCGGTTCAACCCGGCCCCCTGGCCCTGCTCGCCGAGGGTTGGCAAGTCGGCTTGCGCCACCTTGTCGGGCATCGACCGCACCATGGGGGTATCGATACCGGACGGGTGCACGGAATTGCAGCGGATGTTCATTTGCCCTTGCGCGCAATAGACGGCGACGGCGCGGGTATAGGCTTCGATTGCGCCTTTGGCGGCGCAATAGGCGGCAACATAGGGTTCGCCTTGCAGCGAAGCGATCGAGGCCATGTTGATGATCGAGCCGCCGCCGGACGCCCGCATGGCAGGGATGGCGTGCTTGCAGCCCCACACAGTGCCATCGACGCTGACCGCCATCACGAAGCGGTAGCCGGCTTCGCTGACCGATTCAGGCGTGCCTATTTCCACCACGCCGGCGTTGTTCACCAGGATGTCCAGCCGGCCATGCTCGGCCACAACCCGGGCGATCAGTGCTTCCCATTCGGCCTCGTGGCGAACATCGAGGCGATGAAACTGGCCGCCGATGCGTACTGCCACCTGTTCTCCGGCCGCCACGTCCACATCGGTGACGATGACCTTCGCACCCTGTGCCGCAAACAGCTTTGCGTCGGCTTCGCCCAACCCCTTGGCGGCTCCGGTTATGATGGCAACCTTGCCAGCCAGTCGTCCCATATGTCCGCTCTCCCCGATCTTCCTAGAAGCGCAGCGTCGCCTCGATGCCCATTTCACGCCGCGGCGAAACCACGCCGAACCAGAACACCCCGGCATCGAGCGTATTGCTCAACCGTCCTCCGCCTTTCAAAAGGTCGCGGCCATAGGCGCTGATGCGCAGATTCTTGATGGTATCACTGCTGTGCAGCAGGGCCAGCGTGACATCGAGGCTGCTGTGGCTGTCGATGATGTCGCGACGGTCCCCGGTCGGGTCTTTCTGCGGCGAGGTGGTGATTGCGTCGATATAAGCGAAGTTGATCGCCAGGTTGAGGTCGTTCTGCTCGTTCAGACCCAGCGTATAATCCCCGCCGGCAGACAGCGTCCATTTCGGCGCACGGCGGAAATTGCGCTGATCCGCCACGTCTATTTCCTTGCCCGGATTGGCGAGGTCGGGGATCAGGAAGCTCTTGTATTTGGCATCGAGATAGCCTCCCGACGCTCGCAGCAACAGCTCGGGGATCGGCCGTGCCTGGAAGTCCAGCTCGATGCCGCGGATCCGCGCGGATGCGGCATTTTCGACGATGGTTTCGGTGGCCGCCCCACTGGCGCGGATAATTTCTTCCTGCTTGTTGGTGTATTCCGCCCAGAACACCGCCGGGTTGAAGCGAATGGTACCATCGGCGAAGTCTGCCTTCATGCCTGCCTCGAAACTGTCCACCCGCTCCGGATCATAGGGCCCGATGGAGGTGGCGGAGGTGGCGCGGCCGTTGAAACCGCCCGAGCGGAAGCCGCGCGACCAGCTGCCATAGAACATCGTGTCGTCGTTCGGCCGCCAATCCAGGATGACCCGGCCGGTCGGATCGCTCCAGGTTGCTTCCGCCTCGGCGGTGAAGGCTGGTGCACTGGACTGCTGGATGTTGAATTTCTTGGTTTCGGTTGTGTAGCGGCCGCCGACCGTCAGCCGAACCGTGTCTGACAGGTTGAAAATCGATTCCGCAAAAATGGCATAGCTGTCCAGCTTCTGCGCCGCCGTGAAGCTCTGGATCGGGCCGTTCAACAGGAAAGCGCTGCCGGTGCGTGCGCCTTGATACACGGCTGGCCGGATATTGTAGTCGGTGTGCAGATAATAGACGCCGACAATGAGATCCATCCAGTCGGTCACTTCGCCGGCCAGGCGGATTTCCTGGCTGAACTGCTTGTAGCTCTGGTCGCGCGCGGCCACGAACAAAGGCAGGGTCACGCCGGGTGCGATTGGCACCGGCGGGGTGCCGCTGTTTTCTTCGACGATCTGATCGTGGGTGCTGCGATAGCCGGTAACGGCAGTGAGGTCCCAATCACCGAACCGGGTTTTGAACTCGAACGAGGTATTCCAGCCTTCGATCCAGCTCAGAAACGGAATGCTGGTGTTGGCGATCTTGAAGTCCTCGGCGCGCTGGCGGATCACGCCCTGCGTGTCGCAGGCGAGATCGCCAAAACCGATGGCGTTGGTGAAGTCGCAGATGGTGCCGCCCCCACCAAAGGGCAGGCCGTTGGCCTTGGTGAGGTTGATGACCGAGGGGAAAAAACTGCGATCCTGCTGATAATCGACCGATGCCAGCAGGGTGGTATCCGGGCCGAGATCGAGCAGCACGGCGCCGCCGACATTCCAGTAATCGCGCCCGTCCTCGCGCTCGCCGGTGGTCCGGTTGCGGGTGAAGCTGTCGGATTTGCGGCTGAGGCCAAACAGCTTGACCGACATCACATCGCCGATTTTCGGCAGATTGACGATCGCATCCAGATCATAGGTGTTGAAGCTGCCGTAGCGGCCGTGCAGCCGCACGCCAAGCTCACCGGTGGGCCGTGTACGGCGAACACTGATCGTGCCGCCGATGGTGTTGCGGCCATAGAGCGTGCCTTGCGGCCCGCGCTGAACCTCGATCGATTCCACGTCCACGAAATCGACGTTGGCACCAGTGTTGGTGCCAAGGAACACGCCGTCGATCACCACGCCGATGGCCGGATCGAAGGTTTTTTCCAGATCGGCAAAGCTGATGCCGCGGATGGAGGCACCCAGCGCATTGCCGGCAAAGGCGATGCGGCTGAGCTGCACATTCGGCAGGAAGCGCTGTACACTCTGCACATCGACAACCACGAAGGTCTGCAACTTGCTGGCGTCGAGCGCGCTGACGGACAATGGCGTTGTTTGCAGATTTTCGCTGCGGAACCGCGCGGTGACAACGATATCGCCCAGACCATCCACGCGCTCTGCCCCAGCGGGCGCGGCGGCCACGCTTTCCTGGGCGGTTGCGACGGTGCTGATCATCGCGCCACCGCACAACAAGGCCAGTTTCAGAACAGCATGTGTCGAGTGCATCGGTCTTCTCCCCAAAGCTGCGCTGGCGACTGCTCTTGTGGCCGATCTGCCTGCGCTATCCCGTTTACCATAAGATGGCTTTGCTTATGGCGTGGCAATACCGCGTATTGGGCAGTTATTGATATGAACAGGTGCGCCAGCCCGACATTGCGTGGAGTTTCACGTCAAGCAGTGCGGGAGGCTCATCATGCAGCAGGCGGAAGCGGCCGATGTTATCGTCATCGGGGCAGGGGCGGCCGGCATGATGGCGGCGCTCGCGGCATCCGCCCTCGGCGCGCGGGTGCTGATACTGGAAAAGTCTAACAAGCTTGGCGGGACCGCCGCCGTTTCCGGCGGCATCATCTGGGCGCCGATGAATGACCATATCGATGCATCCGATCCAGATGACCGGGAGCAGGCGCTGGCCTATTTTCATGCGCTGGAAGGTGGCGACATCCGGGCGGAGACATTGGAAGCCTTTGTAGACAATGCCGCTGCGGCCATGCGCTTTCTGGAGGCGAACAGCCGGGTTCGACTGACGCCGCTGCAAGGCTATCCGGATTATTATATGGATCGCCCCGGGGCGCGGCCGCAGGGCGGACGCGCGCTAGACAGCGGGCTGTTTCCCTATTCCGAACTGGGCAAATGGAAAGAGCGGATCACGGTCGGCACCGTCTATCCCCTGACGGTCGCGGAAACGCCACTGGGCGGGGCGACGGCCATGCCGGCTGGCGAAATCCTGGCGGCGCGAGTGGGGCGCGACGAGCGCGGCTTCGGGCAATCGCTGGTGGCCGGTCTTCTGGAAGCGTGCCTGAAGGCCGGGGTGGAAATCCGGCTGGGCATGGGCGTGCGGGCGCTTGTGGTGACCGACGGGCGGGTTGTCGGAGTAGAAATGTCGGCATCGGAAAATTTGATAGCCGGGCGCGGAGTGATCATCGCCACCGGCGGTTTCGAATGGAATGCCGAGCTCGCCCGCTGCTTCCTGCGCGGGCCGATTGCCCATCCGGCATCGCCCCCCACCAACACCGGCGATGGCTTGCAGCTGGCGATGGCGGCGGGTGCAGCGCTCGGCAACATGACAAGCGCATGGTGGTGCCCGACGATCGTGACCGAGGAAAGCTGGGACGACGGATCCCCACGGGCCGTGCCGGTGCTGATCGAACGCACCCTTCCGGGCAGCATCATCATCAACGGCCAGGGCAAACGTTTCTGCAACGAAGCCGTGAACTATTCCGCACTTGCCGGGGCCTTTCATGCCTTCGATCCGGCCAGCTACTCCTATGCAAACAGGCTTGCATGGCTGCTGTTCGACGAGGCTTACAAGAGCCAGAATCCGGTTGCCACCGCCATGCCCGGTGCCGATGTGCCAGACTGGATGACCGTGGCACCCGACCTGCGCGCACTGGCGGCGGCAATCGGGGTTCCGCCGGATGCCTTGGATTCTACGGTGGCCCGTTTCAATACCGGAGCGCAGGAGGGGATCGATCCGGATTTCGGCCGGGGTGAGGCGGAATATGACCGCTTCTATGGGGATCGCAG
>JAIMJL010000022.1:27600-36610 GCA_020693225.1 Sandarakinorhabdus sp. | reverse complement strand
CCGCCATCGCCTTCTGGCTCTAAACGAGTCTGGACCCTAGAGCGAGTCTCGTTCTGATTGCATCAGAACGGCCGCTCTATCCTTTTGATTTTCCGCATGGGTTTTCGATGCTCGTGATTCCACGAGATCGAAACATGCTCTAGCCAGCTTGTCGGCGGCATCTCCTGCCGTTGAACGAGGGTTAGCGAAGGCCCTTTTTCTATCCGACAGAGGGAACTTGTCCGCCCCAGATGATCGCGCACGGCGATGGAGCGCCGCAAACGGCGTTGCCGGACAGCGCTTGACCAGCCAACGGATCGGGTTTGCACCGCAACAATGTCTCCCGCATCTTTCCATCTGCATTCATACTGTACGGCCTGCAAAATTGTAAAATGTTGGCATATTTCATCCATAACAGGATGATGAATTATCTTAGATTGGTCCTCATTTTTTAACGCTAATATCCTGAATCTCATGAAAAATCCAAAATTAAACCATTCAGGACGGGATTCGCATAGTAGCGAATATTGCGAAACAAAATCATATTGCATCGCAGCAATCTCGAAATACAATATACAAAATTTACATTTACTAACGAATTCTAAACCACAATTTTTCATCAGCATATAGAAATATGTCAAACTATATGTAATATTAACGTCGTTGGTAGTCAGGGAGCCAACAAGGTGTAGTGGTATATGGAGGGCCTCGTACCATGTGTGGAATCGCGGGTTGGATCGGTCTGCACGAAAGCGCAGCGACTCTTTGGGCCATGACAAACAGCATGTATTATCGTGGTCCGGATGGAGATGGTCATGTTATTCTAAACAGTGGGAGCGAACGTGAAGTAGCATTCGGTCATCGGCGCTTATCAATCATCGATATACAGACCGGTAATCAGCCGATGCAAAGTCACGATGGGCGATATACCATCGTTTTCAACGGAGAAATTTATAACTATATCGAAATTCGCACCGATCTAGAGGTCATGGGCTCCAAGTTCCAGACCCCTTCCGACACGGAAGTCATTCTGGAGGCATGGCGCGTCTGGGGTGCGGAGAGCCTGAACCGGTTCCGCGGCATGTTTGCCTTTGCACTGCATGATCGCGTCGACAACAGCGTGTTTTTGGCCCGCGATCCTTTTGGTAAAAAGCCGCTGTTCTATTCCGTCGTACAAACGCGCCAAGGGCAAGGCCTGGTGTTCGGATCCGAAATCGTGGCAATGTTTGCCAATCCGGAAGTTTCCCGTGCATTGGATCACGACTCTCTGCATGATTTCCTGTGTTGGGGCTATGTGCCTGGTCCAAACACCTTTTTTCGACACATTCGCAAGCTTCCCCCGGGCAACCTGATCCACTGGAAGGACGGGCAGTGGAAGGAATGGCGCTACTGGACGCCGCCCGAGGCCGAAGGGGGTGCCAGGTCCCAGGTGGGGGCGGATCCTGTTGCCCAGTTTCTCGAGATCTTTGACGATGCCGTGCGGCTGCGTTTGCGCGCTGATGTTCCGGTCGGGGCATTCCTTTCCGGCGGTCTCGATTCTTCGGCTGTTGTGGCCACCCTTCGGCATCTTGGTGCCCCTTCAATTCACACCTTCTCGGTAGGATTTCGTGGTGATCCCGGCGCCGAGCTCGCAGATGCTGAGGAAACTGCCCGGATCATGGGCACAACACACATTCCGGTCGAACTGGATGTGGATCATATGATCGACCTGCTTCCCAAGCTAAGCCGACATCGCGGCTCGCCTATGAGCTGCACGGCCGACATGCCAATTTACATGATGTCCCTCGAAGCCTCCCGGCATGTGAAGGTGGTCCTATCTGGCGAAGGCTCGGACGAGTTGTTCGCCGGCTACCCCAAACACCTGGCGGAATCGGTTTTCGGTCGTTTGGCCTCGGTGAAACTCGCTGACTTGACCGGCAAGGCACTGCTGACCACTTCCCAACTGGCACCGGGTCTTGCGGGCCGAATGGGTATTGCGGCCCGCGCGCTCAGCGAAGGCGATTTTAAGCAGCGGATGGTTCGTTGGTTTGGCACATTGACAGCCGCCGAGCGGTCTGACGCCTGGATCGGGCCTCAATGCACACGCGCGCTGGATCGCACCCCGTTTTCCGCGGCGCCCGGCGCTTCGCCACTGCGGCAGGTGCTGCATTTCGATCAGACGTCCTGGTTACCGGACAATCTTCTGGAGCGGATGGATCGCATGACCATGGCAGCATCCATAGAGGGCCGTGCACCGTTCATGGATGTCCGGCTGGCTCAATTTGCTGCCAGCCTGCCAGACCAGTGGAAGCTGCAAGGGCTAACCACGAAACGGATCGCAAGGGAAGCCATGCGAACCCGTTTGCCCGCAGCGGTTTTGCAGCGCCCCAAGAACGGTTTCCGGATGCCCGTGGCATCCTGGTTTCGCGGGCCTTTGCGTCAGCAGTTCAACGACTTGCTGATGGGTCCAGATGCCATAACACGGGATTTCATTGATCAGTCTGTCCTGCAACGCTACGCTCTGCAGCACGCGGGTGGCCAGCAGGACCATTCCAAAATACTTTGGTCCCTGTTCACACTCGAAATTTTCCTGCGAGAGTTTTTCGAAGGACAAGCTCTTGATGCAGATTTCCGTGATCATCCCGCATTTCAATCAGGAAGACTATCTGCTTGAGTGTCTTTGCCGGTTGCAGGCGCAGAGCAGCGGTACCGCCAGCATCGAAATTATCGTTGTGGACAACGGATCGCGGCGCATGCCCGAAGCGGTCTGCAATGCCTTTCTCGGGGTCCGATTGCTGCGGGAAGCCACGGCCGGACCGGGGCCAGCCCGCAATACGGGCGCTGCGCATGCATCTGGCGATATCCTTGCCTTCATCGATGCCGATTGTCATGCCGATGCGCAGTGGCTGGCGACAATCGAGCGATGCTTCCACAGCACCAGCAGCGAAATCGTCGGCGGCGATGTCCGCGTGGGTTATGCCGATCCCGCAAACCCCACGTTTGTGGAGCCGTACGAGGCCATTTATTCCTTTCGAAATCAGGCGCATATTGCGGAAGGCTTCTCTGGCACGGGCAATATGGCAGTCCGACGGGAGATATTTGACCGCGTCGGCCCATTTGGCGGAATTGATATTGCCGAGGATCGAGAGTGGGGCCTTCGAGCGAAATCTCTGGGTTACAGCATCGCCTATGAGCCTGAGATGATTGTATATCATCCTGCCCGCAGGTCATTCAGCGAACTGCAGCGAAAATGGGATCGCCACATCGCCCATGATTTTCAAGAGCGTGTGCACACCGCTTCAGACAAGCTGAAATGGCTACTTCGGGCTATCGCCATGGTCGGCTCACCCCTGGTGGAAGTTCCCGTAGTTTTGCGCACAGATCGCATTTCAGGCTGGCGTGAACGGCGTATGGCATTTGTCTGCCTGTGCGCCATACGGCTCCATCGCAGCAAAGTGATGCTGCGCTCGCTCTTGCGTGCGGGTGATGAGGCGGCGGGCACCTGGCGGTCAACCTGATGGCCTGGTCTGCCTTGTTGGCAGCGGCCTCAGCGCCGCTCCACCGACGCATGGTGCCGGATCACTTCGTCGATGATGAAGCGCAAGAACTTTTCGGTGAAATCCGGGTCGAGATCGGCGTCTGCGGCCAGCGCCCGCAGCCTGGCAATCTGCTGCTCCTCGCGCGCCGGGTCGGCGGGCGGCAGGTTGGTTTCGGCCTTGAACGCCCCCACCTTCTGCGTCACCTTGAACCGCTCGGCGAGCAGGAACACCAGCGCCGCATCGATATTGTCGATGCTGCGGCGAAAGCCGGCGAGTGTGTCATCCAGCGGGTGAATCGGTTTTTCCAGCGATGTACGCGGCATGTTGCCCCTTGCCTTTCCCATGCCTAGGCCTTTAGCGAACGACGGGATGACTGCAACTGTCCATGATTTGCGCCCGGCTGCGCCAAAACCAAGCCTGCAACCGCTGCTCACGCTGGTGGCACCCGGCTTGAACGCCGTGAACCGGGTGATTCTGGACCGGATGCAGAGCGAGGTCGCCCTGATCCCCGAGCTGGCCGGCCATCTGATTGCCGGCGGCGGCAAGCGGTTGCGGCCGATGCTGACCCTCGCCTGCGCCGCTGCGCTGGATTATGCCGGCACCCGCCATCACAAGCTGGCCGCGGCAGTCGAGTTCATTCACACCGCCACACTGCTGCACGATGATGTGGTGGATGGGTCCGATCTGCGGCGCGGCCGCGCCACCGCCAATACGCTTTGGGGCAATGCGCCTTCGGTGCTGGTCGGCGATTTCCTGTTCAGCCGCGCGTTCGAGCTGATGGTGGAAGATGGCAGCCTGAAAGTCTTGAAGGTGTTGTCGCACGCCAGCGCAGTGATCGCCGAAGGCGAAGTCGCGCAACTCACCGCGCAGCGGGTGGTGGAAACCAACGAGGAACAATATCTGCAGATTATTCAGGCCAAGACGGCGGCGCTGTTTGCCGCGGCCTGCCAGATTTCCGCCGTGGTCGCCGAACGCGACGAAAAGGCCGAAGCCGCCATGGAAGCCTATGGCCGCAATCTCGGCATCGCCTTCCAGCTGGTGGATGATGCCATCGACTATGTGTCGGACGCCGCCACGATGGGCAAGGACAGCGGCGATGATTTCCGCGACGGCAAGGTGACCCTGCCGGTTATCCTCGCCTATGCCCGCGGCGATGCCGTGGCCCGCCGTTTCTGGGAACGGGCGATGCAAGGCAAGGCCAACGGCGAGGCCGAGCTGGCCGAAGCCGGCGAGCGGTTGCAGGCAACGGGCGCCATTGCCGACACCATGGCGCGGGCCCGCCTCTATGGCAGCCGGGCCATCGATGGTCTGGCGCTGCTGCCGCAGACCGCAGCGAAGGCGGCCCTCATCGAGACGGTCGAGTTTGCCATCCAGCGAGCCTATTGACCGGCTGCAAGCCGAAGCCGCGCGGCTGCCGATCGGCGAACGGCTGGAGGCGCTGAAGGCCAGTCTCGCCGATACCCCCAATGCCGTTCTTGTGGCACCGCCCGGTGCCGGCAAGACAACTCTGGTGGCACCCAGCCTGCTGGGCGAGCCCTGGCTGGGACACCAGCGCATCCTGTTGATGCTGCCCAGGCGTCTGGCGGCCCGTGCCGCCGCCGAACGGATCGCCGGCCTCCTGGGCGAAGCGGTTGGCGAGCGGGTCGGCTATCGCACCCGGCTGGAAAGCAAGGTGGGGCCCCGGTGCCGGATCGAGTGCATCACCGAGGGCATTTTCACCAACCGCCTGATCGCTGACCCGGAACTGGCCGGCGTTGGCGCGCTGCTGTTCGATGAAGTTCATGAACGCAATCTGGAAGGCGATCTGGGCCTGGCGCTCGCACTGGATTCGCAATCCGCCTTCCGGCCTGATTTGCGGATCCTTGCCATGTCGGCGACTCTGGACGGTGCGCGCTTTGCCACGGTGCTGGGCGATGCGCCAGTGATTGAAAGCGATGGCCGGGCCTATCCGGTGGTGCTGCGCCATCTCGGCCGCAACCCCAACGAGCGACTGGAAGACGCGGTGGCCAGGGCGGTGATGGCGGGGCTGGCGGGCGAAGATGGCTCCATGCTGGTGTTTCTGCCGGGCGTTGGCGAGATCGAACGTGTGGCCGAGCGACTGCGGCTTCCGGCAGACATTGCATTGCACAAATTGCACGGCACCGCCGATCCGGCAGCCCAGCGGGCGGCGCTGGCACCGGGCGAACAGCGCAAGTGTATCCTGGCGACCAGCATCGCCGAAACCTCGCTCACCATCGACGGGGTTCGATTGGTGGTGGATGCTGGGCTGTCCCGTCGTCCGCGCTTTGATCGCGGCAGTGGCCTTACCCGGCTGGTCACCGAGCGGGCGAGCCAGGCCAGCGCCATCCAGCGGGCCGGCAGGTCAGGGCGGCAAGCGCCCGGCATCGCCTTCCGCCTTTGGGAAGAGGGCGAGACGGCCGGGCGGATTCCGTTCGATCCGCCAGAAATCCTGGAGGCCGATCTGGCACCGCTGCTGCTCGATCTGGCGGCCTGGGGCGTGGCAGATCCGGGGCAGCTGCGCTGGCTGGATGCGCCAGCAACCGCCGCTGTGGCGCAGGCACGCGCGGCGTTGCAGCTGTTCGGCGCACTGGACGGCGAGGGTCGGCTGACCGCCTATGGCCGCAAGGTGGCCGGACTGCCGCTGCCGCCCCGGCTGGCGCATATGCTGCTGCAGGGCGCCGCCTGTGGTGCGGCCGGCCTTGCGGCCGACATTGCCGTGCTGCTGAGCGAGCGGGGCATCGGCGGGCCGTCGCTCGATATCGATGCGCGATTGGCGGGCTTTGCTCGTGAGCGCGGGCCGCGCGCCGATGGCGCAAGGCGCTTGGCGGCCCGCTGGCGCGATGCCGCGGAGAGGCTGGCCGGGAATCCGGGCGGGGGAGCCAATGTGGCCGCGCTGCTGGCGCATGCCTATCCGGACCGGGTGGCCCGGCGACGGCGAGTGGCTGGGGGGTCTGACCGGACGGTTTCCTATCTGATGGCAAATGGCAGTGGCGTGGCGGTTGATGCGGCCGATGGACTGGCCAGGGCAGAATGGCTGGTTGTCCCGGATGCCGGAGGAGCCGGTGCCGACGCGCGGGTGCGGCTGGCGGCCGAATTGCCGTTGGATGCTGCGGCGGCGTGGATTGCGGCCAACGGCAGGGTGGAGGAACGGATCGCGACAGATCCGGCCAGCGGCCGCATCATAGCCGAGCGGGTCCAGTGTCTGGGCGCAATCCTTGTGAGTCGGGAACGCGGGAACCGCCCGAGCGAGGCTGCGCTGGTGAAGGCGCTGCTGGCGATGGTGCGCTCGGCAGGGCTGGAGGCACTGCCCTGGCCTGATCGGGAGCAGCAGGTTCGGGCACGTCTGGCCTTTGCACGGCTGCACGGATTGGCTGTGCCGGACATGAGCGATGCCGCCCTGAAGTATTGTCTGGAGGACTGGCTGGCACCGCGGCTCGTCGGGATCGATCGTCTGGCAGACGTGGTGCTGGATGGCGTCCTGTTGGATCGTCTCGACTATTCGGCGCGGCAGGAGCTGGAGGCTTTTGCGCCAGCGGAGCTGCGAACTCCCGCAGGCACCTCGCACCGCATCGACTATGCCGCCGATGGCGGGCCGGAAGTGGAGGTGCGCTGCCAGGCGGTGTTCGGCATGCAATCACATCCGATGCTGGCGGGCGGCCGCGTGCCGCTTGCGCTGGCCCTCACGTCGCCCGGTGGGCGGGTGTTGCAGAAAACGAAGGATCTGCCCGGCTTCTGGGCCGGCAACTGGCGCGATGTGCAGCGCGAGATGAAGGGTCGCTACCCGAAACACCCCTGGCCGGACGACCCCGGCACAGCCATTGCCACAGTGCGGACCAAGGCAGCAGACGCGCGACTGCGGGATTGACAGCGACCATGCCACCGCTAACAGCGGCATTGAGAGAGGGTTGGAAGGCAATTTCATGGCATTCGACCCGGCGGCGGCAACCGCCGCAATGATTGACGGGCTTGGCGTCGAGGCGCTGGCCAAGGCGCAGGCCTACACCATCGGCGGGCACTGGCTGTTGCTGTGGGGGCTGCTGGCCAGCCTTGTGGCGACCTTTGTGATCGTGCGCAGCCGGCTGCTCGACAGACTGTCGGCGCGCGTGAATGCCGGCAAGGCCCGCCCGAACGGCACAGCCTTCGTGCTATCGGTTGCGACCTTCCTGTTGACGACCATCATCCTGCTGCCCTGGGACCTGTACGCCGAATATTTCCGCGAGCGCGCCTATGGCCGCACCAGCCAGCCGCTGGGCGATTTTCTGGGGCAGACTGCGCTTTCAACGGCCATCTTTTCGGTGGTGGCCGGGCTGCTGTTCATGGGCATCTATGCATTGATGCGGCGCGCCGGCCGCAGCTGGTGGCTGTGGTCGGGTGGTCTGGTGACGGCGGCCTTGGCATTTTTCCTGATGCTTTCGCCCATGGTGATCGAGCCACTGTTCAACGACTATAAGCCGGTGCCGGCGGGCGAAGTCCAGGATGCGCTGGTGCAGCAGGCGGCGCGGGCCGGTGTGCCAGCCGAGCGGATTTTCGTATACGATGGATCACGCCAGTCCAACAATTTCACCGCCAATGTGTCGGGGGTGTTCGGCTCCGGGCGGATTGCCATTTCCGATGTCGCCTTCAAGGGTGCCTCGCTGGATGAAGTGAAGGCGGTGACGGGGCATGAAATCGGCCACTATGTGCTGGGCCATGTTTGGCGCAGCGTGGCAATGTTGAGCGGACTTGCCATGCTGTTCTTCTTCCTGCTGGACAGGCTGTATCCCTGGTTTGCCCGCAAGTTGGGCACCAAGGCCGAAATGGCAGATCCGGTGGGGCTTCCGGTGCTGCTGTTCATCACCAGCCTGTTCGGCTTGCTGGCCACGCCGATCGTCAACGCCAACACGCGCGTGGGCGAGCGCGAGGCCGATGCCTACAGCCTGCAGACGGCGAACCTTCCTGATGCGCTGGCGAGTGCGCTGGTGAAAACAGCAGAATATCGCTACCCTCGCCCATCGCCGCTGCAGGAGGCGCTGTTTTATTCGCACCCCTCTGTGGAACGGCGGGTGCGGGCAGCGATGGACTGGAAGGCCGCCCATCCGCCGCAAGGTTGATTTTGCCGCCCGGCTGTGGCTTTGAGCGCTCATGCCCAACGCTCGCATCTTTCAGCATGGAACGACTGCTTCCCAATCCGGCAAGGCCCGCGCGGGACAATGGGTGCTGGAGCATGAGCCGATCGAGGCCAAGCGCCCCGATCCGCTGATGGGATGGGCCGGCAGCGGGGACACCGAGCAGCAGGTGCGCC
This sequence comes from Sandarakinorhabdus sp., assembly GCA_020693225.1. Lineage (GTDB taxonomy): Bacteria > Pseudomonadota > Alphaproteobacteria > Sphingomonadales > Sphingomonadaceae > Sandaracinobacteroides. The sequence goes on along the minus strand of JAIMJL010000022.1, from coordinate 27,832 downwards.
TGAGCTTTCCGACGCTGGAAGCGGCCCTGGCCTATGCGAAGCGCGAAGGGCTGGAGCCGCTGGTGGTGCCGCCGGCGCCGCGGCGGCTGATCCTGCAAAGCTATGCCGAGAATTTCCGATAGGCTAACGTCTGGAACGGGCGTCCGTAGCTCAGCTGGATAGAGCACCCGCCTTCTAAGCGGGATGTCGCAGGTTCGAGTCCTGCCGGACGCGCCAACCAATGTGGATGGTG
>JAIMJL010000022.1:20297-27415 GCA_020693225.1 Sandarakinorhabdus sp. | reverse complement strand
GAGTCCTGCCGGACGCGCCAACCAATGTGGATGGTGAACCTGCGGTCTTTGTTGGTCGGCTTCGCCTCCGGCGGTTCGAGTCCTGCCGGACGCGCCAACCAATGTGGATGGTGAACCTGCGGTCTTTGTTGGTCGGCTCTTGCCCGGAGCCGCCATAGAAAAAGGGCCGCGCCATTGCTGACGCGGCCCCCTTTCATTCAGGCAGTCTGGCTCAGGCCGTAGCGGCCTTGCGCTGGCGGCGCATGGCGCTGCCAACCACGCCGAAGCCAACGATGAGCATCGCCCAGGTCTGCGCTTCCGGAACCGGGTTCAGGCTGGCCTGATAGGCACGGTAAATGTCGGACGACGAGAAGGTGCGACCATAGTCGGCCAGCACGTCGTAAGACAGGTTCCAGCCCATCGCGTCATAGGCTGCGAGATCGAGCCCGGTCACGAAGGATTCAGCCCCGCGCGAAATGGTGGGATCGAGCAGGCCGATCGGCGGATTTTCATCTTTCCAATGCGAAGCCTGGCGACCATCACCGAAGTTGCGCCCGGTGGACATGAAGGCATTGCCGCCAAACACCGTGGCACCACCATCGATCGAGAAATAGGGCGCATCGCTGCCGGTGCCGCCGATGGCCCAATCATTGACGCTGAGTGCGGTGCTGGTGGCGCTGTAGCGGAAGATATCCCAGATCGACATCAGGGCAAAGTCGCCAAGGTTGCCGCCAAATCCGGTGTTGCCATCATAAACGTCCACGCCGGAGCGGAAGCCAAGCGCGTGGCCGATTTCGTGAATGGCAATGCCGATGAAATCAAAGCCGGTTGCGCTGATGCCATCGGTCGGGTTGAAATCGAACTCGAAGCCGGTGGAGAAGGCAACACTGCCATCCCGTTGGTTCAATGCAGCCGCACCGGTGTATTCAACGCTTTGGCCAAGTGCCTTCAGCAGCGAGGTGTTGCCCGAGAATGCGCTGTTGTTGGCGCCGGCATCGGCATCGAGGCCGCGGGTGATCGGCAGTTGTACGCCGGTGCCATCTGTTTTCGGAACCGAAATCAGCGCATCGAGCGCCAGGCCGCCGACGAAGCCCGAGGCGCGGGTGGTTGGCAGATTGGCCATGGCAGTGGCATCGAGAGCGGAGGTGGCACTGGCCTGCAGGGCCGGGAGCACATTGCCGACATAGGCGACATTGGTGGTGCTGCCGGTCGAACCGAGAATGCCGGCACCAAGTGCTTCGAAGCGGACTTCCAGAGTAACCGTGCTGGTGTTGGTGAGAACCGATTCCCAGAAGAAGGCGGCGGCCTTGAAGCCGTTGTAGGCGTCTGTGCCCGGTGCGACACCGCCAACGTCGATCAGGTTGATGGTGATGGCCGACGCCGGCATGGCGGTAGCCGCGAGCAAGGCTGCGATACCTGCCCGAATTGCATGCTTTTTCATAATAGTCCCCCAATGTGGAGCAACCGCACCCTCTGCGGCCGTACTTTGTGTTTAACGCTGTGTTCAGGAATCGCAAGCCACTGATTTCACGCATGATATATATGATATAACATTAACTGTGAGCGCCAGCATGGCTCGTCACCTTGGCTAGAAGAGCTCGCCGGGGCCTCGGATCGGCCCCCAACCGATGTGGCGTCAATTGGTCGCATCTTCACACGATGCTGCGCCAATTTGATCCGAATTTGCCGCGCACTGTGGCGCTGCATTTCAAGCAAGAAATATTTTACAGCAGCTGAAACCGCTTCGGTCAGGCCTGCGTAGCGATTGCTGTGGGCAACAATGCCCCGCACATTGCAACGGAGGGTATTATGAAAACCGCACTTTTCCTGACCGCAACCGCCATGAGCCTTTTCGGCGCGGCCACGGCCAGCGCCGAAACGCTGTTCGGCCTGACGTTCGACAATCGCATCGTTCGCTTCGATACCAGCAATCCGGAAGCCATCCTGTCGTCCGGCGCCATTGTCGGCATTGAAGCCGGTGATCAGCTGATCGGCCTGGATACCCGCCCTGCAAACGGCATGCTCTATACCATGTCCAGCAGCGGCAACATCTATGAGCTGGCAAAAACCGGTATGACCTACATGGCAACGTTGACCGGCACCACCGGCACGGCGCTTTCAGGCACGGCTTTCGGGATCGATTTCAATCCGGTGCCGGATCGGTTGCGGGTGGTGAGCGATACCGGCCAGAATCTGCGCATCAACACTGCCGGCGGTGCCACCATCGTGGACGGCATGATCACGGCCGATGTGTCGCCGGTGGCGATTGCAGCCGTGGCCTATACCAACAGCTTTGCCGGCGCGATGACCACGACACTCTATGCCATCGATACCGCCAGCGACAGGTTGCTGCGTTCCACCAACCCCAACGCCGGAACCTATGTTTCCACCAACATGGATGGCATGGCATTCCAGCCGCTTGGCCTCACCTTCACAACGATGAATGCGCTTGGCTTCGATATTTCCCCCAACAGCGGCATGGCCTATCTGAATATCGACAGCCTGCTGTGGCGGGTGGATTTGATGACGGGGGTCGGCAGCAGCCTGGGTGTGGTGGGCGCCGGTCCGCTGCGCAGCATTGCAACCACGGCCTTTGGTGCCGGCGCGGTGCCTGAGCCGGCAAGCTGGGCCATGCTTATCATCGGCTTCGGGGCAGTGGGTTTTGCTGCCCGCCGCCGCGGCAGGATGATCTCTGCCAGCGCCTGAGCGCACCCCCATCCGCGCAAAACGGGTGTTGGCAGGGGGCGCCTGGGCCGACTTTGGCTCAGGCGCCCATCTTTTTGCCAAACACCCGCCAGCCGAGGCTGTCGCCACCCGGAATGACCAGGGAAGTGGCGTCTGCTGAAACCCCTGCTTCGCGAAGCGCCTGCACCAGTGTGTCGATTTCTTCCCGTCCGAGTGCGGCTGCCGCCATTGCCGCCAGCCGTTCCATTTCGCCCCGGGCGCGCGCTTCGATTTGCGAAATCTGATCCAGCGGCCTTGGGGCAGCGCGCGCTTGTTCCAGTGCCAGCGGAAGCTCTCTGGCAATGCCCTGCTGCTGGTGCGCCACTCTGGCAACGGTAACCGCCGCGGCCAGAGCCGGATCACGGAAGCCCGCCACCGATTGCCGGGCCAGGCGGAACAGGCCGGCGGAGTCCAGCGCCTGCATGGCAGCCAGCCGGCCGGAATTGTGACGCACGGGCGCGCTGGTGCTGGCATGAATAACAAGCAGCAGTTGCCCTCCCGGCGTCAGAACGCGGGCGGCCTCTGCAAGTGCGGAATCCGGGCAATATTCCAGGCCATATTGGCTCGTGACCGCCTCGAAGCTGCCGTTTGCAAAAGGCAGTTTCCCACAATCCACTCCTGACAGGATGTTGAGCCCATCCCCTGCTGGAAGCTCGGCATTGTCCACCCCGGTCAGCTGGAGATCGGGCCGCACCGCAGCCATCGCCTGCATCACCGCGCCCGCTCCGCAAGCCAGATCGAGCACAGCAGCCCCGGGTGGCAGCGCCTTGGCGAAATCCTGCCACTGCCGCGCCAGCAGCTTTTGCACAGCCTCAGACGCACCCGGCAGGCACCCGCGCGTGGCGCCGGATCGCCAATAGTCAGACCATGCTGAGGCGCTCACAGGGTGGCTGCCGCAGTAAGCGGAATCCGTCGCTGCCGGATCAGCATGGCGGCGGCGGCAAGGGCCAGCAGACTAGAGAGATAATAGGGCGCACCGGGGGCATAGATGGCGGCCTCCGGCCCGCTGAACCGGCTGAAGATGTGGCTCATCACGGGTGGCCCGATGATCACGGAGATGCTGGACAGCACGGCAATTGCGCCCTGCAGCTCGCCTTGTTCGTTGGCGGGGGCGAGGGATGTCAGCATGGCCTGCATGGCAGGCACGGTCAGCCCGCCGATGGCTCCGATCGCAATGCCCAGGAACACGAGTTGCGGCACCGATGCGAAGCCATAGATTGCAAAGGTCGTCGCGCCGGCCAGCGTTCCGATCAGGGCCGTGCGCCACTCGCCCAGCTGACGGACGGCGCGTTTGACCAGCAGCCCGTTGACCACCACCGCCAGCATCCCGACGCTGGCCAGCGAGACCCCCACTTCGAACGGTGTCCAGCCATAGCGATAGGCGGAATAATAGGGCCAGATGCTGTGTTGCGCCTGGATCGAGAGCTGCCAGAGGAAGATCACGATGGCGAGGCCCGCCAGCGGCCCACCCAGCTTGCGCAGCTGCCGCAGGCTGCCCAGCGGGGTGGCCCGCTTCCAGTCAAAGGGACGCCGGCGGCTTTCGGGCAGGCTTTCCGGCAGGATAAACAGGCCGAGCAGGAAATTCGTGGCTGCCAGCCCGGCAGCGGCAAAGAAGGGGATGCGATAATCTTCCGCTCCTATGATACCCCCGATGGCCGGGCCGAAGATGAAGCCCAGGCCGAAGGCCACGCCCACAAGGCCGAAATTTTCGGCGCGTTTGTGCGGCGGGGTCACGTCAGCGATATAGGCATAGGCGGTGGAATAGCTGGCGCCGAACAGGCCGGCGATAATGCGCCCCACGAACACGATGGCAATGGTGGGCGCAAAGGCGGCGATCAGGAAATTGACCGCCGATCCGGCAACCGACAGCAGCAACACCGGGCGACGGCCGAACCGATCCGACAAATTGCCCAACAGCGGCGAGAACAGGAATTGCGCCAGCGCATAGGCCATGATCAGCCAGCCGCCGATCGTTGCCGCTTGCGACAGCGTCGCGCCGGTCAACGTCATCACCAGAACCGGCATTACCGGGATGAACAGGCCGATCCCAAGCGAATCCAGGAACACAGTGATGACGATGAACAGCAATGCCCGGCGAGGCGGTTCGGCCGAGGGTTCGGCTGCGGCTTGGGTGGTCAAGCGCCGGGGCCTGCTGGATCGGCGGCGTTGCCAAGCTTGCCGTGTGCGCGCTCATAGCCCTTGATGTCGCCCGCTGCGAGCAGGCGCGCCTGCGACTGCCATTGGTCACGCTCCGGCCGGCCGGCAAAATTGCCCAGCCGGGAGTCGACATGGGCCAGTTGCTGCGGGGTCCAGCCGGCAATTTGCGCAAAATGAAATACGCCCATGTCGTGCAACAGCGTCTCCAGCTTTGGCCCGATGCCCTTGATCTGGCGCAGGTTGTCTGCCTCGCCTTCGGGGTGGGGCAAGAAGGGCGAGGGCATGTCTGCCGCCGCCTTTTGCTCCTCGGCCGCAAGCTGTGCTGCGGCCTGCTGCTCGGCGGCAAGGCGGGCCGCCTTCTGCTTCTGCGCTCGCAGGATGAGCGCCACCACGACGACCGCGACGAGGACAGCCAGCGCTGCCAGCCAGAGAGTGATATTTTCCATAGCGGTTCCGATGGCGCGCACCGTCGCGGCGGTCAACCGCCCAGGCTGCGGCCGAGCTTGTCGGCCGCAGCCAGGCGAACATGCCTCAGGCCGTGCGCTTGGCCCGGTCTGCGGCGTTGGTGGACTGGATGGCCGACTTGATCATGTCCCAGTCGCTGTCATCCAGATTGTTGAGGCTGCCGAAGTTGCCGCCGCTGGTCAGCCACTGCCCGCCATCGATCGCGATGACTTCACCGGTCAGATAGTCGCAGCCGCCCGACATCAGGAAGATCGCGAGATTGGCCAGCTCGATATGTTCGCCAAAGCGCCGCATCGGTATGGTGCTCGCGCCCTGTCCGGCACCGGTTTTCTTTGCCAGCGGCTCCGGCATAAGCCGCTCCCACGCGCCCTTGGTTGGGAAGGGGCCGGGCGCAATCGCATTGGCGCGGATGCCTTTGGGCCCCCATTCCACCGCCAGGCTCTGGGTCATCGCCGCCACGCCCGCCTTCGACATGGCACTGGGCACCGTGAACGGGCCGCCGGTCCACACCCAGGTGGTAACGATCGACAGGATATTGCCCTTGTGTCCGCCGGCAATCCAGCGTTTGCCGGCGGCGACGGTGGTGTTGAAGGTGCCGTGCGCCACGATCGACGCGATGGCATTGAAGGCGTTCGGCGAGAGATCTTCGGTGCGGCTGACGAAGTTCCCGGCAGCGTTGTTGACCAGGCCGGTCAGCGGGCCTTCGTCGAAGATGGCCTGCATCGTTTCATCGATGGCCCCTGCATTGCGAATGTCGACCGCCTGCCCGGTGATCTTGCCGCCGGTCGCCTCGCGCAGCTCGGCCGCTGTCTCGTCCAGAACCGATCCGCGGCGACCCCAGATGATAACCTCGGCTCCGTGCGCGGCAAATGCCTGGGCCATGGATTTTCCGAGCCCGGTGCCGCCTCCGGTCACCAGGATTTTCTCTCCCTGCAGCAGGTCTGCCCGATAGATCGACATGTTTTGCTCCCTCTATGCGCAAAGCGCGGATATGGCGAGAGGCGATGCCGCCGCAAACTATCACTATCGACGCCAGGGGCCTGCGCTGCCCGCTTCCGGCGCTGAAACTGGCCAGAGCGGTGCGCGAAAACGGTGCCGGACGCTATCGACTTGAGGCGGATGATCCGGCGGCGCTCACCGATATTCCGGCCCTCTGCGGCGAACGCGGATGGACGCTCGCCGAGGCAGGTGCAGAAGGGTTTGTCGTTATCGCCTGAGCCCTTTTGGCCTAGCGAACGATGTCGCAGGTTTCCATGGCGACTTTCAGCTTGCCGCAAATCTCGCGGGCGGCTGATGGCCCGTCGGCTACCGAAACGCGCAGCCGATACAGCGTGCGATCCTCCTTGCTGGTTGGCAGGATGACCGGGACCAAACCGTCCAGATAGGGGAAGCGGCCGGACATGGACTTCCACGCCTCCCGCGCGCGGGCCTCGCTGGAAAAGGCGCCAAGCTGCAAGGTCGAGCCACCGGCGGACAGCGGCTTTGCGGGTGCCACAGGCGTAAATACGGGCGTATTCACGGGCGCAGACTTGGCCGTTTCCGATTTTGCCGGCGGGGCAGGCGGGGTCGCCTTGCCGGTGTCTGCCGCCGGCGAAATGCCGGGCGACACGGGACGGATTGCCACTGTGTCGGCATCTTCTTCCGTCCCTGTCGTGTCATCTGGCAGGTCACTCTCGCTACCGGGACGGGACAATGGCGCTTCGGGCAGCTGATCCAGCGCGATCTTTCCATCCTCGTCTGCACCGGTCGCCGTGTCATAGGCGATCTGATCCGTTCCCGGCACCAGCTGGCCC
>JAIMJL010000022.1:0-20277 GCA_020693225.1 Sandarakinorhabdus sp. | reverse complement strand
CGCTTCCTTCCAGGGGCCCGGAGACCGCACCAGTGGCACCTCGGCACCTGGTCGAAGCATGTCGATCGGCTGTGCTTCCTGCCGCCCGAGCAGCCACACGCCGAGCGCCACGCCGGCGATCAGCCCGATCAGGCCGATGGCCAGTGCCCAGACGGTGCGGCGGCCGATCAAGGTGCTGCTTGCCGTATCTTCTACGTCAGCCTCCTCCAGCCAGGGTTGCCGCGCCGAGCCGCTGTCATCGCGCGCCATGCGACGGCTGGCCTCATGCTTCGGCGACAGGCCAGACTGAGAGGGAGCGCGTGCCACGCGCTCAGCGCAATTCGTCGGCGGCGGTGACACCCATCACGGCGAGCGCCGTGCGGATGACTTGCGCCGTGGCGCGTGCCAGCGCCAGACGGGCGGCGGTGAGGCCCGGATCGTCGGAAATCAGCAGCCGGTTTGCCGGGTTGTCGTTGCCGCGGTTCCATAGGGTGTGGAAGGCCCCGGCCAGATCTGACAGGAAAAATGCGATGCGATGCGGCTCGCGCGCGGTGGCAGCCTGGCCCACGATACGCGGCCATTGCGCTGCCAGTTGCACAAGCGCCAGTTCTTCCCTGTCAAGCCGATCCAGCGGGGCCTGTTCTGGCAGCGCCATGTCGGCGGCCTTGCGCAGCACCGACTGGATGCGCGCGTGCGCATAGTGCACATAGAATACCGGGTTCTCGCGTGACTGCTCCACCACATGCGCGAAATCGAAATCCAGCGGCGCCTCGCTGCGCTTGGTAAGCATCATGAAGCGCACCACATCGCGGCCCACTTCGTTGACCACATCGGCCAAAGTGACGAAATTGCCCGACCGCTTGGACATCTTGACCGGCTCGCCGGCGCGAAACAGGCGCACCATCTGCACCAGTCGCACATCCAGTTTCACGCGAGAGTGGGTGAGCGCTTCAACCGCGGCTTCGATGCGCTTCACCGTTCCGGCATGATCGGCGCCCCAGATATTGACCAGGGCCGACGAGCGGCTGGCCTTTTCGGCATGATAGGCCATGTCGGCACCGAAATAGGTCCATTGGCCATCGGATTTGCGGATTGGCCGGTCTATGTCGTCGCCATAGGCCGTCGAGCGGAACAACGGCAGTTCCACCGGCTCCCAGTCCTCGGGCGTTTCGCCCTTGGGCGGGGGCAAGGTGCCTTGATACACCAGATCTCGCGCGCGCAAGTCGGCCTCCGCTGCATCAACCGCGCCCGAGGCCTGCAAGGCCGCTTCCGAGGAAAAGCGATCGTGATGAATGCCGAGCAGCGCCAGATCGGCCTTGATCAGCGCCAGCATGGCATCGATCGCCCGGGTGCGGAACATCGCCAGCCAGTCGCCTTCCGGGGCGGACTGGAACCGGTCGCCGAACTCCGCAGCCAGTGCAGCGCCAACCGGTATGAGATAGTCGCCGGGATACAGGCCTTCCGGGATTTCGACCGCTTCCCCAAGCGCCTCGCGATAGCGCAGATGCACCGAGCGGGCGAGCACATCGACCTGTCCGCCGGCATCGTTGACATAATATTCGCGCACCACTTCGTGCCCGTGAAACTGCAGCAGGCTGGCCAGTGCGTCGCCCACAACCGCGCCACGGCAATGGCCCATGTGCATTGGGCCGGTCGGGTTGGCCGATACATATTCCACGTTGATGGGCAACACGTCCGGCTTCGGCTTGCCACGCCCATAGCCGTTGCCGGCCAGCAGGATGGCCCGTAGTTCGTCTTCCCAAACAGTTCGTTCCAGGCGGATATTGATAAAACCGGGACCGGCCACTTCGGCGGTCGCGATGTTGGCATGGCGAGACAGCGCCATGGCGATGCGGGTGGCCAGCTCGCGCGGATTTTGTCTGGCTGCCTTGGCCAGCGCCATGGCGGCGTTGGAAGCCATGTCGCCATGGGCCGGGTCGCGCGGCGGCTCCAGCACCAGCGCAGCCCGGGAAGCGGCGTCAGCCGGGATGGTGCCATCGGCGACGAGTTCGTCGACAATGCCGGCCACCACTGCATCAAACCGTTCGAAGATATTCAAACCGAAACTCCTGCGCAAAGCATGCTGTTAGCCGCGCCCGCGCCGATGCTCAACCATATGGGTTGCGGCATTGCGACAGGCGATAGAGCTGGCGTATTTTCCTGCTAGACCGTCTGCGCTTGGGCAGATTAGATAGCGAGAAAAGCCTGCACAGGAGAAAAAAGATGCGCAATGCTGATCGCAGCGAAAATCTGGAGGGAAGATCTTCGAAGCTGTCCGGGATATGGCACAGTGCGCTTGCCCTTTCGCTTGTGTCGGCCCAGGTTGTGCCCTTACCGCTTCCTGGTCTGTCGGCGGTGAGCCTTGCGCCGGTCGCGGCCCAGCGCACCCATACGATTCAATGCTATTCGCGCGGCAATCAGTCCAATACCTGCCGCTTGCCCGAAGGCACCCAGTCTGTCAGCTTTGTTGGCCCCGATCGCAGCGCCCGCTGCCAGCAAGGGCGCACCTGGGCGCAGCGTGGCGATTCGCTCTGGGTATCCGGCGGCTGCGGCGGTTCGTTTGAAGCCGTGGTCTATGGTGGCGGTAATGGCGGCGGCTGGGGTGGTGGCTCCGGCGGCAGCGGTGGCAGCTGGGGCGGGGGCAACAGCGGCAACGAAATCACCTGCCGCAGCCAGAACAACCGCACCCAGCGCTGCAGCATCTATACCGGCAACCGGGTGCAGATGATCCAGCAATACAGCAATTCCCCTTGCATCCAGGGGCGAAGCTGGAGCTATGACCGCAACAGCATCACGGTGCGCGACGGCTGTCAGGCGCGCTTCGCTGTAAACGGCTACTCGGGTGGCGGTTCAGGCGGCGGCTGGGGCGGTTCCGGCGGCAACCAGGGCTTCCAGAATGTGATCGAATGTCGCAGTCAGAACAACCGCTATGCCCGATGCCGGGCAGACACCCAGAACCGGGTGCAGCTCATTCGTCAAATCAGCAACACGCGATGCTCGCAAAACCGCAACTGGGGCTACGATCGCGGCGGGATCTGGGTGGACAATGGCTGTTCCGCGCAATTTGGTTATGGCTATGGCAACGCCGGCGGCAACTGGAATGGTGGTTCGGGCAGCAGCGGCGGAACGGATGCCGGCGATATTATCGGGGGGGTCGCGCTGGCAGCTGGCCTGATAGCCTTGCTTGCGGCGGCCGGCCGTTCCGGCAGCAGCAAATCCTCGAATACAACCGCGATTGCCGCGATTGATGCGGATGTGCAGAAATTCCCGTCTGCCGCCCGGACTGACGCAAATGCGTGTCTGAAAGAAGCATCGCGACAAGTTGGGGCAACTGGCGGGACGCGCATCCGGCTGACCGATGTGGACGCGGCACAGCGATCTGGCGACGGCTGGATGATCCTGGCGCGCCTGAGTGCCACCTATGACGATCACATCCAGGCGATGACGATGGATTGTCGGTCAACCAATGGCAAAGTCACCGCGTTCGATGTCCGCTGACGGGAAAGGAAGTCGCATGGCAAAGAAGAGTGTGGCGGAAAAAGGGGCAGTCAAAAAGGTGGCCAAAAGTGCAACGCCTTCGGCACAGGCGCTTGATCTGGGCATTCCGGCAGACAAGCTGGCAGGCATCACCGAGGGGCTATCGCGCCTGCTGGCCGATACCTACACACTCTATCTGAAGACCCACAACTACCACTGGAATGTCACCGGGCCGCAGTTCAACACGCTGCATCAGATGTTCATGACGCAATATACCGAACTGGGCCTGGCGGTGGATGAAATTGCCGAGCGCATCCGGGCGTTGGGCGCCTTCGCACCGGGTAGCTACAGTGCATTTTCTGCGCTGGCGACGGTGCAGGAAGCGTCCGGTGTGCCGTCGGCGGATCATATGGTGGCCAACCTTGCCGCCGATCAGGCAACCGTGGTTCGGACTGCCCGCGCGGTGTTTCCGCTGGCCGATGCTGCCGGAGACGAGCCGACCGCCGATCTCCTGACCCAGCGGATGCAGGTGCACGAAAAGACTGCCTGGATGCTGCGAGCGATGATTGCCTGATCCGCAGGGAGGTGGCCGCATAGTCTGCCAGTGGATGATGCCCTGCACACGGAAAAGTGGCGCCCGGTTCTTCACCGGGCGCCGCAAAGGGGAGTCATAAGGGGTAGGGGTTCCTAGCTCGACGAGCCTGTCTCAAATCTGAACAGAACGCTTGCGCTGGGCCGCCATCCGGGCCTCGTTCAGCGCCAGCAGCGCAATGGCCAGCAGAAATGGTCCCCAATAATAGATGATCCGGTACAGGATGAGAGCGGAAAGCAGCGCAGCCTTGTCCACCTCTGGCAGCGTGACCAGGATTACCGCTTCGAATACACCCAGCCCGCCCGGCGCGTGACTGACCAGGGCCACCACAACAGCCACCACATAGGCAACGAGAAAATCCGGATAGAGCGCCCAATCGGCACCGGGGATCAGCACCAGCAAGGCGGCCGAGGCGATCGCGATATCGGTTGCTGCAAGCCCGAATTGCATGAGCGCCTGCGGCAAAGTTGGCACCGGCAATGCCCAGCCGAAGATGATGATCGGCCCCATTTGCCGCGCGCACAGCACCAGATAGCCACCGATTGCCAGCAAGACGGCGCCTCCAATTGCCGCCTGTACCGGAAAGGCAAGGATTTGATCGTGAATCCGCAACGCGCCGGGAAAGCTGACAAGAAAGACGCCCAGCAGCACGAAAATGCCGAGCCAGAAGGTAACGCCCGCCAGCACGACAATCCGGGCAATGTCGGCTCCAGTCAGATTGGTGCCCTTGTAGGCCCGCCAGCGCGCAGCGGCACCGGTGATGGGCGCAAAACCGAGGTTGTGGCTGAAGGTGTAGGCAGAAAAGCTACCCAGTGCGGCGCGCCAGTAGCGCTGGGGTTTGCCCATCGCGTGCAGGGCCAGCACATCATAAAAGGTCAGGACAAAATAGCTGAGCGCCGCCAATGCCACCGAGAGGGCGATGTGCTGCGGTGATATTCTGGCCATGGCGGCCATCACATCGGCGTAGCGAACTTCTCGCAGGATCTCCGCCAGCACGAAGCCCGCCGCCACGATGACAAGGGTTGCAACCAACGCCGTCAGCTTGGTCTGGTGCGCCCGCAACCAGTCGATCAGGGTCTGGAGGCGGGGGTCGATCTTCACGCTAGCGCCTCACGAGGCTGCATCCCGCGAGGCATAGTTCGCTTCGACCCAGGCGCGATAGCTGCCATCCAATATGCCACGCCACCAGCCTTCATTGTCCAGATACCAGTGCAATGTGCTGGCAAAGCCGGAAGCGAAGTCGCGCGCCGGGACATAGCCCAGCTCGGATGATGCCTTGCTGCAATCGATCGCATAGCGGCGATCGTGCCCGGGGCGGTCCGCCACAAAGCTCTTCAGGCTTGCGGTTGGCATGCCCTTTGCGGCCGCTGCATCGGGAAACCGGGCGGCAAGCGTTGGATCCTGTGCGAACGCAGAATCCATGGCCGCGCAGAGGGTATCGATCACTTGCAGATTGGGCAGTTCGGCACCGCCGCCGATGTTGTAAGTTTCGCCCAGCCGCCCGGCCTCCAGAACGCGCGAAATGCCGAGGCAGTGATCTTCCACGTGCAGCCAGTCGCGCACCTGCATGCCATCGCCATAGATCGGCAGCGCACGGCCATGCAGCGCGTTGATGATGAACAGCGGGATCAGCTTTTCGGGAAAGTGAAACGGGCCATAATTGTTGGAGCAGTTCGAGGTGGTGACGTTTAGGCCGTAGGTGTGGTGATAGGCCCGGACCAGGTGATCCGAGGCTGCTTTCGAGGCGGAATAGGGGGAGTTTGGCGCATATGGCGTTGTTTCGCTGAAGGCCGGATCCGTGGCCGAAAGCGTGCCATAGACTTCGTCGGTGGAAACATGGTGAAAGCGATGCGGCGTGCCGGGAGTGGCAAGCCAATATTTGCGCGCCGCCTTCAGCAAGGCGTGGGTGCCCAGCACATTGGTTTCGATGAAGGCATCCGGACCCAGAATGGAGCGGTCGACATGGCTTTCCGCCGCAAAATGCACCAGCGTGTCGATCGATCGGCTGGCCAGCAATTCGCCCACCAGCGCCTCGTCGCGGATATCCCCGACGACCAGCTCGGCATCGACGCCATCCAGATTGGCCCGGTTGCCGGCATAGGTCAGCAGATCGAGCACGGTGATACGGCTGCTAGGGTGGCGCTTCAGCCAGAAGCGGACGAAATTGGTGCCGATGAAACCGGCGCCGCCGGTGACCAACAGACTGTTCAAGCGCCAAGCTCCTTCATCGCGGCCAGCGCGGCTCGCAGCTCCACCCGCCAATGGGCTGCGGGGCCGGTTATGGCCCAGCTGCTGCTCTTGTCCAGCACGCTCATCGCGGGACGCCGCGCCGGTGTGGGATAGTCTTGCGTGCGGATAGGCACAACCGGCACTTGCCGGTCCAGCAGGCCGATAGCCAGCGCCTCCTCCTGGATGGCGACTGCAAAATCATACCATGAGGCCGCACCCGCGTCGGTCCAGTGATGGGTCCCCGTCACGCCGGCGGCTGTGAGCGCCCAGATGGCACGAGACAGGCTGTCGGCATGGGTTGGCGTTCCGATCTGGTCGGCCACCACCTTCAATTGGTCCCGTTCCCGCATCAGCCGCAGCATGGTTTTCACGAAATTGTTGCCGGCCGCCGCATAGACCCAAGCCGTGCGGATGATCAGCGGGGCAGGGTGCTGGGCACGGACGGCCTCTTCACCAGCCAGTTTGGTGGCACCATAGACGCCAAGCGGCGCGGGGCGCGCATCCGGCGAATAGGGAACGGAAGACGTGCCATCGAACACGAAGTCGGTTGAAATATGCACCAGCCCGGCACCCGCATCCACCGCCGCTTTTGCCAGATAGCCAGCCGCTGTGGCGTTGACGGCGTGCGCGGCGGCCGCATCGCCTTCAGCCTTGTCCACCGCAGTATAGGCGGCCGCATTGATGACGAGCGATGGGCGGGCCTCGGACACAATTCGGGACACAGTGGCGGCATCCAGGATATTGAAATCGGCTTCCGGCGGGGCCGAAACCGCGCCTGAGGCGGTCGCCTGCAGCGCCCGCCCCAGCTGCCCTTGTGATCCGGCGATCAGGGTGGTCATGCGAAAACCTCCGCTTTGGCCAGTGTTGGAGCCGCCGCATCCTTTGCGGCCAGCGTGGGTGCCGCGCCATCAAGTGGCCAGTCTATGCCGATTTCCGGCGCATTCCACGCCAGCGAGCGATCCGACGCCTGGTGCCACAATGTGGTGCATTTGTAGAGGAAGTCGGCTGTCTCGGACAGCACCAGGAAGCCATGCGCAAAGCCGGGTGGCACATAGAGCATCTGGTGATTGTCACCCGAAAGCTTGGCACCCACCCATTTGCCGAAGGTGGACGACGCAGGGCGGATATCAACCGCAACATCGAACACTGCCCCCTGCGTCACGCGCACCAGCTTGCCCTGCGGATTGGTCAATTGATAGTGCAGCCCGCGCAGCACGCCCTTGGCCGAGCGGCTGTGATTGTCTTGCAACCACTCGGTTGGCAGGCCGGCATCGGCAAAGCTGTTCGCGTTGAAGCTTTCGAGGAAGAAGCCTCGATCGTCTCCGAACACGCGCGGTGTCAGGAGCTTCACATCTGGAATGGCAAGCGGTTCGACTCTCATGACGCACAGGTCCTGTTATATGCTTTCAAAGTCCGCGCTCCGCCTGCGCCACGAGATAGTCACCATAGCCGGACTTGCGCAGCGGCTCGGCAATGCGCAGCAATTGTGCGCTATCGATGAAGCCTTGCCGCCAGGCGATTTCTTCGGGGCAGCAGATTTTCAGGCCCTGCCGCTCCTCGATGATGCGGACATAGAGGGCAGCATCCAGCAGGCTGCCATGGGTTCCGGTGTCCAGCCAGGCATAGCCGCGCCCCATCATCTCCACGTGCAGCGTGCCTGCCTCCAGATACATGCGATTGAGGTCGGTGATTTCCAGCTCGCCGCGCGCTGATGGCTTGATGGCGTGCGCCAGCTCCACAGCGCGGCCATCGTAGAAATAGAGGCCCGTCACGGCGAAGTTGCTTTTCGGCAGCTTCGGCTTTTCCTCGATCGTCTCCGCCCGGCCCTGTGCGTCGAAGCTGACGACACCATAGTCTGACGGGTTCTTCACCCAATAGCCGAACACGGTAGCACCTGAATCGCGCGCATCGGCCCGTTGCAGCAGGTCGGGCAAGCCATGACCGTAGAAGATATTGTCTCCCAGGATCAGCACGCTGGGATCGGTGCCGACGAAATATGCGCCGATATGATAGGCCTGCGCCAGACCGCCAGGATTGGGCTGCACGGCATAGGACAGCGATAGCCCCCAATCACTGCCATCGCCCAGCAGACCCTGGAAGGCCGCCTGATCGTGCGGGGTGGTGATGATAAGGATATCGCGCACACCGGCCAACATGAGGACGGAGAGTGGATAGTAGATCATCGGCTTGTCATACACCGGCATCAGCTGCTTGGAGACCGGCTTGGTGAGCGGATAGAGGCGCGTGCCCGACCCGCCGGCAAGAATGATGCCCTTCCGTTTCAAATCCCTGTTCCTTTTGCTCTGTCTTGCTGATTGTATCCGGCTGATTGTGTCTGGCGCGCTCGACTAGCGCCTGCCTGTTGCAATTCGCCTTACCGTACCGACCATGGACTTCAAGCTGGCGAGCAGGCTCACCTGCCGCATGGCTTCTCCCACTGCCAGGCCCGACACGACCGGAACCGGGTTCAGCATCACCCGCATGGCCGCCATGCGCGAGGCCGCCAATTGCTTGCGTCGCGCCTGCGAGGGCTGCATCTTGATGATTTCGCCGATGTCCAGTGGGTCGCTGGCGATTGCGCCCGCCGCTTCCGCTTCCCGAAGCAGGGCATCGCCGGTGGCGGTACGGGTGATCACCAGCGAGCGACCGTCGGCCTCCTCGAACGCCGGATAGCCGCTGTCTCCGCCATACCAGGCGTCCGCCGCTGCCACATCGGCCACACCGCCCACCGCGTCGGGGCAGATCTTGCAACGAAACTGCACCTCGTGCGAGAGGATATCGCCCCAGCTCGCGGCATAGCTCATGCGCTTCGTTTCGCCGTTGGCAAGCGTAGCAGTGGCATAGCCAGGCCACCCGTCGCCGCGATAGCGGAAGCTGGACACGTCGGCCGGCTCGGCGCCGAGGTGGCGAATGATCCGATCCGTCCCATCCTGACTCGGCGTTCCGGCACAGAAAAACGACAGGAGGAACGGAAACCGTGCCGCTACCGATGGATCCGCCGCCATCATCTGCCGCAAGGCCCCCACGTCGCAGGGTTTGCCAATAAACAGAATTTTCCCCGGCGTTGCCAACTCGGCCTGCAAGTCGGCCAGTGGAGATGCGGGAGCGTAGCGCGAGCCGGCCGCCCGCACCACATCGGGCCGACCGATGGAGCGCACGATGCGGGTTAGCAGCGGGGCGTCGGGATCCATACCGACATGCAATACCCGGGAAACCTGTCCGCTGTGCAAAAGGTGGAGGGCGAGACCAGACAAGGCGCCGCCCGATGAAGCGGTGTGACGGATTTCAGCATCTGTTGCATGGGCGGTCAGCACTCGGACATAAGGCCCCCAGATCGGGTCCACGGTAACGCCCGGCTGCGATGGCTGCCAGGGGGATATGCGTGCGCCCGGGCAAGCCTGAGCCATCAGTGCCTCGGTTTCAGCGGCAACGGCACCAATTGCTTCAGGGCGCAGCCATCCCTTTGGATCCCGCTTCATGCGGATCGCAGGATCGACACCGGCACACAGCCCGCAGCCGCTGCACGTCTGCCCGCGCATCACGCGCTCCAGAGTTGGCGGCAAAGCGGTCACGGGCGCAGCTTCAGGCTGGCGAGCGTTTCGGCGAGCACCCCGACATAGGTTTCAAGTCCCTTTTCCACCGCAGCGCCCCCACGGGAAATATCGGCGGCAAGCTCTTCCCGGCGATCAAAGGCGTCGATGGCCGTTGCAACCGCCTGGTCGGTCGAAAAGCCCTTCGCCGGTACGAGCCAGGGATAGGAAAGGGCCTTGTACAAGCCTTCGAACTTGCGGCTGTAGCTGACAGGAAGCACCGGCACACCGGAGGAATACGCCGCAATTGTTGCGTGCATGCGCGCGCCCACCAGAAAATCGAGCCCGGAAATGTGCGATTTGGCAGCGGAGGGCGAAGCGAATGTGGGCACGCGGATCAGGTCTGGATAGCGTGCCTTCAAGGCATCGGCCGCGGCACCATCATCATCCTTGGGCATCAGCGGCGCATTGACATGGCAGATCAGTTCCACGCGCGTTTCCGGGCGTGCCAGCATCGCCTCGATGAAGCGGTGGGTGAAGTCGCGATAGTCGATCGTCAGGCCGAACTCATTGGCCCCGGTATAGCCACCGCCGTAGAGCAGCCCGGACACGTTGACGCCTACGCGGGTTCCCGGACCTTTGGCGGCCTGGGTGAAGGGCAACGCAAAGGCAACGTCGATCGCCTGGAAGGCGCGGGCCTGCGGCGCGATCTGCTTCAGGGCATCCATCGAAAGCGGATCGCGCGCAAACACCGCGAGCGCACGTTCCATCGCGCTGCGGGCCAGGCTGGTGTGCGGTTGCCGACTGAACGGCCCGATGGTCTGTGGCGAAAGAATGAGTGGCACGCCGCGCAAGGCGCACAGCCGCTTGCCGAGGATCATGTAGGCAAAGCGCTTGTTCGGGTAGATGTCGGTGAAACTGTCTCCGGCGCCGATGTCGAGCATGAGGTCGATCGCGCCCAAAGCCTTCCAGTACCCATTGGGAGAGACGAGATATTTGCCGCTGAACGCGTTACGCGCGACGATGCCGTGGGTGATGTAAGGGGTTTCGGGATCGTTGAACTTGAACAGATGAAAGACAACTCGGCGGCTTACCCGCGCCGCAGCCCGCTCCACCAGCGCCATATTGCCGGCGGTCAGCGCGCCAACGCCCAGATTGCCACTGTTATCGCTATGCCACAGCAAGCCGACATGCACGACCGGCTGGGCTGCGGGGTCGGCCCGATGTTCGCCAGTTTCCGCCATTCGATCGCACATCCCGTTGCAATATGTGAGACCCGAATGTCCGGGTCGCGTGTCGTGAACAAGTCCAGGCAGAATGCCGGCTAAAGCCCCGGTGCGCCGTGGCGGTCAGGCAGGCTATCCTGCCGGTGCCGGTGCCGGTTCGCCTGCGGGAGCCGGAAGAACCGAATCTGGAGCAGGCATTGCGGGCGTAAGCTCGGGACTGGCCGGCGTGGGTGCGGCGGCCGTTCCAGGGCCGCTTGGCGCGGCGCCGGCAAGCGCCTTGGCATCGGCCGGCTTACGCTCGGTCGGCTCCCAGCCTTCCTGGAAGGCAACCTTGTCCTTCGCCAGTTTGCGCTGCGCATCTCGTTCAGCGGCAAGCGCCTTCTGGACTTTCTGGTTGCGGATGAAGTTGGAAGCGTAGGTTCGCGCCTTTTCACCCGTGAATGGAATGACCCGCGTTTCCTTCACCTCGTTCACCACCATCACCGGCGCCGGCGCACCTTGTGGCTGATTGGCGAACATGAACAGCTCGTTCGGGTTCTTTTCCAGAACGCGGGTGACCTCGCGGATGAACTCCGGATTGGCGCCGAGCGAATCCAGCGAGGCCGGCTGGCGCCGGAATTCGATGTTGGCGCCTGACAATATGGCTTCCACCGCGCCCATAGTCTTGGCATTCTGAAAGCCAAGCGTGGCGATATTGTCTGGCCGCAGGAACTGAATCTGATCCAGCACGAAGAATTTCCGCTCGCGGAACAGGAAGGGGTTGTCGTCGATGAACTTGTCGACTTCCTGCCGAGATGGCTGCGGCACCTTGGCGGCGATATCGGACGCCAATGCCTGCACATGCAGCTGCTCATCCGTACGGCGCTGGAGCAGCTGGAATTGCGGCTTCTTGTTCAGCTCCCGGTCCTTGGCGGCCTGCATCAGCATGCGACGTTCGATGATATTGGACAGCGCCTGCTTTTCCGCTTCCCGGCGTGGCATGTTGGGCGGGATCTGGGTGCCCTGCAGCTCCGCATTCACTTCCAGCGCGGTAATATCCTCGCCATTCAGCCGGGCAACCACCTGTCCGGTGGGCTTGGCCGCATCGGGGCCTCCCTTGTCGCCGCACGCGACCAGCAAGGCGGCAGCCGCTCCAACCAGCAAGATGCCGCGCAGAGCCGACCCGCTGCTGGCCAGTCGGCTGAAGGGTTGTGAAATCCCGCTGATATCTTTGCTCATGTTGAATCCTTCTAGCCGGTTCGGGCGGTTAACTGCGTGACATTCCAAGCAGTGCGCGGGTCATGACGGCTGCTTTCTGGGGTTGTCGCCGCAAGACGCGCCGACAGATGAGGGCCACGCCAAGCGGATATTGCAAGGGCCACAAAAGCGGGAAGTTCCGCCGGTAGAATTTGATACGGCTGCGCATCAGATAATATTCCGACGATTCCGACCGCTGTCCGGCCTTTCCCGATGATCCGATCGAGCCGCCTTCCTTGTGATAGATGATCGCACCGTGCGCAAAGGCGATCGCGAAGCGGCCACGGTTGCGCACCGACCAGTCCATTTCCTCGAAATAAAGGAAGTAGCTTTCCTCCATATAGCCCACGGTGTCGAGAAAGGCGCGGCTAACAATGAGCGATGCGCCGAGGACGAAATCAGTGTCTTGCGCCACCTTCTTTGGATCGAACGACCGGGTGATGGGCTGATCGGATCCGATGCCCTTGCTCATGCCGGTGAGCAACTTGAAGCGCGACCCGTTCAGCTGCTGCCAGGTTCCCGGCCGATGATAATAGCGCACCTGGGTGCCGCACATGCCAACCTGGTGCGTCGCATCCATCCGGGCCAACACCGCGGACGGCGCCCCCGGTTCCACAATCGTGTCATTGTTCAGGCACCACATATAGGCGATGCCGAGATCCTTCATCGCATGGCGCAAGCCAACATTGTTGCCACCCGAAAATCCGCGATTTTCCGGCGATGCGATGATGGTCAGAACCTCATCCCCCGGAGCCGAGTCCAGCGCCTCTGCATCAGAGATGATTCGCGCCGGAACCGGCTTCTGCACCGGCAGGGCCGTGAATCGCCGCATCGGGCCAAGCGGCGGTTCATAAGGGGTTTCGCCGCTCGCCCAACTTTTCAGGCGGGCAATCGAATCATCTTCCGAGCCATTGTCCACCACGATGATGCGCATTGGAGTTTCGGTTCGGAGCAGCGATTCCAGGCATTCGATGGTGTCGTCTGGCCGGTTCCAGTTGATCATGACAATCGCCAGCCGGGCGCGATTGCCCCCGACCACCAGGCCGGTGGGCATCGGGCCGTTCAATGCAGGAGCTGCGGCTGTGCCCGCTGCCGAGGTGCCGGCACTGCCTGACCTCTGCACCTTCTCTGCAACGCCTTCGCCTGCGCCGGTTTCCGGGGACATTTTCACCACTCTATCTGATTCCCCATTTTATCGGTTCCACTGCAACGCACTGATTTCACCGTCTCTGCGCGCGATTCGCCGCATGTCAATAAAACGATTCCACCGGGTTTGGAACAGGAACGCCAATCCCTTTGCCCGAGCAGACACTCCATATACGCGCGGACTCAACAGAAATTGCGGTGTTTGCGCAAAGGTGCCGAGCAACACCGCCCAAGAATACAGGCGCCATCGCCAGCGCGGCTTGCCCGCCGCTTCATCCGCCAGAAACTGATGCTCCATGATTCGACGCCAACGCTCGCGCGTTTCCTGGTGTCCGCTGCGGGCCGGATGGAAGACGATCATGAATGGCACATAGCGCGGCGGGTGGCCCATTGCGCTGGCCTTCTGGCCCCAGGTCTTGTCTTCGGCGGTAGCAATCGGGCCGAAGCCACCAACGCGGTCGAACAGCTCCCGTGTGCAGGCGAGATTGCCCGACCCGGAAAACTTCTGCCGCTCGATGTACATTTTCTGGCGGAAGGAAAACACGGCTTCGAACGCTTCCACGCCGCTGGGGTTGCGCGGGTCTTTCATGTCGATTCGCACATCACCACCCACCGGGCGGGACGGATCGGCTTCCACGGCGTTCACAGCTTGCTGCAGCCATTCAGGGGCGGCGCGGATATCGGCATCGATGAACGCCAACACGGAGCCGCGCGCGTGGCTGACGCCCAAGTTGCGCGCTGGCCCAGGGCCTGGTTCCGGTTGATGCAGGAATTGCACCTCCGGCCAGGCTTCGCTGATGGCGGCCAGCGGCATGCGCGAGCCATTGTCCACAACGATCGTCTCGAACCAGCCGAAATCGAGCGTCTGTGCCGCCAGCGATTGCAGGCAGCGCACCAGCAATTCCGGAGTGTTCAGATGCGGAATAATGACGCTGGCGCGGGGTGGCTCAAAGGCTTTCTGAACTGTCATGCCCGGTGTCCCTGGCTGAGCAACATAGCCAATCCTTCAATCGACGGCTGCCGCAGCAGCTTCGGATGTTCGCGGTTCAGCCGCGCAAGCGAGGCGCGGTCCATATCCCACCAGCGTGACTGTTCGACAGCGGCCACCAGATCGGCATTGAACCGCATGCGTAGAAGCCGCGCCGGATTGCCGGCGACAATCGCATAGGCGGGTACATCATGGGTCACAACCGAGCCGGCTCCGATGATAGCGCCGCGTCCGATTGCCTTGCAGCCCGGCAGGATGATGGCATTGTGGCCAACCCAGACATCGTCGGAAATGACCAGCGGCTCCGGCGCGTCCAGCCCGCGATCAACAAGGCCGAGGTGGGGTTCATACAGGTAGGGATGGGTTGAGAGAGCCGAGGCAGGGTGGTTGCGATCGACAACGATTGCGGTCTGTGCAAACGAACAATAGCGTCCGATCCGGGTTCGCGGCCGCATGCGCTGCCGGTCAAAACACCCATAGCTGTACAGGCCCACTTCGACATCAAACGCGCTGGCGAACCAGGCCCTGAGCGGCACACTTTCATATTCGTTGCGGCGCAGCCACCGCAATTTGGCATGATAGTGCACACTGTCGAGCAAGCGCATCGCTATTTGTCATTGGCCGGCGCGCGCGAGCGCGGCGGACAGTCCGAGCAGCTGTGCAACGCCCTGCGTACGGAACCGGTAGCGTGGATCCCGTCCGGCGACATCGCCCGCACCGCCAGAGTCGGCAGATATGTCGAACAGATCGATCGCTCCAATGAAGGAGTCCAATGTGGCTGCGGCTTCCGCTGCTTCCGCACCAGGCAGTTCTGCGGCGACATCGTGGGCGGTAAACCAACCATCCGGGGTGCCCGAAGCGCGCGCCGCGGCTATCAGGACCGGCCACGCCGCACGCACTTCGCTGCGCGACAGCTGCGCCTGCACGCGCCGCGGCAGTCCGCTGTTCCATTCCGCCAGCACCGCCTCGGTGCCGGCAATGGCGTCGTCCACCTCCACTGCCATCCGCCGATCATCGAGTGCCCGGCCAGATGCGCGATTGCCCAACAGTCTAACCAGATAGGGCGAGCCGCCGGCCATGCGGGTGATCAGGCTCGCCGCTTCCTGCGAAAAGCGCAGCCCGGTTGACGCCTCGGCACGGTGCAGGATGTCGCGCATTTCGCTTTCCTGCATAGGGCCTACCGCCAACCCCACGATATTGCGCCGGATGGACGGCGTGAAACCGATCAATTCGTCAAGGTTGGACGCTACCCCGGTCAGGATAAGCTGCACTCGCGCAGCGCGATCCGACAGATTTTTGATGAGCTCGGCGATATTGCGGCGGAAGGTGGGGTCGGCCACGCGGTCATATTCGTCCAGCACGATGATGACGCGTGTTCCAACGATCTGCACGAACAGTTCGGCCAGTTCGCGCGGGTCAACCGCGTGCGCTCCCAGCAGATCGGCAAAAGAACGCCGGTGTTCCTGCTCGTCGGCTGTGGGGGAAATGCTGTGGTGATAGAGCAACGGAATTTGCGCGGCGAAGGCGCGGAACATCTCGTCAAACTGTGCCTCCACGCCACAGGATCCGTATAGCACCAGATAGCTGGCATCGCGCGCCGTTTCCGCGAACACATGGATGAGCGATGTCTTGCCGATCCCGCGTTCGCCATATAGCACCACGTGCGCGCGCTGCTGCTCGATGGCGGCAATCAGGCTTGCAAGCGTGTCATGCCGGCCGGCAAAGCGTTCGCGTTGGGTAACCGGTTGCGATGCCGAAAGCGCATCGGCGAGCGCCAGACGCGCCTGTCTGGTGGCGGCATCAGAGCCAGCCATGTTTTGGGCGGCATCACCGATTTCATCGGTCGCCGATACGGCAAATCCCGGCATCCCTGACGACTTTGTGGGCGGAGGTGTCTCGCGCCCCCAGCCACCGAAGCCCCGCCGCTCTGCACCGCCTCCGGCCTGACGATCCTGGCCCTGAAGATTCTGGCTCTGACGATCGTGGCCACGTGAGAAAATCATCCAAATGTCCTGTCATCAAGCGACTGCCCGCGAAATCGCATCGTAGCGCGATATCCCCTGGCAACATGCCGCGCCTTTAGACCAATTGGGCCTTTGGCAACAGCCCTTGGCTATGACTCAACCATCGAGGCAAGCGGGCCACCATTTGCTGCAATCTTTTTTCATTATGGCCGTAACATGTTAACTTTCGTGGTTTGGCAGGGCAAATGCGAAACACGGGATGCATTTGCCATCCGATGCCGCTAGGGGCATCTGGTAGACAGTCGATCGCTGCCCGATATCGGCGGCGTACAGGGCAAATTGTCAGCCTGATTGGCAATCGGTCGGGCGACGTGCGAAAGGGCGGGATTTGGTGCAGCGGAGATCGGGGAAGGGTTTGGTGAAAGGCGCGGCAGACCGTTTCACGTGTCCGGCAGCTCCGGGTTGCGGCAGCGTGCGTCGTATTGCTTCGGCCGGGATGGCCTGCTCAATGGCGATGCTCTTGCATGGTGCGCCGTTGATGGCACAGCTGTTGCCACCTTCCATTGGCGGGACCGGGGTGCAGATCGATCCTGGCCGAGTCTATGGCAATGATGCGCGGCGGGCTACCGGGTCCGATGTCGTTGCCGGGGATGGTCTTTCTTTCGGCGCGACGCTGACCACCGAATATTCCGACAACATGATTCGCCAGAACGAGAATCTGCCGATACCGGATCGCTATGAATCGCGCAGTGATTGGCGCTTCAGCCCAATTTTTTTGATGAGTGCGGGAAAACCGATCGGTCGACAGTCGCTCTTTGCGAATCTTGTTCTTGGCCGTGACTTCTACGTGCGAAATACGAACCTCGATGCCAATCGCATTGTCGCTGATGCAGGTGTTAACTGGACTCTTGGCACGCGCTGCGGCGGTCGGTTGCAGGGGGGCTATGAAGATCGGGGCACTCGGTTTGATCAGTTCGATCTAGTGCTGCCGTCGAAGCAGAAAACGGTCAACTTCTATGCCTCGGCCGCGTGCCAGTCACCTGTCGGTATCAGTCCCAACATCTCCTATGACTGGTCAAAGACCACCAACAACGTCGAATCCGATGATCCTGTGATTCGAGATTCACGCGACTTTTCCGATGTGAAGGGCCAGGGCGTTACGGGTGGGCTGAGCTATGGACTGGCGGGTCGTGGGGACATCGGCGTTCAGGGGAGCTGGCGGCGCTTTTCCTACCCGAACCAGATTGACCCCGTGACCGGGGACGATGCGAGCACGCGCATTCTCGGCATCAACGGCATCGCCAACTATCGCATCGGACCATCGTTCCGGCTGAATGCAGGCCTAGGATACACCTGGGTGGACAGCCAGACAGGTGGTGATTTTTCCGGTGTAACCTGGCAGGGCACGTTGATTTATGCTGGTCCTCGGCTGGGCGGTTCGATTGGGCTGTCGCGGCAGGTAAGCGGTTCCAGCGGTGGCATTGCCAGCTATGAAATCGCCACGCTCTATTCGCTCAATGTCAACTATCGAGCCAATGACAGGCTTTCGGTTGCCAGCGGATTTTCGCGGTCGGAGATCGACAGCCGAGGCAACGAGGGTCTGCCGGGATTCGATGTGCAGCGAGATTATGATCTTAATCGTTTCTTCATCGGCGCCGACTACAGGTTGAATCGTCGGTTTTCGGCAGGTTTGGACTATTCTTACAATAAGCGGGATTCACAGGTGCCCATTTTCAGCTACACGGCGAACAATGTGGTTTTTTCTCTGCGGGCAAAGTTTTAGGGCGGCTGTGGTATTGCTTTCGGTGCCATTGCTATCCGGCTCCCGGCGCAATGACAGGATTTGAAGATGGTATCTGGTATGGAGGTTGACGCAATGATGGTTCGATCGGGTCGGGCATGGCGGACGAATGTGCAGGCGTCCCGGATGCTCGCTGTCGTGACCCAGCGGGTGCTGGCTTTCCTCGTCATGCTGATGGCATTTGCGGCGTTCGCTGCGGTTCCGGCTTCAGCGCAGGCCGACACCGGCTATGTGCTTGGGCCCAGCGACAGCATCACCGTCGTGGTCTATGGCAACAACGAATTCAATGTGGAAACCCGGATCAAGCCGGACGGCTCCATTGTGATGCCGTTGATCGGCAAGGTTCAGGCGTCCGGCAAAACCGTTATCACTCTGGCGGATGAAATCACCCGTCGTCTCGAATCAGGGAACTTCCTGAAAGACCCGATCGTCAACGTCGAAATCAACCAATATAACAGTCGCTATGTTCGTCTCGCCGGCAAGGTCGCAACACCGGGCCTGATTCCGCTCGATCGCAACTATCGGGTGCTGGACATGCTGTTGCGGGCCGGTTGGGTGGCGCAGGGCGCGTCTGACTATGTGATCCTGCGCCGCGACGATGGCAGCGAGCCGACCCGGCTGCTGACGGACGATCTGGCACGTGGCGGGCCTGGCAGTGATATTACCTTGCGGCCGGGTGATACGCTTTACGTGGCAGACGCCGATGTCGTCTATGTGACCGGAGCGGTCAGCCGCCCCGGCATCTATGCGCTGGAACCGGACATGCAGGTTTGGAAGCTCATCGCCACTGCCGGCGGCGTGTCGCAGACAGGCTCATCGAACAAGTTCGGCCTGAAGCGCGGGGGCGCTACCAAGGAAATTGATGTTGACGGACAGGCCAAACTTCAGGTTGGGGATGTCATCAACGTGAAAGAGCGGCTGTTCTAGGCGCAGCGGTGCGTCGTATCGCTTGGTGAGTATGGGAGTTCAGCGGCAATGAGTTTGATTCAGTTTCTCAGGATCCTGATAGCGCGACGGTGGATGATCCTGTCCACCATGCTGGCCTGCATGGCTGTCGCGACTGTTATCGCGATGCTGCTTCCCAAGAGATATCCGGCAACCGCGCGGGTCATGCTGGATATCGTGAAGCCCGATCCCGTGACCGGGCGGGCGATCGATGCCAACAGTGCTCGCACCTATATCCGCACCCAGATCCAGCTGTTGAGCGACATGCGGGTGGCCGGGCAGGTGGTTGATGATCTTGGCCTGGCGAACGATCCTGCTACCATCCAACGCTATGCCGCGACTGGTCTCACGGAGCTTGACGGCGGTATCCGTGGTTGGCTGGGCCAACAGATCATCGACAATACCTCTGCTGGCCAGGTGGAAGGCTCCAACTTGCTGGAAATCCAGTATCAGGGGCCAAGCCCGGAAATCGCCAAGGTTTTCGTTTCGGCAATCCGCGATGCCTATATCGAAGCGGCGCTGGCCTTCCGGACCGATGCCGCTGGTCGGACCGGCGACTGGTATCTGGAGCAGGCGGGGCGTGCGCAGCAGCAGCTGACCGCAGCCGAAGCCCAGATGTCGAAATTCATGCAGGACAATGGCATCGTCCTGCAGGGCGGGATGGATAGTGACATGGTACGCCTGACGTCGCTGCAGGGAGCCGTCCAGGCCGCCCGTGGCATGCAGGGTTCCAATGCGGCTGCCGCTGCGGGTCGCCTGTCCAATGATCCTGTCGCCGACCAGCTGGCCTTGCAGCTTGCAACGGTGGAAGACGAGTTGGCGCTTGCCGGTGCCCGGCTGGGATCGGCGCACCCGACCTACAAGGCCATTCAGGCGCGTCGCAACACGCTCAGCGAGGCACTCGCCCGGGCCAAGTCCAATTCGCAATCGGGTGTTGCGGCGGTGACGGGTGCGACGCAAAAGTCGCTGAGCGAGCTGGAGGCTGAGCTTGCAGCGCAGGAGCGCAAGGTGCTGGCGCGCAAGCCGCTGATGGATCAGCTGGTAACCATGGGTCGCGATGTGGAGCTGAAGCGGGCGCAGTTCGAAAGCGCCAAGCAGAAAGCGGCCGATCTGCGTCTGGAAGCCAATGTGTCCGAAACGCCGCTGGTCGTGCTTGGGGAAGCA
>JAIMJL010000021.1:10262-36773 GCA_020693225.1 Sandarakinorhabdus sp. | reverse complement strand
TGGTGATTCCACCATATCGGAACATGCTCCAGCCAATGCGCGCTCTCTGTAAGGCAGGCTTTACAAACGAGGATTCACCAAGATTCACATCCTGTTGAAATTGCTGCATAATGTATTTTGGCATGATTTTTGCTTCAGCAATCAGGCCAATCATCTAGAGGAGGGCTTTATGAAGTTTCTTGCACTTGCCACCACTGCCGCCATCGCGTTTGCTGCGGTTCCAGCCTCCGCCGCGCTCAATGTGTCTCTGCCAACCAATGCCTATATAACGGTCGGCGGTCTCGATTGGGCCTGGGCCAACCCCTGCACTCCGACTGGCGGTTGCGGCGATATCGATCTGAGCTTTCAGGGCGATGAAGGCTGGCGCTTGCCCACCATCGCTGAATTCGCTGCCCGCCCGGTTGCCGATGATTTCTTCTTTGCCGGCGCGAATGTCCCCGGCGGCGGGACGGGCGCCTTGGGCGAAACCTTCTTTGCCTTCGGTCCCGTTGACGCAAGCGGCGCCGTATTGGATGGCGCCTGCGCTGCGGTCTACTTCTCGACCAGCTACAGTCACTGCGACTATTTAGATGGTTTGGACGGGTACATCTGGGATCCGGCCAATCCCGTTCCAGGGCTCAACGAAACCTGGCTCGTTCGCGGCGCCAGCGACGGCGTCGTTCCCGAACCCGCCACCTGGGCGATGCTGATCGCCGGGTTCGGCATGGTGGGCGCAGCATTGCGCCGCCGCACTGCCGCCACGGCCTGATCAACCGCTCTGAAACAGGCGCTCGCCGGGAAACCGGCGGGCGCCTTTTTATGTCTCAGCCAGCGGCGGCGGAAGCGGCGCAAAATCCTCCACCGGCGGCGCATTCCGCACCAGCAGCAGATACATCACCGGCGTCACCACCCGGCTGAGCAGGGTGGAGGAAATCAGCCCGCCGATGATCACCCACGCCAGCGGCGAATAGAGCCCCGAGCCAGACAGCGCCAATGGCAGCAGCGCCAGAACGGCGGTCACGCTGGTCAGCAACACGGGCAGAAACCGCACTTCGCCTGCGCGCTCGATCGCCGGCCGCAGTGCCATCCCCTGCGCCCGGAGCTGCGAGGTGAAATCCACCAGCAGGATCGAATTCTTGATCTCGATGCCGATCAACGCAACAAAGCCGATCACCGCGGTAAAGCTGATCGAATTGCCGGTGAGCCACAAGGCAATCAACCCGCCGAACATGCCGAGCGGAATTACACCGATCACCACCAAAGTCTCACGGAAGCGGCCGAACTCCAGCACCAGCACCGCCACGATCCCGAACATCGCCAGCAGGATAACACCCCCCAGCCCGCCGAAACTTTCGGCTTGCTCGGCCGCTTCGCCGCCTTCGCGAATGCCATAACCCGGCGGCATCGCCATGGCCCGAAGCTTGCTGCCCACCGCCTGGTTGACCTTGGAGGTGAGATAGCCATCGGCCACATTGGCGGTGAGCGAAACGCTGCGCTGCTGGCCATAGCGATCGATCGAAGCCGGCCCGCCCGAAAGCCGCGGGCTGGCGATCGCCGGCAGCGGCACCGCACCGCTCGCCTGGTTCGGCACATACACCCGCCCCAGCGCTTCCACGCCCTGCAACGCGCCCAATGCCCCGGCCCGATCCTCGCCGCCTTGCGGCAGCCGCACCACGACATCATAGCTGTCACCCTCGGCATCGCGGAACCGCCCGGCATTCTCGCCTGCGAGTGCCAGCCGGGTAACCCGCCGCGCCGCCGCCGGCGACACGCCCAGCAACGCCGCCTTGTCGGCATCCAGCCGCAAATCCAGATCCAGCCGATCGAAGGCCAGCGGGTTGCGCACGTCGCGCGTGCCCGGCGTGTCGCGGAACAGCCGCTCGGCCTCGCCCGAAAGGCGCTTCAGTTCACGCAAGTCCGGGCCGGTCAGGAACCACTGCACCGGCGCCTCGATCGGCGCGCCGTTCTGAAACGGCTTCAGCGTGATGCGCGCTTCGGGATAACGGGCAAACCGCTCGCGCAGCCGGGCCACCAGCGCCGGCCCCTGCGTCTGGTCCCACTCCGACAGGGTGACCGCCACCGTTCCGAAATTGGATTGCTGCGACACTTCGCGCACATTGTAGAAAATCTGCGGGTTGCCGCGCCCCACATTGGCCAGCCGGTTCTGCACCAGCGGTTCTCGCTCCAGCGCCTGCTCCACAAAGCGCACCGCGCGGTCGGTCACCGCCATGTCAGCCCCTTCCGACGCCTCCACCGTGATCTGCAGATAGGGCGCGTCGGCCGGCGGAAACAGGCTGGAGCCAAGAACGGGGATCAGCCCAAGGGCTGCAATACACAGCGCCATCGCCCCGGCCAGCGCTGTCCTGGGCCGCTCCAGCGCCCGGTGCAGGATCGGCGCATAGAAGCGGTGAATGCCACCATCCACCCATTGCAACACCCGATTGCCGTCCTTGCTTTCCTCGCGCGGCAGGATGCGCGACGCGAGAAAGGGGATGATGGTGAGCGAGATCAGCAGCGAGGCGGTCACGGTTGCGATAACCGCCAGCGGCAGCCCGCGGATGAATTTGCCCGCGCCGCCCGGCAGCGCCGTCAGCGGCAGGAAGGCAAATACCAGCACCGCGGTGCAGCCGATCACCGCCACGGCAATCTGCTGCGTGCCGGCGATGGCCGCCGCCGTGCGCGCATAGCCCATGCGCAAGTGGCGCGCGATATTTTCCACCACAACGATGGAATCGTCCACCAATATGCCAAGCGCCACGATAAAGCCGGTGATCACCAGCTGGTTCAGCGTGTGGCCGAGGATATTCATCACCAGCACGCCAACCGCCAGGCTGAGCGGCACCGACACCATCACCACCGCCGAGGCCCGTAAGCCGAGCGGCAGCAGCGTGACCAGCACCAGCGTCAGCGCCAGCGCGAAATCTCGCGTGAGCAACGCCAGCTTGCGCTTCACATCCTCCGATTGATCGAACGCCAGGTGCAGGCGCATGTCCGGCGGCAGCGCCCGCTGAAAGTCGGCCGCTGCTCCTGCAAGCCGCTGCTGCACATCGATCACATTGGCGCCATCCTTCTGCGTCGCTGTCACCCAGATGGCGCGCTTGCCGTTAAAGCGCGTGGCATGCACCCGTTCCGCCGTTTCCCAGCCTACGGTGGCCACATCGCCCACGCGCACCACGCTGCCGTCTCCGGCACGCAGCGGCACGGCGCGCACCTCTTCCACCGTGCGGAAAGCCCCGCCGGCCCGCAGATTCAGCCGCTGTTCGCCCGCCCGCAAAGGCCCCGGCGGCAGATCGGTCCCGCCCGCCCGCAGGGCGTCGGTCAACAGAGTCACCGGAATGCCAAGCTCTGCCAGCCGGCCCAGATCCACCGCCACCCGCATTTCCGGGCGCGGCAAGCCCCACACCTGCGCCGACCGCACCCCCGGCTGGCGCAAGAAGGCCTCCAGCAGATCCTGTCCCAATTTCTCCATCCGCCGCCATGACGCGGTGTCCGAGACGATGGCATATTGCACCACCACCGCTTCGGTGGTGCGGAAGCGGCGGAATTCCAGCCGCCGGATGCCCTCCGGCAGCAGCGCGCGAATGGCATTCACCTCGCGCACCGCCTCGTCGAAATTGCGATCGGGATCGCTCTCCCAGGTAAACTCCGCCGTGATCACCGCCTGCCCGTCGGATGACGAGGATTGCAGCTCGGTGATGTTGTCGAGCCCCGCCAGCGCCTCCTCGATCGGCTTGGCCACTGTCTGCTCGATGTCAGTGGGGTCGGCGCCTGGCAGGATCGCGATGATCAGCACAAACGGCGCCTTGAAGTGTGGATCAACCGAGCGGGGGATGGACAGAAAGGCCTGCGCCCCCAGCGCCGCCACCAGCGCAAACACCACCAGAGTCAGTTGCCAGCGATGCACCGCAAAGGCGACGAGCTGCTTCATGCTGATCGGCTCACCGCCGCGCGGCCACGGGCTGTACCTTCTGCCCTTCGACCAGCCGGTCAACCCCTGTGCCCACGATCAGATCACCGGCAGCCAGGCCGCGCAGCACCTGCACGCCGCGATCCGACACTGCGCCCAGGCTCACCAGCCGGGCGGAAACCTTGTTGCTTGCGGGATCAAAGCGCCAGACAAAGCCTTCATCCGCGCGCGCGGAAAACAGCGCGCTCGCCGGCACCACCAGCGCACCCGCGCCGCCGGTGCCTGCAAAGCGCGCTTGCGCAATCATGCCCGATCGCAAGCCCTCGCGCGCCGGCAATGCCAGCTCCAGCATGAAGGTGCCGGTGCGCGGATCGGCGCGCCCGGCGATTTCAACGATCGTCGCCGCCATCTGCGGAAGCGAGGCATCCGTGAAGGCCACGGTGCCTCCCTGGCCGACCCGCAAAGCCGCTGCATCGGCGGCCGAAACCGGAACCCGCAGCACATAGCCGCTGGAAAATTCGCCCAGCAGCAGCACCGGGCTGCCGGCCGCCAGCGTTTGCCCAGGCTCGGCGAGCCGTGCCAGGATGATGCCATCCGCGGGCGCTGCTATACTGGCGTATCGCTGGCTGAAGCGGGCACTGCTCAACCCGGCCGCCGCTGCACTGGCAGCCGCCTGCGCATTCTCCACCCTGGCGCGTGCCACCCAGCCTTGCTCCAGCAGCCGCTTCTGCCGCGCCAGCTCTGCCTCGGCGCGCTTTGCTTCGGCAGCGGCGGCCACGGCGGCGGCATCGATTGCCACCGTATCAAGGGACGCCAGCGCCTGCCCGGCTCGAACGCTGTTTCCTTCACGGACGGCAATGCTGCGCACCCGGCCATCGTTCACAAAGGCCAGCGGCGTTTCGCGGCGCAGGCGAACCGTTCCGGTTGCAACGATAGAGCCAGCCAATCCCGCATCCGGCCGGATCAAGGTTACGGGCAACACCGGAGCTGCATCAGAAGCCGCATCAGAAGCCGCATCATTCGGTGCAATAGCTGCCGGGTCCGGCGAACAGCCTGCGAGGAGGGTCAGAAAAACGCCCCCCACAAGCGCAGGGCAGGCAGCCGCCGCACCCCTGATGCAGCGCCCGTTCCGGCTTGATGGTTCACTCCGATTCCGTCGCAAAGCAGTTTCAGCCCAGCCAGCAGCGCCAGAAGTTGAGCGCCACTCGATTTCTAGCCGAGCG
The DNA here is from genome assembly GCA_020693225.1 of Sandarakinorhabdus sp. GTDB lineage: Bacteria > Pseudomonadota > Alphaproteobacteria > Sphingomonadales > Sphingomonadaceae > Sandaracinobacteroides. Next base: position 31,664 of record JAIMJL010000021.1, on the reverse strand, counting down.
GGCGTGCCAAGAATAGCGGAATCTGAGCGCACCTCAAATTGCGGTGAGTGCCGGCTGGGCACTCTTGCTCACCCAGGGGGAGCGAGACGAATCATCTGGCAAAAAAGCCGCCTCGTCCCGATCCCACCGAGCCATGCCGCTCGCCACCATAGGCACGGGCTTGCATCATAATCCTATTCTTCTATCGTTAACGCCTCAAATTGGATGCCAAGACTCATGCTGCCATCTGGATGTATTTCTCCATCACTTTCAACCATTTCCATCTCGGCCAGAAAATGACCGGGAAGGTCTATTTCCGGCTCGGTAAGCAGGCATTCGAGCCTATCATAGGCAGATTCAACGGATTGCTGCGCACCGCGCAGGCGAATGGCCAGGCTGTGCCGCATGCCGCTGAAGGTGAGGCTTGCCCAGGGTTCGCTGGAAAAATCCTCGATTACCAGGGTTGGCGACAGGCCCGTTCCCCTGCAAGTCTCGGGCGCAGATGGCTCCCGTGCAGACTGGCTGCCGCAATCCGCATGTGGCTGCCACTCGGCAAACCAGGGATCTGCGGCAATGATGGCGCGAACGCCCCGGAGCAGGCGGATATGCGCATCTGTCAGGCTGCAACGCATCAAAATCCTCCTTGTGAAGAGGATGACAAGTCCATGGCGGAAAGGCCGGCCTCGCGCGATTCGCGCTTTGGCTGGCCCTTGCTTTCGCTGGCCGCAAGCGACGCTGCAATATGCGCCCGCACCCGACGCTCCAGGCTGGCGCCCGGCTGGCGGCCGCGACGAAGGTCATGCACCAGCCGCGGATCCTTCACCGCCTCACGGCCGAACCGCGACGGGGGAACCCGGGTCTGTCTCAGGCAGGTTTCGATGGCGTACAACAGGCTCATGTCTTGAGACTCCTCGAAGCGACCCCTGCCCCGGCTCGCAATCGTTGGCCTTTTCCTATGACCATTTTCCTGTTGCGACTCGGAATTGCACCAAATTGGTGGTTATTTTCCTACTAGTCTAGGGTAAAAATGTGATAGATAAGAGCAAGAAGGATCGGGAGAGGAGGTCCGCGCACATGCAGGAAGAAGCCGTGCGTCAGCGGCTCGACAGCCTCATTCGCACGTCAGGTGTCGGCTATGCCGCCTTGTCGCGCAAAATCGGGCGCAATGCAGCCTATCTGCAGCAATTCATCCGGCGGGGCGTGCCGCGTCGCCTGGCTGAAGCAGATCGCCACATTCTCGCCTGCCATTTCGGCGTGAGCGAGCACCTGCTCGGCGCGCCAGCCGTTTCTGCCGATGCGGGTTCAAGCCCGCCAACCCTACAACCGCAGGCATCACAGGCCGGGCGCTTCATCCTTGTTCCCTATCTCGCAGACGGCAAGGATGGCGGGGAAAGCAGCGAAGCCCTCGCATTCGATCCGGCCCTTGCACTCCCAATGGCCCTTCCGATGGCGCACCCGTTGCCAGCGATCACCCATTGCGACACACCATCAGCCAGGCTGGCCGCATGGCGGGTCAGGGGTGACGGCATGGCGCCCACCCTCAACGACGGCGATACCGTGTTGATCCAATCGCATGAACCGGCCAGCATCGGCGATGGCCTGTATGCCATCCGCTCGCAAACGGGGGTACAGGTCCGACGGGTGAGCTTCCACCCCGTCTCCGGTCGATTGTCCATCATCAGCGACAATGCCGCCTACCCCGCCTGCCATGATTGCGACCCTGAAAGCATCGCGCTCATCGGCCGTATTATCTGGGTCGGCCGCCGAATAGCCTGAGGCCCAATGCCAGCAAGGCGCCGCCGCCGATGCCAAGCACCACGCCCAGCGACGGCTCGCCAAAGGCCAGCCCCAGGGCCAATCCCACTGCGGTGCCGATCGCCAGCAGAACTCCAAAGCCACTCTCTTGCATGCCGGATGATCCTGATCGCCTGAAACCTGCGTGGGCAGGCCAAATGGCCGGGAAATGGGGCGATCGACGGGTCTTGAACCCGCGACCTCTGGTACCACAAACCAGCGCTCTAACCAACTGAGCTACGATCGCCATGCACCGCCCAGACCCGGCGGGAGAGGTGCGGCCATAAGGCTCTGCCGCACAGGCGTCAACCACTGCCGCTGAGTGGCAGCTAACCCTTGCCGCCGAGAACCTGGTCCAGGAAATTTGCCAGCCGCTGCGCCGCGAGTCCACAATCCGGGCGTTGATGCAGATGCACCGACGCCACCGGCAACATCGGCAACCCGGAATCACCGTTCAACGCCACCACACCCGGGACAAGGCTGCCGCGCGGCAATATCCCCACACCCAGCCCAGCGGAAATGGCCGCCAGCGTCCCGGCGCGCGAACTGGCCATATAGGCCTGACGCCAGGGCCGCTGAACCGATTCCAGCGCCTCGGTGGCAATCCTGCGCAGCATCGAAGGCTCTGCCGCCGTGACCAGCGGCACCACCGCCTCGTTCGGATCCCACGCACCCTCGCCCGCCACCCAGACCAGCGGCTCCCGCCACACCGCGCCGTCTGCCGGATCGGCATCCCGATCATAGGCCAGCATCAGGTCATAGGCGCCTTTGGCAAAGTCCTGCCGCAAATTGGCGCTCAGGTCGCAGTGCACATTCAGCAACACGTTCGGAAAGGCGCGCGAAAAGCGCGCCAGCGCCGGTGCCAGATGCTCGGCCGAGAAATCCTCCGGCGCACCGATGCTGATGGCGCCATCCACCTGCGGCTCCACCATCCGGCCGACCAGTTCGTCATTTGCCGCCAGGATCCGCCGCGCATAGCCGAGCAGCAGCACGCCGGCCTCGGTCGGTTCGACACCCCGCCCGCCGCGCGCGAACAGGCGCGAGCCAAGCTGCTCTTCCAGCCGCTTCATCTGCAAGCTGATGGCAGACTGCGTGCGCAGCATCCGATCCGCTGCCCGGGTAAAACTCTTGACCTCAACGATTGTTACAAAACTGCGCAACAAATCCATGTCAACATTGCGGCGATGCGGCATGCACACTCCCAGATTTCAAAAGTGCAACAAACAATAGGCGCGGCAACCCAGGTTTGCCAGTCATCAATTGCATATATTTCTGGCGAAATGCCGCTACCGTCGTCCTGCCCAGGGGCAATTCAGAGGCCCGCTTCCCCGGTGCACTATCGCGACGATGCTATTTCGTGACATTGTAAGCCAGGCTGGCATCATCCAGCTGGAAGCCGACCAGCACCTCGAAACTTGCGGCTCGCACGGCGGCGCGCACCTGCGGATCGGATAGCGGATCAGTCAACGCATCAGGATCGTCGGCATTGCGCTTGCGGCTGATGCGCTCCTGGATCTCCGGAGACAGGGCAACCGCCGAACGGTGCACATCCGCGCGCGCGCCCCCGCGCGCCTCCGCGCGCAACGCGCCTTCGGCAAAGTCCAGCTGCACGCCGGTGATCTGTTTGGAAACCAGAACATTGCCGCCTTGTGCCAGGGCCACGAACATCGGCAGGTAAACCTGCTTGGCCGGCCCCTTGTCGCGCCGCTGCGCCGCAACCACAAAGCTGACATCGGTGCTCAGGAAGTCCGCACCTTCGATGCAATTGCCCTGCAAATCGGTGATCTGTGCGGTCAGCGCGATGGCATCCGCGTTGCGGCTTTGCGGCGGATCGAACTTGGTCACCGAGCCAACATGATAGGGCACAGCAACCGCCGGGCATTGCGAGCGCTTCACCAGCAGCGGGTTGGTGTTGCAGCCCGCCAGCAGAACGGCTGCGCCAAGTCCGATGGCTGCCATAGTCTTGCGCACCCGATACTCTCCTCGAAATCCTGCGATATGCGCCGCCGTTATGCGCCGCCGGTATGCGACCCAAAGTCCTTTAGGCAGGGCCTGCCATGCTTGCAAAGGGGTTTCAGCAAGCGGCCGCTTTCGCCTATGGGCTGTTTCGCCTAGGAGATGTGAATGACAGCTGACAGCCCCCCCGCACCCACCCCTGCCAGTTCCGGCCTGCCAACCCTGCGCGTATTGATCGCCGCGCCGCGCGGCTTCTGCGCCGGTGTCGAGCGCGCGATTCACATCGTCGAGCTGGCGTTGAAGAAATTCGGCAGCCCGGTCTATGTGCGGCACGAAATCGTCCACAACAAATTCGTTGTCGATACGTTGAAGGCGCAAGGCGCGGTGTTCGTGAAGGAGCTGGACGAGGTGCCGGACGGCGCGCAGGTGATCTTTTCCGCGCACGGCGTTCCCAAGGCCATTCCGGCAACCGCCGAAGCGCGCGGCCTCGATTGGCTGGATGCCACCTGTCCGCTGGTGTCCAAGGTGCACCGCCAGGCCGAGCGCATGGTGGAGCAGGGTCGCCATATCCTGTTCGTGGGCCATGCCGGCCACCCGGAGGTTATCGGCACGTTCGGGCAGGTGCCCGCCGGTGCCATGTCGCTGATCGAAACCGTGGCCGACGCCGAAGCGGTGAAACCGCCGTCCGAAACGCTCGGCTTCCTCACCCAGACCACCCTGTCGGTGGACGATACGGCAGACATTGTTGCCACCCTGCAACGGCGCTTTCCGCAGATCCAGGGGCCCAAAGGCGAAGACATCTGCTATGCCACGTCCAACCGCCAGACTGCGGTGAAGGCGATCGCCCGCAGCTGCCAGCTGGTGCTGGTGATCGGCGCGGAAAACAGTAGCAATTCCCAGCGCCTGCGCGAAGTCGCCGCCCGCGAGGGCGCCCGTGCACACCTGATCCAGCGGGCCAGCCTGATCGATTGGTCTTGGTTCGCAGGCGTCGAAACCCTGGGCCTCACCGCCGGCGCATCGGCACCGGAGGTGCTGGTGCAGGAGGTGCTGGATGCGCTGAAGGCGCGCTATGATGTAACGATCGAGGAAGTCACTACGGCAACCGAAGAGGTGGTGTTCAAGCTGCCGCGCTCGCTCGCTGCCTGAGCCGGGCTGTGGCGGTTTACACAGCCGTCCCGGCGGAAGCGCTGGACGCGTTCCTGAAGGGCTATGACGTCGGCGAGCTTGTCTCCGCCAAGGGCATTGCAGAGGGCGTCAGCAACAGCAATTTCCTGATCGAAACCAGCCGCGCCCGCTTCATTCTCACGCTGTATGAGCGGCGCATCGATCTGGCCGAACTGCCCTTTTTCATCGCGCTGATGGAGCATCTGGCCGCCGCCGGCCTGCCCGTTCCGCAGCCGATCCGCGACCGTAGCGGCGGCGCCCTGCAACAGGTGGAAGGCCGCACCGCCTGCCTGATCGAATATCTGCCCGGCGTGTCCGTTTCCCGGCCCACACCGGCGCAGGCGCGATCGGTGGGGGCGGCGCTTGCCCGGCTGCACCTGGCCAGCAGCGGCTTCGCGCCCACCCGCCGCAATGCGCTTTCCCTGCCGTGGTGGCAGGAAACCGCCGCAGAGCTTGGCGCAGGGCTGGACAGCATCGAGGCGGGGCTTGCGGCAAAGGTGCAGGCGGCGCTCGCCCGTATCGCCCCGCACTGGCCCACCGGGCTTCCTTCGGGCACCATCCACGCCGATCTCTTCCCCGACAATGTGCTGATGTTGGGCAGCAAGGTGACCGGCCTCATCGACTTCTATTTCGCCTGCACCGACAGCTTTGCCTATGATCTGGCCGTGCTGCACGCGGCCTGGGTGTTCCCCGACGATGGCATGGCGCCCCTGCCGGAGCACGAGGCCGCGCTGTTGCATGGCTATGATAGCATCCGGCCCCTTGAAAGCGCAGAGCGCGCGGCCTTGCCGCTGCTCGCCCAGGGCGCGTCGCTGCGCTTTTTGCTGAGCCGCGCGCAGGATTGGCTGGCCCCGCATTCCGATGCGCTGGTCACGCGCAAGGATCCGCTGCCCTATGCCCGCCGGCTGGACCATTATGCCGCTTCCTGAAGTGCGGATCGCCACCGACGGCGCCTGCAAGGGCAATCCGGGACCGGGCGGCTGGGCCGCCATCCTGCACAGCAGCGCGCGCGAGAAAATCCTGTCCGGCGCCGAGCCGCTGACCACCAACAACCGCATGGAAATGACCGCTGCCCTCAAGGCGCTGGAGGCGCTTACCAAGCCGTGCGCCATAACGCTCACAACCGACAGCCGCTATCTGATGGATGGCATGCAGAAATGGCTGCCCGGCTGGCAGAAGAACGGCTGGCGCACGGCAGACAAGAAGCCGGTGAAGAATGCCGACCTCTGGATGGCGCTCGCCGCCGCCGCCAAGCCGCACCGCATTTCCTGGCAATGGGTGAAAGGCCACGCCGGCCACCCGCTCAATGAACGCGCCGACGCGCTGGCCAACGAAGCGGTCGCGCGCCTGCTCAGCGCCGGACGATCTTCTGTCCCAGCGTAACACTCCCGACCACCACGGCGCCCACCACCAGCCCCAGAATGCCGGCAAAGAAGGCGGACACGAACCAGCCCACAAAACCATTCGCCACCGGAACCGCAGCAGCAGCGGAGTCCGCAGCCCCGTGAATCCAGTGCGGCAGCGTATCAAGCCCGTAGTGCTCCAGCCCATGCACCAGGATCCCGCCGCCCACCCAGGCCATGGCGGCCGTGCCCACCACCGACAGCACCGACAGCAGCACCGGCATCCCGTTCACCAGCCCGCGCCCCAGCGCCTGCACCCCGCCATTGGACTGCCGCGCCAGCCGCACCCCGATATCATCCATCTTCACGATCAGCGCCACCGCACCATAGACCCCGGCCGTCACCACAATCGACACCAGCGCCAGCACGATCGCCTGGTTGAGCAGCGGCTGCTCGGCGATCGTTCCCAGTGCAATGGCAAGGATTTCCGCCGACAGGATGAGATCGGTGCGGATGGCGCCGCCCACCATGCTCCCCTCGCGGGCAACCGGGTCTTCCAGCACCGGGCCTTCTGCTGCATGTGCCGCATGCAGCCCCAGTTTCTCAATCACCTTTTCCGCCGCTTCATAGCAGAGATAGGCCCCGCCGATCATCAGCAGCGGCGTCAGCGCCCAGGGCGCAAAGGCCGCCATGGCGACAAAGGCCGGCAACAGCAACAGCAGCTTGTTCCTTAAAGACCCCTTGGCAATCTTCCAGATGATGGGCAGCTCGCGATCGGGGGTGAAGCCCACCACATAGGTCGGTGCGACCGCGGCATCATCGATCACCACGCCCGCCGCCTTGGTGCCGGCCTTCCCGGCCGCCGCGCCCACATCATCCAGCGAGGCCGCCGCAAGCTTGGCAATCAGCGCCACATCATCCAGCAGGGCAATCAAACCAGAAGCCATCGAATCTCCAAACCGCGCAGGCAGACTGAACCGGCCATGGCACGGGCCCGCGCCGTCGCAAAGCGCAATTGCCCTGCCCCCCGCTTGCGGCTATGCCCTTCTTTCAATTCTCCCGAGGAAAACGCGATGTCCCGCCGCCGCCAAATCTACGAAGGCAAGGCCAAAATCCTGTATGAAGGCCCGGAGCCCGGCACCATCATCCAATATTTCAAGGATGATGCCACCGCTTTCAACGCCCAGAAAAAGGGCACCATTTCCGGCAAGGGTGTGCTCAACAACCGCATTTCCGAGCATCTTTTCACCCTGCTCGGCACCATCGGCATCCCCACCCACTTCATCCGCCGCCTCAACATGCGCGAGCAGCTGGTGCGCCAGGTGGAAATCATCCCGCTGGAAGTCGTCGTCCGCAATGTCGCCGCCGGCTCGCTCGCCAAGCGCCTCGGTATCGAGGAGGGCACGCCCCTGCCGCGCACCATCCTGGAATATTATTACAAGGATGATGCACTGAACGATCCCATGGTAACCGAAGAGCATGTTGCCTGCTTCGGTTGGGCCGGGCAGGACGAGCTTGCCGAAATGGTCGACATGGCGATCCGCACCAATGATTTCCTCACCGGGCTTTTCGCCGCGATCGGCATCCGCCTGATCGATTTCAAGCTGGAATTCGGCCGCCTTTGGGAAGACGATTACAGCCGTGTGATCCTCGCCGACGAAATCAGCCCCGATGGCTGCCGCCTGTGGGACATGAAGACCAACGAGAAGCTGGACAAGGACCGCTTTCGCCGCGATCTCGGCGGCGAAGTGGAGGCCTATCAGGAAGTCGCCCGCCGCCTTGGCCTGCTGCCCGAAGGCTCGGATACCGCCGTGCTCGACATGGAAGCCGCCCGAAAGGCCAGAAGCAAGAAATGAGATTCGCGTCTGTTCCGGTGGCCGCGCTGGCGTTTGCAGCGTTCGCCACCCCCGCCGCCACACAACTTGCACCCGGCCAGCTTCCCACGCTGATGGATCTGCGCGGAGTAGGCGCGCGCCCGCAGGCGGCGCCTGCTGAAATCCTGCGCTATGGCGAAGCACCGTCGCAAATCGTCGAGCTGTTCCTGCCGAAAGTGGCGGCCGAGCCGGGCAAGCTGCCGGTCGTCGTTGTCCTGCATGGCGGCTGCTGGCGCAAGGATATCGCCGGCCCCGAGCTGATGCGCGCTGCCGCCGGCGCCTTCCTCGAAAAGGGCTTTGCCGTCTGGTCGGTCGGCTATCGCCGCGTCGATGAAGACGGCGGCGGCTGGCCCGGCACCTTCGCCGATGTCGCCGCCGCCATCGATCTGATCCGCGATCATGCCGAGGCGCGCAACCTCGATACCACCCGCATCGTTGCCTATGGCCACAGCGCCGGCGGCCATCTCGCGCTCTGGGCCGCAGGCCGGCACAAGCTGCCTGCCGCCAGCCCGCTGAAGGTCGATTCCCCGCAAAAACTGCGCGGCGTCGTCTCCGTCGGCGGCCTGAACAATATCCAGCAATGGGAACGGCAGATCGACGCCGTCTGCGGCGACGCAAGCGTCGCCCTGCTCACCAAGGCCCGCGCTGCCCCCGCCGCAGCCCCGGAAGGCGAATCGGTCCCTCTCACCGAGTCAGCCGCAACCGGCCCGATGCTGGAAGCTCGCGCCAGCCAATTCGCTGACACCAACCCGGCCGCCCTGATGCCGATCGGCGTGCCCATCATCCTGCTGCACGGCATTTACGACCGCGTCTCGCCCCCCGCCATCGGCCTCACCTATGCGCAAGAAGCCCGCAAAGCCGGCGACCGCGCCGAAATCCAGCTCGCCCCCAACGCCGGCCACTTCGAGCCCATCGCCCCCGGCAGCCGCGCCTTCGAGCAGGTGTTGGAAGCCGTGGAGAAACTGGCGCGTTAGAGCATGTTTCGATCTCGTGGAATCACGAGCATCGAAAACCCATGCGGAAAATCATAGGGATAGAGCGGCCGTTCTGATGCAATCAGAACGAGACCCGCTCGAGAGCGCTTTCCAGCCTGTCCCTGTCATTCGCGCGCCATCGCCCAGCTTTGTCCGCGCACTTCCAGCAGCCGGAAACCTTCCTCTTCCAGCCAGCGCACCACATCTCCGGTCGCCCGCGTGCCGATATCGGGGGTGTGGATTTCAAACAGCACCAGCCTGACGGACGCCCCCACCGGGCTGCCCACCAGCGCCACCTCATGCCCCTCGATATCCACCGCGAGCACGGTGGGCTCGTGCGCCGCAATCAGCTCGGCCAGCGGAACCGTGGCCACTTCCACAGTTGCTGCATCCATCGGAGAGCCGCCTTCGCCCAGCCGGCTCCACCAGTAATTCTGCGCAACCGCCAGCTGTGCCGTCCCCGCAGCGCCCGCGCTGGCCGCCGCCTTCACCAGCACCAGGCCGACCCCGTTTGCGGCAAAGGTCCGCTCGATGGCCGGATACAGCGCCGGGTTCGGCTCCACGATCACCACAGGCGCGCCGCTCGCCTTGCCGAGCGCGCAGCCGGTCACCCCGATGCCGCCGCCCAGCTCCATCACCCGGTCGCCCGGCCGCACATGGTCTGCCGCCAGATCCAGATCATGCGCCTCATAATCGCCCACCGCCAGATACCAGGCGAGCTCCGCCGGCAGCGACGCATCATAAGGCACCAGCAGATCGCGCCCCGGCAGCCGCAGCAGCATCGGCCCGTCCAGCGCCGCCAATATGTCAGCCACGCCGGCGATTCGCGCCCGATCCTCGGCACTGTCCTGTGGCCAGGCCATCAGCCCGCGCCGCATCACGGCGTCCCGGCGCCCGCCGCGGATGGTCTCGTTCTTGCTCATGCCGGCCTTCTGGCCCCGCGAGGCCATCCGCGCAAGGCATCGCCCCCTTCCCAAATGTCGCGCCATGCGGCATGGGCTGGGGTCATGAAAGCCCGCGTCACCGTCTCCCTGAAACCCGGCGTGCTCGATCCGCAAGGCCGCGCCATCACCCACGCCCTCACCGGCCTCGGCTTTGCCCAGGTGTCCGACGCCCGCGTCGGCAAGGTGATCGAGCTGGAGGTTGCCGACGGCACCACCGAAGATCAGGTGGCAGAGATGGCCCGCAAGCTGCTGGCCAACACGGTGATCGAGAATTTCCGGGTCGAACTGGGGTGAAAAGCGCCGTCATCGTCTTCCCCGGCTCCAATTGCGATCGCGACCTCGCCGTCGCACTCGAACTGGTCACCGGCAGCCGGCCGCACATGGTGTGGCACGCCGATGCAGACCTGCCCGCGAACCTCGATCTCATCGCGCTTCCCGGCGGCTTTTCGCACGGCGATTATCTGCGCTCCGGCGCCATTGCGGCGCGCTCGGCCATCATGCGCCCCATCATCGCGCAGGCCGAACGCGGCACGCCGGTGCTCGGCATCTGCAACGGCTTTCAGGTGCTCACCGAATCCGGCCTGCTGCCCGGCGCCTTGATGCGCAATGCCGGGCTCGATTTCGTCTGCCGCGACGTGGCGCTCGAAGTGGTCGCCAGCAACACCCCGTTCACCCGCGCCTTTGCCCCCGGCGAGCGCATCACCATCCCGGTCGCCCACCACGACGGCAATTTCCAGGCCGACGACGCAACGCTCGATCGGCTGGAGCAGCAGGGCCAGGTCGCGCTGCGCTATGCCGAAGCGGTCAACGGCTCGGCCCGCAGCATCGCCGGCATCACCAACGCCGCCGGCAACGTGCTGGGCCTGATGCCGCACCCCGAACGCTGCGTGGAGCCCGCGCACAGCAACCAGACCGGCCGCCGCCTGTTTGAAAGCCTGCTTGCCATCGCTGCCTGAGCGGATCAAACCTTCGTCTTGAACGGCGTGAAATCCGTGTCCACATCAAACACATCCAGCCCCTCGGCGCGCTTCATGCCGTTCACCACCGCATAGGTCACCGGCGTCAGCGCCACCTCCCAGCTCACCTTCAGGATATAGTTGGTGAGCATCACCGTGACGATCAGCGCCGGCTCCCAAACCCCCCAGAAGGCCAGCGGGTAAAAGATCAACGTATCCACCCCCTGCCCCACCACGGTGGAGCCAATGGTGCGCGTCCAAAGATAGCGCCCCTCGGTCCACACCTTCATCCGCGCCATCACAAAGGCGTTGGCAAATTCCCCGGCCCAGAAAGCCGCGATCGAGGCGGCGAAGATGCGCGGCACCTGGCCGAACACCTGGGCAATCGCTTCCTGCCCTTCCCACCCCTCGGCCGGTGGCATGGCGACAATGAAAGCCGACATGCCGGCCGCAAACACGCTGGCCGCAAAGCCCACCCAAACCACCCGCCGGGCGCGGGCATAGCCATAAACCTCGGTCAACACATCGCCCAGCACATAGCCGAGCGGGAAGAACAAAATGCCCGTTCCAAAGGTCACCGCACCAATCAGCGGCAAGTTCAACGTGGAAACCTTGGCCGCGCCGATCAGGTTGGAGCAGATGAGGATAACGGCAAACGCCACCATGCAATAATCATAGAAGCGCAGCCGCGCGCCCTGAATCGCCCCCGCCTCGACCGCGCGCACGCCGTCGGCCACCTCCACCGCCATCGTTTCCAGCCGTTGCCTGCGCATCCATATCCCCCATCAGCCCGCAAGATTCCCCTTTGCCGCAGCGAATCGGCTGGCGCAACTGTTCCTGTTATGTTCTAATCATGCCATGCAATCGGTTCGGCCTCTCCGCTGGCTCTATCTTGATCTCAACAGCTATTTCGCGAGCGTGCAGCAGCAGCGCAATCCCGAGCTGCGCGGCAAGGCCATCGCCGTTGGCCCGGAAAAGATCGAAAGCGGCACCATCATCGCCGCCAGCTACGAAGCCAAGGCCTTCGGCATCAAAACCGGCATGCGGGTCGGCGAAGCCCGGCGCCTCTGCCCGCACCTGATCCTCGTTGGCGGCGATCATCAACGCTATGTCGAATATCATGACGCAATCGTCGCGGAAGTCTGGCGCCACATCCCCGTTACCGCCGTCTGCTCGATCGACGAGGTGGCCTGCCGCCTGCTGGACAATGAGAACAGCCCCGAGCAGGCGCTGGCGCTGGCCCGGCGGATCAAGGCGGGAATCCGGCGCAATGTCGGCGATTGCCTCACATCTTCGGTCGGCATCGCCCCCAGCCGGCTGGTCGCCAAGATGGCAGCCGACATGCAGAAGCCCGACGGCCTCACGCTGATCGAATCGCACGAGCTGCCGCACCGGCTTTTCCCGCTTCCGCTGTCCGATATCCCCGGCGTCGGCCGCCGCATGGAGGCGCGGCTGACCGCGCGCGGGATCACCACCATGCAGGCGCTGCTATCGCAGGACGCCGCTGCCGCCGGGGCCGCCTGGGGCTCGGTTGTCGGGTCACGCCTCTGGTGGTCTCTGCTTGGGTATGACCTGCCGGAACGCCCGCAGCAAAGCCGCTCCATCGGCCACAGCCACGTCCTGATGCCACAGGCCCGCGATCCGGAAACCGTCCGCCTCACCGCCCGCCGACTGCTGATGAAGGCCGCCAGCCGGCTGCGCCGCGCCGCCTGCGTCACCCGGCATGTCACCCTGTCGGCGCGCTTCGAATCCAAGCAGCGCTGGCACGCAACGCAGCGCATTGCCGCCACCGATGACAGTTTCCCCATGGTCGAGGCGCTGGCAGCCCTCTGGCCGCAGCTGGCCGTGCAGCTGAAATCCGAACGTGTCCGCACCATCGCGGTCACGCTGGACGATATCCAGCCGGCCCAGGCGGTCCAGCTGTCGCTGTTCGATCCGCCCGCTCGCCGCCGCACCCCCGCGCTCAGCCGGGCGCTGGATCGCATCAACGAACGGTTCGGCCGCAACGCCGTGACTCTCGGCCCGGCCACCGAAGGCCGGGTCAATCTGATCGGCACGAAAATCGCCTTCGGTCGCATCCCCGGCGCCGCGGAGTTTCACGAATAGGCGTCGATAAAGGGCTTCAGATGCGCGCGATACGGCTCGGCCACAGCCAGCCCGTCGCGGTTGATCGGCCGCCGCACCTGCAGGGCACTCGCCGTCGCCACCACCCGCTCGGTCTTATGTGATTCGAAAGCCGCCGCTTCCTCAGGCAAGCCGGCGTGCGCCAGGATGTCGCGGGTCCACTGCTCCGGCGCCGCCACCAGCTCGGCATAGGGCACCACCAGCAGCCGCTTGCCCAGCCGCTTCGCCCAAAAGGCCAGCAGCTCATCCTCCAGCCGGAAATGGTGCGCGATATCGGTCAGGCTATAGCTCCAGGCAACGCCATGTATGAAAAAGGTGCGAAAGCAGGACCAGGCACTGTCCAGCGGATCGCGGCGCATCCAGATCAGCGGCGCATCCGGCAGCATGGTGGCGATCAGCCCCAGGAAGCGGCTGTTGTCGATGGTCTTGTCCACCACCCGCCCTTGCCTGCCGAACCGCTCCGCCATCAGGTGCAGATAAAGCCCCGCCATGGCGGCAACCGAGCCGCCGGATTGCACATGCTGCGCGATGGCGTCGCCGGAAACACCGCCTGTCGCCACCGCCACGTGGTGTGCCAGGCTGATCTCGCCGCCATCCGCCACCGTGCTGTGGCTGGTTAGAATCTGCTCCACCAGCGTGGTGCCCGATCGCGGCAGACCGGTCACGAAAATCGGCCGATCGGTCGCCCGCGTCTGCATCCCGCCCAGCCGCTCGATCAGGTCGCCATCAAACCCCGTCATCGCCGCCTTGGCCGCGGTCATGTTGCCTTGGCGGCTGTATGGCGTCAGCCCGCGCAGCAATTTTGCGCCGCGCGCAAAGGCGGCGAAGGCTTGATCATGCTCGCGCCGGTCCGCATGCATCTTGCCCAGAGCATAGCAATAGCGCGCGAAATCGCCTGGCGGCTGCCGCTCGGCGGCCTTGAAGTCTGCCAGCAGGCGTTCACCCAGCGGGTTTTCGGCAAAGTTCGTGGCCGACGCCAGCGTCAGCCACGCCGGCCCCCACCCGGGGCGCGCCTTCACCGTCCGCTCCAGCGCCGCCCGCCCCTCCTCCACCTTGCCAAGGGTCAGCGCGGTGTTGCCCAGCAGATAGTCCCGCGCCGCTGCATCCGCAGCGGCCACCGGCAGCGCTGCAATCATCGCGTGCGCCTCCCGCAGCCGCCCCGTCTGCGACAGCAGGATGATCTTCTCGAACCGCGCCTTTGGCGTGTTTCCGGCAGCGGCAACAAAGGCATCGATCGCCCGATGCGCCAGCGTATATTCGCCGCTCACCCGCATCAGCTCTGCGATGCTTTTCCATTGCCCGCCGAGCGGTGCCCGTGCCGCCAACAACGCCGCAACGGCGGCATTGGCGGAGTCCCGGTCGCGCACCGCCAGCGCCCGCTTCAATCCGTCAACATGCTGCATCCAGGCTGGCGTGGTCATCCGACGCGTCTATCGAAAGTCATTGCAGGTGCCAATGCAGGCGCGGGCCGGCAGCAATCCCCACCTTGCCCATTGCACAATATAACATGCTGATGTGCAGAGTAAATTTGACGCAGCTACAAAGAGGCACCCTCTCCTCGCATTGACTCTGGCAGTGCCACGTATCAATATCGATCATCGCATTGGGGCGAATGGAGGGTAATATGAAAATTCTTAAAACCATGCTTGGCTGTGGCGTCGCGATGGCGACTCTGTCAGCGCCGGTGGCCAACGCGGCCACCATCAATCTCATCGATCTGGGTGGCGTTGCCGGCTCGCAGGCCGAACAGGGTTTCCTCGTTGCCGCCGGCTATTGGGGATCGATGTTCACCAATGATGCCGTAATCAACCTCGGCGTCGGCTTTGCTCCGCTCGGTGCCGGCATCATCGCACAGGCCGGTAGCCGCCGCATCGATTTCGCCACGCAGGACTGGCTCGATCTGGTGAACGCCACCAAGAGCGGCTCGGCGCTTGATCAATCGGTGGTGATGCCAACACTGACTGCCGGCGGTGCCAGCTTCATCACCAATGGTGTGGCGGGCGATGGCAACAATGATACCGCCGTCCAGGTGTTCACTGCCGGAACCGCCTACAGCAGCCAGGTCCTGTATCTGAACTCTTCGGTTGCCAAGGCCATCGGCGGAACCGTGACCAACCCAAATGATCTGGACGCCCAGCTGACCTTCAGCAGCACTTTCGGCTTTGATTTCGATCCGCGGGACGGGATCACCCCGGGCACATTCGACTTCATCGGCGTTGCCATCCACGAAATCGGCCACTCGCTCGGATTCGTGTCGGGCGTCGATTTCCTCGATGTCTATGGCTATCCCAATGGCCCCGGTGCCGGCACTCTCGGCTATGATCTGAACGACACGTCGATCTTCAGCGCGCTGGACATGTTCCGCTACAGCAATGATCCCAACAACATCGCCCCCGGTGGCGGCCCGGTGCTCGATCTTTCGGTCGGCGGCGATCGCTATTTCTCGATCGATGGCGGCGCCACTGCGCTGTTCGGCAACGGTTTCTCGACCGGCCGCTTCAACGGCGACGGTAACCAGGCATCGCACTGGAAGGAAGCTGGCGGCTGCGAAATCGGCGACGGCATCATGGATCCCACCTTCTGCTTCGGCCAGACGGGCTGGGTAACGGCAACCGATCTCGCCGCCTTCGATGCCATCGGCTGGAACCTCGCAGTCGACGCGCTGGCCAACAATGGCGACTATCGCATCGATACCGGCGCAATCCTGGATCGCTATCTGAACCAGGGCGTGGTGCCGGAACCGTCAACCTGGGCCATGCTCATCGTTGGCTTCGGCTTCGTGGGCAGCGCCATGCGCCGCCGCTCGCGCGCAACGATGCTTGCCTCGAACTAAGGTCAGGCCACACAGAAAGGGAGCGCCGCCAGCCTGCTGGCGGCGCTCTCATTTTGCCGCCTCGACAGCGAGAGCGCATCACTTCATAGATGCTCTATGGTCAAAACCTCGCTCACCCTCATCGCCCTCGCCGCCGTTGCAGGCTGCGGCAGCAAGCCCGCCACCCCCGCCACGGCCCCCTCTGCTGCCCCCTCTGCGGCCCCCTCTGCGGCCCAGGGCGCTCCGACAGCCGGCGCTGAACAGGCCAAAGCGGCGAGCACCAGCGACAGCGGCATGATGGCCAGTGTGCCAACCAACGCCTGGGTCGGTCGCTGGATCGGCCCCGAAGGCATGGTGCTCGATATCGCCAACAAGGATGGCATCTACAGCGGCCGCTACACCGTAACCAATCGCTACAACCTCGATTCGGAAGCCACCTTCGAAGCAACCGCCGACAGGGACTCGCTCGTCTTTGTCCGCAATGGCGAAAATCTGCGCCTCACCGCAGCCACCGGCGACCAGACCGGCATGAAATGGCTGGCCGGCAAACAGGATTGCCTGATGGTGGCCCCCGGCGAAGGCTATTGCCGCCCCTGATTGCCCGCCGCTGGAGCATGTTCCGATCTGGTGGAATCACCAGCATCGGAAACCCATGCGGAAAAACATGGAAATAGAGCGGCCGTTCTGATGCAATCAGAACGAGACTCGCTCTATCCCGGCTGCTGCGAGGCAATCCTCCGATCCAGCTCGTCCCACGGCACATCCTCCACATGCGTCGCCAGCGTCCAGCGATGCCCGAACGGGTCCACCACCTGCGCCGACCGATCGCCCCAAGGTTGCGTTTGCAGCGGCTGGAACAGGGTCGCCCCTTCCGCCAGGGCATGCGCAAAGGCGTCGTCCACATCGGCCACATATACCAGCAGGCTCACCGTCGTGCCGCCGCGCCCGTGCGGCGACACAAATCCCATCTCCGGATACTCGCCCGCCAGCATGAAATGCCCGCCGCCAAGCGTCATCTCGGCATGGCCCACCTTGCCGCCCCACTCCATCCGATACACCAGCTCCGCACCCAGCGCCGCCCGATACCAGGCAATCGCCTTGTCGCCGTCGTCCACGATCAGATAGGGCGTAACCCCCGCATAGCCATCCGGCGGATTTTTAACTGCCATGTCATTCCCTCCCACAAGAACAAAAGCCGAACATGCTTAGCAAAGAATCCCCCCTTCGACAAGCTGCGCCCGATGCAATAAAGCCAGCGGCCATGACCGACGCGCCCGCCTTCCACACCCCCGAAACCATCGCCGCCCACGGCCTCGCCCCGGAAGAATATGCTCGTATTGTCGCGAGCATCGGCCGTGAGCCCAATTTGCTGGAGCTGGGCATCTTCTCCGTGATGTGGTCCGAGCATTGCTCCTACAAATCCTCGCGAATCCACCTCGCGAAGCTGCCCACCAAAGCCCCCTGGGTGATCCAGGGCCCAGGCGAAAATGCCGGCGTCATCGATATCGGCGACGGCGATGCCGCCATCTTCAAGATGGAAAGCCACAACCACCCGAGCTTCATCGAGCCTTATCAGGGCGCCGCCACCGGTGTTGGAGGCATCATGCGCGACGTGTTCACCATGGGCGCCCGCCCGGTCGCCAACATGAATGCCCTGCGCTTCGGTGCCGCCGATCACCCCAAAACCAAGCAACTGCTGCGCGGCGTCGTTGCCGGCATCGGCGGCTATGGCAATTGCGTCGGCGTCCCCACCGTTGGCGGCGAGGTCAATTTTCACCCCAGTTACAATGGCAACATCCTCGTCAACGCCATGACCGTCGGCATCGCCCGGCAAGACAAGATCTTCTATTCCGCCGCCGCCGGCATCGGCAATCCGGTCGTCTATGTCGGCTCGAAAACCGGCCGCGACGGCATCCACGGCGCCACCATGGCATCCGCCGAATTCGATACCGACAGCGAAGACAAGCGCCCCACCGTGCAGGTCGGCGACCCGTTCATGGAGAAGCTGCTGATCGAAGCCTGCCTAGAGCTGATGGCCACCGACGCCATCGTCGCCATCCAGGACATGGGCGCCGCCGGTCTCACCTCCTCCAGCGTCGAAATGGCCTCCAAGGGCGGCGTCGGCATCAAGCTCGTGATGGATCAGGTGCCCGTCCGCGAAACCGGCATGACCCCTTATGAAATGATGCTGTCGGAATCGCAGGAACGCATGCTGATCGTGCTGAAGCCCGGCCGCGAGGCGCAGGCAGAAGGCATCTTCCGCAAATGGGCGCTCGATTTCGCGGTGATCGGCGAAGTCACAGACACCGGCCGCCTGGTGCTCGAATGGCAGGGCGAAACCGTGTGCGACCTGCCGCTCGATCCGATCGGCGAGGAAGCCCCGAAATATGATCGGCCGTGGGTCCCCACGCCGAAGCGCCCGCCTCTGGAAACCATCCCCGAAAGCGCGGATCTGCTGGCCGATCTGCAAGCCCTGCTGGCCAGCCCCGACATCGCCTCCCGGCGCTGGATCTGGGAGCAATATGATTGCCAGGTCGGCGCCGACACCGTGCAACGCCCCGGCGGGGATGCCGCCGTCGTGCGCGTCCACGGCACGCAGAAAGGCCTTGCCATCACCACCGATTGTACGCCCCGCTATTGCTTCGCCGATCCGGTCGAGGGCGGCAAACAGGCAATTGCCGAAGCCTGGCGCAACCTCACAGCGGTTGGGGCCACACCGCTTGCCGTCACCGATTGCATGAACTTCGCCGCCCCCACCCGCCCGGAAGTGATGGGCCAGTTCGTCGGCTGCATCGAAGGCATGGCAGAGGCCTGCCGCGCGCTGGATTTCCCGGTCGTCTCCGGCAATGTCAGCCTGTTCAACGAAACCGAAGGCCGCGGCATCCTGCCAACCCCCGCCATCGGTGCCGTCGGCCTGCTGGGTGACTGGCAAAGCTCCGCCACCATCGCCTTCAAGGCCGAAGGCGAAGAGATCTGGCTGCTTGGCGCAACGGTCGGCCACCTCGGCCAATCGCTCTGGCTGCGAAATCTGCACAGCCGCGAGGATGGCCCCCCGCCCCCGGTCGATCTGGCAGCCGAGCGCGCCGCCGGCGACTGGGTCCGCGCGCGCATCCAGGATGGCACCGCCACCGCGGTTCACGACCTTTCAGACGGCGGCCTCCTCGTGGCGCTGGCCGAAATGGCGATGGCCGGCGGGATCGGGGCCGAAATCACCTTGCCGCAGGGCAACGCTCCATTTGCTTTCGGCGAAGACCAGGGGCGCTATCTGTTCACCGCAAAGCCCGGAATCGGCCTCCCGCCATGCCCCGTTCCGCTACAGCGCCTCGGCCGCACGGGCGGTGTCCGTATCGCATTGGATGGCCACGGCGCGCGTGACGTCACGACGCTGCAGGCACAGCACGAGGCGTTCCTGCCAGGGCTCATGGCACGATAGAATGGGAAACGGCGCGCTGCGGTTTGGCAGCGCGCCGTCCAGACAGACTGTCGCTTCAGCGCACAGAGGTCAGGCCGATGCGCGCGCGATCCGCTCCCGCCGCCGCGCGGCACAGCCCACCATGCCGAATCCGGCAATCAGCATCGCCCAGGTCGCCGGCTCCGGCACCGTCATGTCAAACTCGAACGCCGCGCGCGGCGAGTATGCAGTGAACGAAGTGAACGGCGTGCTGTCGCTGATCAGCAGCCAGCGGTTGTTGAGCGGGTTGCTCTGGCTGCCATCGCCAATCGCCAAGCCCATGGCCACCAGGTCCGTTCCGGTGACCGTGTTGCCGTTGCTGAGCATCAGAACATTGTCATAGCCGCCCGGAACAAGGGCATCGATCGATCCCCAGTTGATGATGAACGAATAGGTATCAACCGGTGCCGCCTTCGATCCGAAGTAGATCATGGTGCCGTCCCGCAAGCCGTAGACATAACGCGTCGTGTCGCCCAACGGCATGGCGTAGGTGCTGGCAAGCGAGCCCACAACCACGCCCGCCGTATCAGCGCCGGCTTCGAATTCGATGGGACCAACCGCGCCATCATACCATGCGCGCGACACGCCGCTGTGCGCGCCAACCGGATTGGTGTTGAACGTGCCGTTGTTGCCGCTTGCCAGTTGCACGGTAACCGCACCGGCAGACCCGGCAAGCAAAACCGACAGAATTGCTGCTCCAAGATGTCGAATCATGACCATACCCTTCCATGACAAGGCAGCAAGACCACCCCCTCGGCCGTGTCTGCCAATGAAAAGGCATGCAAATTCCATGCCAAAATAAACACGAAGATGAATCAGCACCTTAAAAATATGGTGCAACCAAAGCTGTAAATAATATCGACAACTGTTACATGAATTTTACAAAATATTAATTAATTGGTGTTAACTATTGCTCTATACGCAAGTCTTTGCATCGCAGGGCAACACGCCGCCTTTTCTCTAGCAGCCTGGCACCGCGCCAACCCGCGCGAAAGGCCCATCCGCACCGATCCTAGAAACTGGCAAGCGTCGCCCGCACGATCATCGTGCCCATCGCGATCCAGCTAAGTGCAAACAGCGCAAAACGCAGCGCCACCTTGTTCACGGTCGCCTGCACTATGCTGTGCAGCACCCTCAAAGCCACAAACGCCCAGGCACACCATGCATGCAGCGGATCAGCCAGCCCCAGCAGCACGATCGCAATCGTCACTGCGTAGAAAATCGTCGGCGCTTCAAACAGGTGATTGTAATTGTCCGCCACCCGTCGGACTTCGCTCGGAATCCGGTCGTGATAGGTTCCGGGATGCATCGCCTCCTGCGGGTCGAGCTTCGCCCGGCTGAACGCCGGCAGCCGCGTGGCATACATCCACAGAAACATCACCAGGCTCAACAGGCCCATCGCCAGAATGGCGTGCAGCATCTGTGTGGCATCCGCGGTCAATTGCATCATCATTTCCTCCCCGGCCCCGCCTGCCCTGCCACCATGCAGGAAAGTCGCGCCACGGCGCATCTCATGCGCTGCGCGATAGCAGCGCACAAGACTCCGGCATTCAACCCTCCCAGCCGAACACATCCTCCAGCCCCACGCCGAAATGCCGCGCGATCCGGAACGCCGTCTCAAGGCTTGGCGAATAATGCCCCTGCTCGATGGCGATGATGGTGTGCCGCGTCACCCCCACCGCCAGTCCCAGCTCCGCCTGCGTAATGCCGCCATGCGCATCGCGCATGTCCTTCACCCGGTTGGTGATCGGCGGCCGCCGCCCCACCGCTCAGATCCCGCGACGGAACAGCAGCACCTGCCCGGCCTGCTCCGCCACGCTGGACAGGATGAGCGACAGGAAGATGGTGTGAAACAACAAAAAGGCATGCCCGTGCTGCAGATAGTGCAGCAATGATGCCACCACCAGAAACCCCAGCACAAAGCCGGACCAGCGCCCGGCGCGATCCACAATCCTCTGCTCGCGCTCATCCGCCGCCATCGCCGCCTCATCCGGCCGCCGCACGCCCAGCACCGTCTGCACAGTGATGGAT
>JAIMJL010000021.1:7647-10168 GCA_020693225.1 Sandarakinorhabdus sp. | reverse complement strand
ACCAGCCCAGAACCGCCACCCACAGCAGCAGCATCCACCGCGCCGATTGCTCCCGAAATGCCATGCTCAATTCCTTTCGTGTCGAATATCTTCGACATCACATATCCGCGGATTTTTCCAATGTCAAAAATATTCGACATTGAGACAAGCCCCCGGCTTGACCACCACCCCACGACTGCCACAGATGCCGGATGGCAGTCTTGATGCAGGTTCGAACCGGCCACGCGGCGCGCAGGGGTGGCCACTTCACCGCCTATGGCAAAAGCCCGCACACCGGACCGGTGCGCGCCCACGCTCTTGGCCTTGAAGGCGATGAAGTCGCCAACACGCGGGTTCACGGCGGCCCGGAAAAGGCGATCTATGCCTACAGCCAGGATCACTACGCCGCATGGGTCGCCGATTATCCGCAGCATGCCGAAAGGCTTGTGCCCGGTGGCTTTGGTGAAAATCTGCTGATCGCCGGGCTCACCGAAACCAGTGTCTGTATCGGCGATCATTGGCGTATCGGCAGCATGCTGGTGCAGCCGTGCCAGCCGCGCCAGCCGTGCAGCACTCTGGCCCGCTGGTTCGAGGATCCCGGCATGGTGAAGGCGATGGTCGCCAATGGCCGCTCCGGCTGGTATCTGCGCGTGCTGGAAGAAGGCGCCTGCCAGGCCGGTGACCGGCTCACCCTCGAACATCGGCCCGAAGGCGCCTGGAGCATCGCCCGCGTGCTGCAGGCATCCTATGCCAAGGCCCCCGATCCGGCCGAACTCGCATTCATGGCATCGCTCGCAGGCCTCGCAACAAGCTGGGCCGCCTGGGCCGGGAGGCAGGCCAAGGCCAAAGCCCCCTCCGCCAAGCCCCTCTGATGCAACCAGACCTTCCCTTCCCCCCCTATCCTTCGCTGCCCGATTCCGAGCGCATCGCCCGCGCCGAGGCCTTTCGGGACCATATCCGCACCCGCCACAGCTGCCGCGCCTTCGCTAGCACGCCGGTGCCCGAAGCGATCATCACCGCCGCCATCGCCGCTGCCGGCAGTGCGCCCAGCGGCGCCAATCACCAGCCCTGGCATTTCGCCGCAGTCCAGTCGCCCGATCTCAAGCGACAGATCCGCGAAGCCGCCGAAGCCGAAGAGCGAGCCTTCTATGCCGGTCGCGCCTCGGCCGAATGGCTGGATGCGCTCGCACCGCTGAAAACCGACGCCCGCAAGCCCTATCTGGAAATCGCACCCTGGCTCATCATCATCTTCGCCCAGCGCCGCGGTGGCGTTCGCAGCGGTGACGACAAGCAAAATTACTACATCAGCGAATCGGTCGGCATCGCCACCGGGCTGATGCTTGCCAGCCTGCATGCCGCCGGCCTCGCCACGCTCACCCACACGCCCAACCCGATGACCTTCCTCAACCGGCTGTGCCACCGCCCAACCAGCGAAAAGCCCTATCTCATCATCGTCACAGGGCATCCCGCGCAAGACGCCAGCATCCCCGCGCATGCGCTGATCAAGAAGCCGCTGGGCGAAATCCTCACCCTGCTCTGATCGCCATCATGCGCCCGGTTTTTCCGCCGGAATATCGCCGGCCGCATCATTTCCGCTCGCTGGCCCCCCTTGTCCCCGGTCAATGCCACCATCGTCGGCCAAGGGCCGCAGTCCATCCGCCAGCGGGCCTTTGGCAACCAGCTCCAGCAACGCCTCCGCCTCCAGCCCGGCAAACCCCCGCAGCCGCAAATCGCGCTGCGGGAACGGGATTTCGATCGCGTGTGCCCGCAGCGCATCGTCCAGCGCCCAGCGATAGGCCGCCATCATACTGCCCGGTCGCTTCACCGCCTCCAGCGTCGGCCACACCACCAGCTCGAAATTCAACGCACTGTCGCCAAAGCCAACCAGCCACACCTGTGTCTTGTGCACCGCGTCATCCGGCCGCGTGAACGGCACCGCCAGCGCCGCCTCCAGCGCCGCCTGCTTCACCCGCTCCTTGTCGGTGCCATAGGCCACGTCGAAGGGCACATGCACCCGCCGTGTCGCCTGGTCGTGCGTCCAGTTGGTCAGCTGGCCGTTCAGAAGCTGCGCGTTGGGCAACAGGATATCCACATTGTCGTTGGTCTTGATCGTCGTCGCGCGCGGCCCGATCGCCACCACCGCACCCGCGGTTCCATCCTCCAGCTGGATATAATCCCCCACCTCGATCGATCGATCGACCAGTAGGATGATGCCGCAGATGAAGTTCTTGACGATGTCCTGCAGGCCAAGCCCGATGCCGATGCCGAGCGCCCCGGCAAAGATCGAAAGCGAGCTGAGATCCAGCCCAACCGCCGAAGCCGCCGCAAAGACCCCAACGAAGATAATGAGATAGCGCAGGATCTGGCCGCTCAGATACACAAAGGATGCCCGTGTCGGCGCAACCTTCAGCCGCAGCCTGCCAAACAGCGTCGCAACCGTGGACGCCGCCACAAAGGCCACGCCGAGGATGGCAACCGGCAACAGCAGCCGAAACACGGTCACGCTATACCCGCCGATCTGAAACAGCTCGATATCGGCCAT
>JAIMJL010000021.1:0-7640 GCA_020693225.1 Sandarakinorhabdus sp. | reverse complement strand
ACTCTCTCACCTTTGCGCGCGCGGCATCAACACAAGCCCCGCCCGCACACCCCTCTTCGCCCACCCCGCCGCAATCGGCAAGGCTGCGCCCGCCAGGCAGAGTCGCACGGCGCTTGCAGCAGCGGCCCGCAAGCCCCAAAGCAAACGCCAATGCCGCCCCTCATCCAGTCCGCGACAGACCTGCTCGCCGCACACCAGGACCTGATCGGCCTGGGCCTGATCGTCGCCTTGCTGGTCGCGTTCTCAGCGGAGCGCTTCCCCCCGGCGGTCATCGCGGTCAGTGGCGTGGGGGTGTTCATCCTGCTCGGCCTGCTCGACGATCGCATGACGCTCGCCGCTTTCGCCAATCCGGCGCCGATCACCATCGCGGCCATGTTCATCCTGTCGGCCGCGCTGATCCGCACCGGCGCGGTCGATGCGCTGTCTTCGCGCATCCTGCAACGCGCCGGCAAGGCACCCAGGCGCGCCGCCGCCGAAGTCTATGGCGGCACCGCGCTGGCCAGTGCCTTCCTGAACAACACGCCGATCGTCATCCTGATGGTGCCGATCATCCGCCGCCTCGCCCAGGTGATGGCGGTGCCGGCCACCCGCCTGCTCATCCCGCTCTCCTACATCGGCATCCTCGGCGGCACACTCACGCTGATCGGCACTTCCACCAATCTGCTGGTGGATGGCGTCGCCCGCGGGCTCGGCGAGCGCCCGATCGGCCTGTTCGAGATGACCGGGGTCGGCGTCGTGGCATTGGTGGTGGGCGCCGCTGCCCTGCTGCTGCTCGGCCCGTGGCTGCTCCCGGCACGCCCAGACACCGCGCTCGCCGAAGATCAACGCCAGATCATGCTGTCCGAGCTGGAAATCACCCGCCAATCGGACTGGATCGGCCGCCCGATAGCCGCGATCGCCGAGCTGAACCGCGAAGGGCTGCGGATCGCCGCCCTCAACCGCTCCGGAAAAATCCAGCGATCCGGCTTTGCAACAGAAGCCGTCCAGCCCGGCGACCGGCTCATCGTGCGCGGCTCGCCGCAGGAGCTGGTGGCTTTCCTCGTGGGCGACAAGGTCCGGGTGGGGCTGAAAGGCATCGCAGACAGCGGCGAAGCACTGATCCTGTCAGGCGTCGCCGCGCAGAATCTCGTCGAGCTGGCCATCGGCCCCACGCACCCCTCGATCGGCCGTCCGCTGGCGGAAATCCCCTTCCTCAATCGCCTGAACGTGCGCCTGCTGGGTCTGGAACGCGAGCATCATGAGCCCGGCCCTGATCTCGCCAGCGTGCGCATCCGCCCCGGCGATCGCCTGCTGGTGCTGGCCGGGGCTGAAGAGCAGCGCGCGATGCGCGCCAATTCCAACCTGCTCGGCCTGTCCACCACCAGGCCCCGCCCCTATCGCCGCACCAAGGCGCCGATCGCCATTGCCGCTTTTGCCGGCGCCATTCTAGTGGCCGCTTTCGGCCTCGCCAGCATCACCATCGCGGCAATCGTGGCGGTTGGCATCGTGCTGATCACCAACTGCATCGGCCCGGAAGAGGCCTGGGAATCGCTGGATGGCAATGTGCTCGTGCTGATCTTTTCGATGCTGGCGATCGGCTCGGCGCTCGATGCCGCCGGCAGCATCGCGCTGCTGGTCAAGCTGATGCTTCCCGTCCTGCAGGTGGCCTCTCCCCTCCTGCTGCTGCTCGGCGTCTATTTCCTCACTTCGGTGCTCACCGAAATGGTCACCAACACCGCAGTCGCCGTGCTGATGACCCCGCTGGTCATCGCGCTGGCGCAGGGCCTTGGCGTGGATCCGCGCCCGCTCATCTTCGCCGTGATGTTTGCCGCCTCCGCCAGCTTTGCCACCCCCATCGGCTATCAAACCAACACCATCGTCTACACCGCCGGCGACTATCGCTTCCGCGATTTCCTGGTCATCGGTGTGCCGATGAACATCATCGTCGGCCTCGCCACCTGCCTCGCCATCAGCCTGCTGCTATAGCCACATTCGGCCACACACGCTGCCGCCTCAGCCCGAAGCCGCCAGCCCATGCCCCTGCGCCAGATAATCCGCCGATTGCATCTCCATCAGCCGCGACACCGTCCGCTCGAACTCAAATCTCCCATCGCCCACCGGATACAGCGCCTCCGGCCGCGCATCCGCCGCCACAAACAGCTTCACCCGCCACTCGTACAGCGCATCGATCAACGTCACGAAGCGCGCCGCCTCGTTGCGGTTTTCCGGCCCCAGGATCGGCACGCCCACCAGGATGACCGTGTGATAGCTGCGGGCAATCGCCAGATAGTCTGCCGCGCCCCGCGCCTCGCCACACAGCCGACGAAAGGAGAAAACCGCGACACCTTTCAGCGATTTCGGCACATGCAAAGTGCGGCCCTGCGCCACCACCAGCTCGGCGGTCGGCACATTGGCGCGGTCTTGCACCGGAAAATCGGTCAGCCGGAAAAACAGCTCGGAAAGCGCCGCCGTCGCCTCCGGGCCGTTCGGCGTATAGTAGCTCGCCATCCCGCCGATGCGGTCGAGCCGATAGTCCGTCGGCCCATCCAGCGGCACCACATCCAGCGCCGATTGCAGCAGCGCGATGAAGGGCAGGAACAGCGCGCGGTTCAGCCCGTCCTTATACAGCTCGGTCGGGTGCCGGTTGGAGGTGGCAACGATCGCAACGCCGCTCTCCAGCAGCGCCGCAAACAGGCGCGACAGGATCATCGCGTCGGCAACATTCGTCACCTGCATTTCATCGAACGCCAGCAGCCGCGCTTCTGCCGCCCAGCTTGCGGCAACGGCGGGAATCGGATCGCCGGGATCGCTCTGCCGATGCGCATGGATGCGCGCGTGGGTCTCCAGCATGAACTCGTGAAAGTGAATACGGCGCTTGCGGGAAACGGCGCAGTTCGCGAAAAACAGATCCATCAGCATGGATTTGCCGCGCCCCACCCCGCCCCAGAGATACAGGCCGCGCGGCAAAGCCGGCACCTTGTCACCAAACAGCTTGCCGAAGAAGCCGGGACGCTCGGGCGGCTTTTCCAGCGCGGTCGCGAGCATTGCGAGCCTGTCAACAATCCCGGCCTGCGCCGCATCGGGCTTAAGCTGCCCGGTGGCGATCAGCCGGTCATAGGCCGCGCGCACAGCCGTCATCGCGCCGGCCGGGGCACCTTGCGCAGGATGCCATGCCACTGTGCCACCAGATGCGCGCCATCCTTCTGGGTCAGCGTTCCCGCCACCCACAAAAGCTTGCCGGTTTCCTTCACGATCCGCCCGCGGCCCTCCAACCGCACGCCGATTTCGGCAGCACCCAGAAAATCGGTCGAGCATTGCAGAGTCACCGCCGCCTGCGTCTGCAGCAGATGCCGGATGGTGGCAAACATCGCGACGTCCACAAACGCCATCAGGAAGCCGCCGTGCAGATAGCCAAGCCCGTTGCTGTGCTGCCGCCCGGTCTCGATCGCCGAGCTGACCCCCTCGCCTTCCTCGCGATAATAAACATCCCCCAGATTGTCGACAAAGCGACCCTCAGGGCGCGCATGCCACACCTTCCACCCCGCCCAGGGGCCCTCGTTCACACATTCTGCTGCCATGCAGCGAGGGGTTAGCTTGCGCCCTGCCCTGTCACAAGCCTGTCAGGCGATAGGCCAGCTAAATACCGGCATACCATTCATAGCCTCTATCCGGCCAAAAGCCGCCCTTGCCGCGACCGATCCCGTCCAGCGAATCCCGCAGCTCCAGCCGCATCACATATTTCGCCTGCTTGTAGCCCAGCTGCCGCTCCACCCGCAGCCGCAGCGGCGCGCCATATTCGGTTCGCAACGGTGCGCCATTCATGCTGTGTGCCAATATGGTCTGCGGATGAAACGCATCCAGCATGTCGATGCTTTCGTAATAAAGTTCGCCCGAACTGCCATAGCGATCGGCGCAATGCAGCACGACATAGCGCGCCGAGGCTTTGGCGCCGGCCATGGTCAGCAGTCCGCCCATCTGCGGTCCGGCCCATTCGCCGATCGCGCTCCACCCCTCCACGCAATCATGCCGGGTGATCTGCGCCCGCGCCGGCAATTGCTTCACCTGCGCCAGCGACAGCGCCAGCGGCCGCTCGACCAACCCGTCCACGATCAGCCGCCAGTCCTGAAAGCCGCTGGCCTTGTGCGCCAGATAGGCCGCTTCCTGCGGGTCCTTGCTGCCGTTGGCCTTGAAAATCGGCGAGATATCCGCCCGGCTGAACTCCTGCGCCAGCGCATCGCGCCCGATCAGCCGCTGCGACGCCAGTGTCAGGCCCTCGGCGCTGCCCAGCAGCTTCAGCACGTCCGGCCGGGTCGCAAGCTTGTCGCAACCCGCAAGCAGCGCACCCGATCCAATCACCAGCGAACGACGCGACAGCAGCATCACCAGACCCCCTTCCGATAAGCGAATGTGCCGGTCAGCATGGATCGCATCAGGTTCCAGAAGCCGGTGAACAGCACCAGACCGACATGCACAATCACGAAACCGATGATCAGCCACATGCTGATGAAATGCAGCGAACGGGCCGATTGCCGGCCACCGAAAAGATCGGCAAGCGGCACCGTGGCGCTCACCGAAGGCGACATCGTCAGCCCCGTCAGCACCATCATCGGCAGCAGCCCGAACAGCACCACCAGATAGGTGAGCTTCTGGATCACATTATAGTCCAGCGCACCTTCGCTGCGCGGAAAGCGGAACCGGGCATGCTCCTTGATCTCGTGCCAGAGGTGCGCCGGCGCCAGCTGCGCGCGGGTCGGAAACATCTTTTTCTGCAAGCTGCCGCTGGCCAGGCCCAACCCCAGATAGAGCAGCCCGTTCAGCACAAAAACCCAGGCCCAGAAAAAATGCCAGCGACGGCCGGATGCCAGATCGCGCTCGCCGGGAATGGTTACCTCGCCCGGAAAGGCCAGCAGCACCGGCCGGCCATCCTGCACGCGCACACCCAGCACACCGGTTGTTTCGATGTCCAGCCCACCAATCCGTACCATTCCCTTGGCCGGCGAGCCCATGGCGCCGATTTCCAGCCAGGCGGCATCGTGGCTGTTGCCGCTATGCCCCCAGTGCAGTCGCGGATAGGCATTGAAGATCTGCAATCCGGACCCGATCAGGCACAGCATCGCCACCAGCCGTAGCCAATGCGTGCCGCGCGTTACCAGCGTGTGCCGTTGCTGCCACGAAACACCGGAGTCCGCAGCAACCATGTCCTCTGCACCAAGCACCAATCCCACCCTCCTGCGAACCACCTTGCCAAGGCTGTTCGCAGCAGAAACGGGGATGGTTACACCATCATGTCAGCGCGGCCTCAGATTGCGCGCGCCACCATCATCTTCTTGATTTCGGCAATCGCCAACGCCGGGTTCAACCCCTTGGGGCAGACATTGGAGCAGTTCATGATGGTGTGGCAGCGATACAGGCGGAACGGGTCCTCCAGCGCATCCAGTCGCTCGCCGGTCATCTCGTCACGGCTGTCGGCCAACCAGCGATAGGCCTGCAGCAGGATCGCCGGCCCCAGGAACTTGTCGCTGTTCCACCAGTAAGACGGGCAGGCCGTGGAGCAGCAGGCGCACAGGATGCACTCGTAAAGCCCATCCAGCTTGCCGCGATCCTCCGGCGATTGCGTCCGCTCGGCCAGCGCCGGCGCCGGGGTCACGGTCTGCAACCAGGGCTTGATGCTGGCATATTGCGCATAGAAATGCGTCATGTCCGGCACCAGGTCTTTCACCACCTGCATGTGCGGCAGCGGCGTGATCTTCACTTCGCCGGCGATATCCTCGATCGCCATCGTGCAGGCCAGCGTGTTGCTGCCATCGATGTTCATCGAGCAGGAGCCGCAAATGCCCTCCCGACACGAGCGGCGGAAGGTCAGCGTCGGATCGATCTCGCCCTTGATCTTGATCAACGCGTCGAGGACCATCGGGCCACAATCGTCGAGATCGATGGTGTAGCTGTCATAGTGCGGATTCTGCCCGTCGTCAGGCGACCAGCGATAGATTTTGAAGGTCTTCGTGCGCTTTGCGCCTGAAGGTGCGGGATAGCTTTTCCCCTTGTCGGAGATGCGGCTGTTGGCGGGAAGGGAGAATTCGGCCATTTTATCCTCAGTAGACCCGGGCTTTGGGTTTGATGTAGGCGATCTCGTCGGTCATCGTGTGGGTATGTACGGGGCGGGTGTCGAGCGCCACGCCACCATCACGGAACCAGCTCAGCGTGTGCTTCAGCCAGTTTTCGTCGTCGCGTGCGGGATGATCTTCGCGCATATGTGCGCCGCGGCTTTCGGTGCGGTTGGCGGCCGAATGCATCGTCACCACCGCTTGCCCGATCATGTTATCCAGCTCCAGAGCTTCGACAAGATCGGTGTTGAACACCAGGCTGCGATCGGAAATGCCGATATCGGCCATCTGCTGATACACCGCATCGATCTTGCGAATACCCTCGTCCAGGATCTCCTGCGTACGGAACACGCTGCAATTGCCCTGCATCGTTTTCTGCATGGCAAGCCGGACGGTCGCCACCGACGAACCGCCCTTGGAATGGCGCATCGTGTCCAGCCGGGTGAGGGCAAAATCCGCGCTGTCTTTGGGCAGCGGCGGAAGCGCCGTCATCGGCTTCACGGTCTGCCCGATGCGCTGGCCCGCAGCCCGCCCGAATACCACAAGATCGATGAGGCTGTTGGAACCAAGCCGGTTGGCACCATGAACGCTCACGCAGGCGGCCTCACCTACCGCAAAAAGGCCGGGCACGACCGAATCGGGGTCGCCATCCTTCAGCGTGACGACTTCGCCCCAATAGTTGGTGGGGATGCCGCCCATATTATAGTGCGTTGTCGGCACCACGGGGATCGGCTGGCGGGTTACATCCACGCCGGCGAACACCTTGGATGTTTCCGAAATGCCGGGCAGACGCTCGTGCAGGATCTTCGGATCGATATGATCGAGGTGAAGGAAGATGTGATCACCTTCCTTGCCGACTCCGCGGCCCTCGCGGATTTCCATCGCCATCGAACGCGAAACGACATCGCGTGAGGCCAGATCCTTCGCGGAAGGCGCATAACGCTCCATGAAACGCTCGCCCTGGCTGTTGGTCAGATACCCACCTTCCCCGCGCGCACCTTCGGTGATCAGCACGCCGGCACCATAGATGCCCGTCGGGTGGAACTGCACAAACTCCATGTCCTGCAGCGCCAGGCCGGCACGCAGCGCCATTCCGCCGCCATCGCCGGTCGATGTATGGGCGCTTGTCGCCGAAAAATAGCAACGGCCATAACCGCCGGTTGCCAGCACCACGCTGTGCGACCGGAAG
Source organism: Sandarakinorhabdus sp. (assembly GCA_020693225.1). Taxonomy (GTDB): domain Bacteria; phylum Pseudomonadota; class Alphaproteobacteria; order Sphingomonadales; family Sphingomonadaceae; genus Sandaracinobacteroides. The sequence goes on along the minus strand of JAIMJL010000021.1, from coordinate 368 downwards.
CGGTGGACCGAGCCATCCTCCATGTTGATGGCGATCACGCCGCGGCACTCTCCATCCACCATGATCAGATCGATAGCAAAATATTCGATGTAGAAATCCGCGTCATGCTTCAGGCTCTGCTGATACAAGGCGTGCAGCATAGCATGCCCGGTGCGATCGGCAGCAGCACAGGTGCGCTGCGCCGCCGGCCCTTCGCCCATGTTCTGGGTCATTCCGCCGAACGGGCGCTGGTAGATCTTGCCCTCCGCCGTGCGGCTGAACGGCACGCCGAAATGCTCCAGCTCGTAAACGGCGGCCGGCGCCTCGCGACACAGATATTCGATCGCGTCCTGGTCGCCCAGCCAGTCCGAGCCTTTCACCGTGTCATA
>JAIMJL010000020.1 GCA_020693225.1 Sandarakinorhabdus sp. | reverse complement strand
GGGCTGGAAGTGCACGCGCAGGTGGTATCCAGGGCCAAGCTGTTTTCCGGTGCTTCCACTACCTTCGGCGGAGAGCCGAATTCGCAGGTCAGCTTTGTGGATGCCGCCATGCCGGGGATGCTTCCGGTTCTGAACGGCGAATGTGTGCGGCAGGCGGTGCGCACAGGGCTGGCGCTGGGCGCCACGATCAATCGCTGGTCGCGCTTCGATCGCAAGAATTATTTCTATGCTGATCTGCCCACCGGTTACCAGATTTCGCAATATCAGCACCCGATTGTGGGCGAAGGTGCATTGTCGATCGAGCTGGAGGATGGCAGCGTTCGCCAGATCGGCATCGAGCGGCTGCACCTGGAGCAGGATGCCGGCAAATCGGTGCATGACCTGCATCCCTCGATGTCTTACGTCGATCTCAATCGCGCCGGCGTGGCGCTGATGGAAATCGTGTCCAAGCCGGACATGCGCTCGCCGCAGGAGGCTGCGGCCTATGTATCAACCTTGCGCGCCATCCTGCGCGCGGTGGGCAGCTGTGACGGCAACATGCAGGAAGGCTCGCTGCGGGCGGATGTGAATGTCAGCGTTCGCCGCCCGGGTGAAGGCTTCGGCACCCGCTGCGAAATCAAGAATGTGAACTCGATCCGCTTCATCAGCCAGGCCATCGTTTATGAGGCTGCGCGGCAGGTGGACATCCTGGAAGACGGCGGCACGATCCGGCAGGAAACTCGCCTGTTCGATCCAGACAAGGGCGAAACCCGCTCGCTGCGTTCCAAGGAAGATGCGCACGACTATCGCTATTTCCCGGAGCCGGATCTGCTGCCGCTGGTGCTGAGCGAAGACTTCATCGCCGAATGCCGCGCCAGCCTGCCGGAACTGCCGGCTGCGAAAAAGGCGCGTTACCGCGATTCGCTGGGATTGTCGGCCTATCAGGCGAATGTGTTGACCGCCGATGTGGAGCAGGCCGCATGGTTCGAGGCGTTGCTCGCCGAATCCGCAAAGCGGCAGGGCAAGCCCGAGCGGGAGATTGCCGAGCGCGCCGCCAACTGGATGACCGGCGAACTCTATGGCGCGCTGAACCGGCTGGCGCTGGAGGTGGCGCAAAGCCCGGTTACACCCGCGCAAGGGGCGGAGCTTCTGGCGCTGATCGCCGACGGCACGCTGTCTGGCCCGCTTGCCAAGCAGGTTTTTGAAATCATGCTGCAAACCTGCGAGGATCCCGGCGCCATCGCCGAAGCGCGCGGCCTGAAACAGGTGAGCGATACCGGCGCGCTGGAAGCGGCCATCGCCGAAGTGATGGCCGCCAATGCCGACAAGGTGGCCGATTATCGCGGCGGCAAGGACAAGTTGTTCGGCTTCTTTGTTGGCCAGGTGATGAAGGCGTCGGGCGGAAAGGCCAATCCGGCGCTGGTCAACGATCTGTTGAAAGCCGCGCTGGCTTAGAAATCATCCCTTCGCCAGCAGCTCTTCCAGCCACTTGATGCTGTAGTTCCCGGCAATGAAATCCGGCTCCCGCAGCAGCCGCTGGTGCAGCGGGATGGTCGTCTTGATCGGGCTCACGACCATTTCCTCCAGCGCCCGGGCCAGCCGCAGCAGCGCGTCCTCGCGCGTGTCGGCGTGCACGATGAGCTTGGCGATCAGGCTGTCATAATAGGGTGGCACCCGATAGCCGGAATAAAGCGCCGAATCGACCCGCACCCCTGGTCCGCCGGGCGCGTGATAGTCACTCACCAGGCCGGGCGAAGGGGCAAAGCTTGCCGGGTCTTCGGCGTTGATTCGGCATTCAATGGCGTGGCCTTTCAGCACCACCTGCTCCTGAGTCACCGAAAGCGGCAGCCCGGCCGCCACCCGCAGCTGCTCGCGCACCAGATCGAGGCCGGTCAGCATTTCCGTCACCGGATGCTCCACCTGCAGCCGCGTGTTCATTTCGATGAAATAGAATTCGCCATTTTCCCACAGGAACTCGATGGTGCCGGCGCCGCGATAGCGCATGTCGGCCATCGCCTTGGCGCAACGTTCGCCCATCCGCTTGCGATCGGCGGCAGACAGCGCCGGCGAGGGGGCTTCCTCCAGCACCTTCTGGTGCCGCCGCTGCAGCGAGCAGTCCCGCTCGCCCAGATGAATGGCATTGCCCTTGCCGTCGCCGAACACCTGAAATTCGATATGGCGCGGGTTTCCGAGATATTTTTCAATATAGACAACATCATAGCCGAAAGCCGCTTTGGCTTCCGCGCGCGCTTGGCGAAAGCCATTTTCAAGGCTTGCCGCATCCGGCACCACCTTCATGCCGCGTCCACCGCCGCCCGCTGCCGCCTTCACCAGCACCGGATAGCCGAATTCCTCGGCCACTGCGCGCGCTTCCTCCACGCTGTTCACCGGCCCGTCCGATCCCGGCACCAGCGGCAGCCCAAGCGCCCCGGCGGTGCGCTTGGCTTCCACCTTGTCACCCATGGTGCGAATATGCTCGGGCGCCGGCCCGATCCAGGCCATGCGATGCTCTTCCACAATTTCGGCAAAGCGCGCATTTTCGCTCAGGAAACCATAGCCCGGATGGATGGCATCCGCCTGCGCCAGCTCGGCAGCGGCGATGATGTTCGGAATGTTCAGATAGCTTTCGGCCGCAGCCGGCGGCCCGATGCAGATGGCTTCATCGGCCAGCCGCACATGCTTGGCGGTTGCATCGGCGGTGGAATGCACGGCAACTGTGCGGATGCCAAGATCGCGGGCGGCACGGTGAATCCGAAGCGCGATTTCGCCGCGGTTGGCGATCAATATCTTCTTGAACATTATTCGATGATCGCGAGCGGCTGGTCATACTCCACCGGTTGCTCATTCTCGACCAGCATCGCCTTCAAGGTCCCGGCGCGCGGCGCGGTGATCGGGTTCATCACCTTCATCGCCTCGACGATCAGCAGGGTATCGCCTTCCTTCACTTTGGCGCCCACGCTCACAAAATTGGCAGCGCCCGGCTCGGCCGACAGATAGGCGGTTCCCACCATCGGTGATTTCACCGTGCCGGGGTGATCCTTTTCCGCCATGGGTGCGGCAGGCGCTGCGGCTAATGCGGCCGGAGCAGCCATCGGCTGGGCGGCAGGCGCGGAGGCCACCACCGCCATGCCCTGACGCGCCACGCGCACCGAGCGATCGCCATCCTGTACTTCCACCTCGGTCAGCCCGGTTTCGTCCAGCAACTGCGCCAGTTCGCGCACCAGCTGAAGCTCCACGCGCATCATGCCGCCCTGTTTCGCATCCGCCATCGTCTGCCGATCCCCCGTCCTCAAGTTTTTTGGTTTCTGGTGAATTTCAATCTTTGTGCCGCAATCCCGCCGCCGCGTCCAGCGCGAGCGCATAGCCGGCCGCACCGAATCCGGCGATTGTTCCGCGGGCCACCGGGGCAATATGGCTGCGATGCCGGAAGCTCTCGCGCGCATGCGGGTTGGACAGATGCACTTCGATCACCGGCACGGTGATCGCCTTGATGGCGTCGCGCAGGGCAACCGACGTGTGGGTGTAGGCGCCGGCATTCAGGATCACCGCCAGCGCGTCGCGACGGGCCGCCTCGTGCAGCCAATCCACCAGATGGCCTTCGTGATTCGATTGCCTGAGCTCGATATCGATCCCCAGCGCCTCGCCTTTGGCAACCAGCATGGCAGCGATATCGTCCAGCGTGGTGGCGCCGTAAATCTCCGGCTCGCGCGTGCCCAGCAGGTTGAGGTTCGGCCCGTTCAACACCAGCACCAGATCGGCCATCGATTTCCTCCAGTTGAGCCCGCCACGCGAGGCCTTATAGGATGCGCCCATGCAAATCACCATCACGCTGAACGGCGAGCCAAAGCAGGTGGCCCAGGGCACCAGCATCGCCACACTCGTCGCAACAGAGCTTGGCCTCGATCCGACCCGCGTCGCCGTGGAACGCAACCGCGAGATCGCGCCGCGCAGCGGATGGGAAAGCGCCACGCTGGCCGAAGGGGATGAACTGGAAATCGTGCATTTCGTCGGCGGGGGCGAAGAGGATTGCTGGACGGTTGCCGGTCGCACCTTCCGCTCGCGCCTGATCGTCGGCACCGGAAAATACCGCGATTTTGCCCAGAATGCCGCTGCGGTCGAAGCTTCGGGGGCCGAAATCGTGACCGTCGCGGTGCGGCGGGTGAATGTGAGCGATCGCAGCCAGCCGCTGCTGACCGACTTCATCGATCCGAAAAAGACCGTCTACCTGCCCAACACCGCTGGCTGTTTCACGGCGGAGGATGCGGTTCGCACATTGCGGCTGGCGCGCGAAGCCGGCGGCTGGAGCCTCGTGAAGCTGGAAGTGCTGGCCGACCAGAAGACGCTCTATCCCGATGTCGTGGAAACGATTCGCGCCACACACGAGCTGGTGAAAGACGGCTTCGATGTGATGGTTTACACCACCGATGATCCGGTGGTGGCGAAGCGGCTCGAGGATGCCGGGGCTTGCGCCATCATGCCGCTGGGTGCTCCCATCGGATCGGGGCTTGGCATCCAGAACCGCATCACCATCCGGCTGATTGTGGAGCAGTCGAAGGTGCCAGTGCTGGTGGACGCCGGGGTCGGCACGGCGTCCGACGCGGCGATTGCGATGGAGCTGGGCTGCACCGGCGTGCTGATGAACACCGCCATTGCCGAGGCAAAAGACCCGGTCAGGATGGCGCGCGCGATGAAACTGGCGGTGCAGGGCGGGCGCGACGCCTATCTGGCCGGGCGGATGGGCATCCGGCGCTACGCCGATCCAAGCAGCCCGCTGGCCGGGCTCATCTGATGGCCGGACCCAGTTCGCGCACCAGATCGCAGTAAAGCTCGCGCTTGAAGGGCACGATCAGGTCGGCAAGCCGGTCCAGAGTAGCCCATTTCCAGCTCTTGAATTCGGCATGTCCGGCCGCTGCATGGGCGGCGATGTCCACATCCGCGTCGGTGCCCAGAAAGCGCAATGCATACCATTTCTGCCGCTGGCCGCGATATCTGCCCTTCCACAGCTTGCCGATCAGCGCATCCGGCAGGTCATAGCTCAGCCAGTCGGCCGTCTCGGCGATCGGTTCGACAAGATGTGGCTTCACACCGGTTTCTTCCTCCAGCTCGCGCAGCGCGGCCGGATAGGGTTCTTCGCCCTCGTCGATCCCCCCCTGCGGCATCTGCCAGGCTTCCACCACCGAATCGAACCGCTGGCCAACGAACACCAAGCCTTGCACATTCACCAGCATGATGCCCACACCCGGGCGATAGGGCAGGTTCCGGGTCACGCCAGCAGCGCCTTCAGATCGGCGGCTTGCCCTTCCAGATCGGACTGCGCGCTCGGCAAAGCCCCGCGCAGCTGCGCCGAGCCGTGAATCTGCCCCGCCGCCTCGCGGAAAATCACCCGGTTGCCGGCCGCAATCAGCTTGCTGGCATAGGCCCGGCCCTGATCGCGCAGCGGGTCCAGCCCGCAGGTGAACACCAGCGCCGGCGGCAGGCCGTCCCAATCGTCAGACAGAATCGGCGACGCCAGCGGATCGGTTGCATCGGCGGCATAATTCTCGTCAAACCACGCCATCCCGGCAGCGGTCAGCAGATAGCCTTCGGCAAAGGTCTGCATCGATCCTGCGGTCGCCGTCATGTCGACGCCCGGATAGATCAGCCATTGCGCGGCCACCGAAATCTCGTGGCGCAAGGCCCGCGCGGCGATGGCCGCCAGATTGCCACCCGCCGAATCGCCGCAAAAAATCAGCTTCGAGGCCGGCAATCCAAGCTCCGGCGGCGCGCTCGCTACCCAGCGGGCCGCCGCCAGGCAATCGTCAACTGCCGCCGGCCAGCGATGCTCGGGTGCCAGACGATAGTCCACAGCAACAACCGGAAAGCCGGTCAGCAGGGCGATTTCCGCACACAGGCTGTGGTGCGACTCAAGATCGCCAATCACCCAGCCACCGCCATGGAAAAACACAATCACGGTGTCACCCGGCGAGCCTTCGCCCAGATAGCGCCGCGACGGGATTGCGCCATCGGGGCCGGGAATGCTGAGCTCCTGCACCGCGATCGCCGTCGGTGCCGGGCGTTCGGCGATCGCCCCCATCTGGCGATACATCATGCGCGCTGTGGGGGCGTCCACTTCGTGCATTTGTGGGCCGGGCACCGAGGCCAGCATGGCCAGAAGCGTCTGCACATCATCCCGAATAGTGGCCATTCTTCTATCCCCAATTGCCGCGATACGATCTGTCGTCAGCTCTGAAACTGCTCCATCAGGATGCGGTCATCCAGTGCATAGTCCGGATCGAACAGCAGTTCGAGCCTTCGCCCAAGATCGCTGCGCACTTTCACATGCACCACATCGCGCACTTCCACCTGATCGGCGACCGCACTCACCGGACGCCGCTCGGCTTCCAGGATACGGAACTCCACCACCGATTTGTTGGACACCAGCGCCCCCTGCCAGCGGCGGGGCCGAAACGGGCTCAGCGCGGTGAGCGCCAGCAGATCGCAATCCAGCGGCAGGATCGAGCCGCCGGCCGACAGGTTATAGGCGGTGGATCCCGCCGGTGTTGCCACCAGCGCGCCGTCGCAAGACAGGACTTCCAGCCGCACCTTGCCGTCGATTGAAATCTCGATCTTCGCGGCCTGCCGCGTCTCGCGCAGCAGGCTTACCTCGTTGATCGCCGGCGAGGTCACCGTCTCGCCGCTGGCGGTTGTCGCCTCCATCATAAGGGGTGACAGGAAGAAGCTCTTTGCCTTCGCCACCCGCGCCGCCAGATCCTCGGCGGAATAATGGTTCATCAAAAAGCCCACCGTGCCGCGGTTCATCCCATAGACCGGCTTTGGCCGCTTCGAATGCAGCACCCGGTGCAATACGGCAAGCATGAACCCATCCCCGCCCAGCGCCACCACCGCGTCACTGTCGGACAGGTCGACGAAATCGTGCAGTGCGCGCACCTCGTCTGCTGCCGCCACCGCCAGCGGCGCGTTGGACACCAGCAGACCGAGTTTTGGCAGCGGCTTCACGCCGATTGTCCCGGCACCAAGCCGATCACCCGCCCGTCATCGACATGTGCCGCCCCACCGCCGGCGCGGCGGCCCTCCGTTCGATCACGAAATCATGGCCCTTCGGCTTGCGCTGCATGGCGATATCCAAGGCCGAGTCCAGCGCCGCCGGCCCTTGCGTGCGCAGAAGATCACGCAATTCCAGCCGGTCTTCCTGACCCAGGCACATGTAGAGCGTGCCCGTTGCCGTAAGCCGCACCCGGTTGCAGCTTTCGCAGAAATTGTGCGTGAGCGGCGTGATGAACCCCAGCGTCTGTCCGGTTTCGCGCAAGCGCACATAACGCGCCGGGCCACCCGTGCGCTGCTCCAGCGGCTGCAGCGTCCAGTGCGCGGCCAGCCGCGCCCGCACAAGGTCCAGCGGCAGGTAGCGATCGGTGCGGTCCTCCTCGATCAGCCCCAGCGGCATGGTTTCGATGAAGGTGAGATCATGGCCATGCGCGCCGCACCAGGCGATCATCGCCTCGATTTCATCCTCGTTCAGGCCCTTCAGCGCGACCATGTTGATTTTCACCCGCAGGCCGGCGGCTTTGGCAGCGGAGATTCCGTCGAGCACCGGGGCAATCTCGCCGGTTCGGGTGATGGTGCGGAAGCGATTCGCATCCAGCGTGTCCAGGCTCACATTCACCCGCCGCACTCCGGCGGCAAACAGGCCATCGGCAAAACGAGCCAGTTGGCTGCCGTTGGTGGTCAGAGTCAGCTCGGTCAGGCCGTTGCCAAGATGCCGCCCCAGCCGCTGCACCAGCTCCAGCAGGCCGCGCCGAACGAGCGGCTCGCCGCCGGTCAGCCGCAGCCGGTTGACCCCGCGCGCCACAAAGGCGGTTCCAATCGCATCCAGCTCCTCGATCGTCAGGATGTCGCGCTTCGGCAGAAAGGCCATGTCCACCGGCATGCAATAGGCGCAGCGGAAATCGCAGCGATCGGTTACCGAAAGCCGCACATAGCTGATCCGCCTGCCGAAGCCATCGATGAGGGGGCGCTGCATAGCGATCATCTAGGCGCGAACCGGCGGCTACACAAAGCGCAAAAGGAAGAGCCTGCCGCCAATCCCTGCAACAACCCGCCGGTGTTTTCTAGCGCCGCATCTTGCTGCGAAAGGCTGCGGGGGGAGGCGGCGCCACCCTTGGCTTCGCCGCTGCTTCTGGCTGACCAGTCGCCGGTTTCCCCGAGTCGGCCTTCGGCCGCGCCACTTGCGCCAGCCCGCGCGCCAGCGACAGCGCGCCCTGCATGCGCATGGCGGAATTGCCGAAATCCCGCGCCAGAAACAGCTTCTGATCGGGTCGCAACCGTGCCGCCCCTTTCAGCCGGTTGAGATACTCCACCAGGCCCGCCGGATTGGGGAAGCGGTTGTCGGCAAAGGTGACCAGCGCACCCTTCGGCCCCACTTCGATCTTCTGGATATGCGCCAGCCGCGCCGCGTTGCGCGCCTCCACGATCTTCAGCAGATTGGCCACCGGCTCCGGCAGCGGCCCGAAGCGGTCGATCATTTCGGCGGCAAAGGCCTCCAGATCGGCTTTTTCGCGCAGATCGGCCGCGCGGCGATAGAGCGCCATGCGGAGCGCCAGATCGGGCACATAGTCTTCCGGAATCAGAACCGGCGCATCCACCGAAATCGTCGGGCTGGACGGATCCTCCGGCGGCCGCAGCCCGCGCGCCTCGGCCTTAGCCGCCAGAATCGCATCTTCCAGCATCGATTGATACAATTCAAACCCGACTTCGCGGATATGCCCGGATTGCTCGTCCCCCAGCAGATTGCCGGCGCCGCGCTGATCCAGATCGTGGCTGGCGAGTTCAAAGCCGGCGCCCAGCGAATCGAGGCTTGCGAGCACATGCAGCCGCTTTTCCGCCGCCACCGTGATGCCGCCCTCTGGCGAGGTGGTCAGCAGCGCATAGGCGCGCCGCTTGGCACGCCCCACCCGCCCGCGCAGCTGATACAATTGCGCCAGTCCGAACATGTCCGCGCGGTGCACGATCAGCGTGTTGGCATTCGGGATATCCAGCCCCGATTCGATGATGGTGGTGGCCAGCAGCACGTCGAAGCGCTGCTCATAAAAGGCCGTCATCCGGTCCTCGATCTCGCTTGGTGCCATCTGGCCATGCGCCGTGACCGATCGGATTTCCGGCACGGCGTTGCGCAGATAATCCTCCACATCAGTGATGTCGGCAATGCGCGGCACCACGATGAAGCTCTGCCCGCCGCGGAAATGCTCGCGCAGCAGCGCCTCGCGCACCACCACCGGATCGAACGGCGAAACCGTGGTGCGAATGGCCAGCCGGTCCACCGGCGGCGTGGCGATCACCGAAAGCTCGCGCAGTCCCGACAGCGCCATCTGCAAGGTGCGCGGGATCGGCGTCGCGGTCAGCGTCAACACATGCACATCATGCCGCAGCGCCTTCAGCCGTTCCTTGTGCGTTACGCCAAAGCGCTGCTCTTCGTCGACAATCACCAGGCCCAACCGCTTGAAATCGATGGATTTCGCGAGGATGGCATGCGTCCCCACCACCACATCCACGGTACCGTCCGCCAACCCTTCGCGCGTCGCCTTTGCCTCGCCCGCCGGAACCAGGCGCGAAAGCGTGCGCACCTCCAGCGGGAAGCCATGAAAGCGCGCCTTGAAGGTTTCCGCATGCTGCCGCGCCAGCAGCGTTGTCGGGCACACCACCGCCACCTGCGAGCCGCTCGCTGCCGCCACAAAAGCTGCCCTGAGCGCCACTTCGGTCTTGCCGAAGCCGACATCGCCGCACACCAGCCGATCCATCGGCCGCCCGGCCGACAGATCCTCGATCACATCGGCCACCGCGCGCAGCTGATCGTCGGTCTCGGCCCATGGGAAGCGGTCCACAAAGGCGGCATAGCTTTGCGGATCGGGCGCAAAAGCATCGGCCTCGCGCGTGGCGCGCAGGGCAGCAATCTTCAGCAGTTCGTGCGCAATCTCGCGGATGCGCTCCTTCATCCGCGCCTTGCGTTGCGCCCAGGCCTGTCCGCCCAGCCGGTCAAGCCCCACGCCTTCGGAGTCCGAGCCATAGCGGCTCAGAACATCGAGATTTTCAACCGGCACATAAAGCTTGTCACCGCCGGCATATTCCAGAGCCACGGTATCGTGCGCGGCCCCCGAAACGGTGATCGGGGTGAGCCCCAGATAGCGCCCGATGCCATGCTCCTGGTGCACCACCAGTTCGCCCAAATTGAGTGTCTGCAAATCCTTCAGGAAGGCATCCGCCTTCTTCGCCGAGCGCCGCCGCACCAGCCGGTCGCCCAGCATGTCCTGCTCGGTCCAAAGCCCCAGCTCGCCCAGCCGGAAGCCGCATTCCAGCGCCAGCACCACCACCGGAACCGCGCCTTTCGCGCTGCGGGCCAATGCCTGCTGCCAGCTCTCGGCCGGCTCCAGCTTGTCCGCCCCGGCCTCGCGCAGCAGCCCGATCAGCCGATCGCGCGCCCCCGCCGAATAGCTTGCCAGCACCACCCGACGCCCGGCTTCCAGCGTCGATCCCAACCTTGCCGCAATCGCTGAATAGAGCGCCGGCCCGCCCGCCTGAGCGGCCACCCGTTCGGGTGCGAAATCCACTGCCATGTGGCCGCCAAGATCAACGCCCGCACCATCTTCGCCGCCGGCGATCGGGCTGGCGACATGCGCTGTGCCCATACGGGCGCGATAGTCGTCGGCAGACAGATAGAGTGCGTGCGGCGGCAGCGGCCGATACAGCGCACTGCCCAGCTTGGCCTTCTTGCCCGCCGGCTCAGCCAGCGCCGCCACCCGGTTGGCGTGATAATCGGCAATCGCTTCAAAGCGCGCCTGCGCGGCCGAGACGCAGCCCGATTCGGCTACCACGATGTCGGCATCGCCCAGCCAGTCGAACAGGGGCACCAGATCCGGCTCGAACAGCGGCAGGAAATGCTCCAGCCCCGGCAGCCGCCTCCCTTCGCTGGCGGCCTGATACAGCGGATCGGCGGTTGCCAGTGCGCCGAAGGTTTCCAGCCAGCCGGCCCGGAAGCGCCGGATGCGCTCTTCGTCCAGCAGCAATTCCGACACCGGAACCAAAGTGAAGCCATCCGATTTGCCGGTGGTCAGCTGGGTGCCGGGATTCACCCGTCGAATGGCATCCACTTCGTCGCCGAAGAAATCTAGCCGATAGGCTTCCTCCTCGCCCGCCGGCACCAGATCGACCAACCCACCCCGCACCGCGAAATCGCCCGATTCGGCAACCGAATCCACCCGGATGAAGCCCGCGCGGGTCAGTGTCTGCACCAGCGTTTCGCGCGAAATGCGGGTACCCTTGCGAATGTCGAGCGTTGCCGCCGCCACCACATCCTTCGGCAGCACCCGCTGCGACAGCGCCGCAACCGTCGTAACCAGCAGCTGCGGTGTTTTCGTCAGTTGCGCCAGGCTGGCAAGTGCCGCCAGCCGTTCCGACAGAATTTTCTGCGCCGGAGATGCCCGATCATAAGGCAGGCAGTCCCACGCCGGCAGCCAGAGCGGCGTCACGTCCGGCGCAAAGAAAGCGACCGTATCCACCACTGCCCGCCCGGCGGCATCATCGGCCGCCACCAGCACCGCCCGTCCGCCGCGTGCGGCAGCTGCCCGCGCCAGATCGCCCACGATCCAGGGCAGCAGACCCGCAGGCGCACCGGCAACAGGCACGCCGGCACCGGCGTTCAGCAAGGGGTCAAGCGTCAGCATCTAGCGGTTCGGCAGATCGATATAGTCCAGCGACTGCAATCGCTTGAGCATCGGCCCCTGAAAGCTGTCAGGCGCTTCGCTTTTCCCGAAAGCCCAGGCCAGGATATCCACATCTTGCTCGTGCAGCAGGCGATCAAACCAGGCGAATTCGTCCGCGGACATGCCATCCAGATAGCGGGCGGCAAAGCCCCCCACCAGCATGTCCGCTTCCTTGGTGCCGCGATGGTCAGCCCGCCATTTTGCGCGCTTCATGGCAAGCTCATCGATCACAGGCTTCTCCGCAAAACGCAAAAAGCACGGGGCGAGCATGCTTTTGCCAGCCACCGCGATGTGGAATAGCGCTTAGGCCATGCGCCCGCTCTCGCTCAACCCCCTGTTTGCCGCAGTCGGCGCACTGCCCGGCGCCGGTCCGGCCTTCGCCCGCCGGCTGGAGCGGTTGGGGATCACCCGCGTGCGGGATCTGCTGTTTCACCTGCCGTTCGGCTGGCGCTTCACCACAGCGATAGACAGCCTTGCACAGGCCAGCGAAGGCACGCGGGTGGCGCTCCCCGTTACCATCCTGTCGCACGAGCGCGCAAAAGGCAGGGGGCCAGCGCGGGTGATGGCGGATGACGCTTCCGGCATCGGCCTGATCCTCGCCTTTTTCGGCCCGCAAGCCGATCATCTGGCCGCGCGGTTCCCCGTGGGCAGCACCGCCCACATCACCGGCCAGCTGGAGCGCTTCTCCGGCCGCTGGCAGATGGTGCATCCGGAAGCCTGGAAGCAGAACGCCCCATCGGCCGAGCCGATCTATCCGCAGACCGCCGGCATCACCAGCCGCAAGATTGCCAGCCTGATGGTCCCGGCGCTGAAGGCGGTTCCGGATCTTGCCGAATGGATCGAGCCTTCGTTGCTGCGCAAGAAGGAGTGGCCCGGCTTCGCAGACGCGCTTTCCCGGCTGCACAACCAGCCAGACAGCGCCGCCGCGCGGGACCGTCTGGCCTATGACGAATTGCTCGCCAGCCAGCTGGCCTGGGCGCTGGTGCGGATGCGCCGCCGCCGGGCGCGCGGCATTGCGCTGCAGGGAACGGGCAAGCTGACCGAGGCGCTGCTGCAGTCGCTGCCCTGGCAGCTCACCGCCTCGCAGCGGCTGAGTGCCGGCGAAATCACCGGCGACATGGCACAGCAGGCCGCCATGCTGCGACTGCTGCAGGGCGATGTCGGCAGCGGCAAGACGCTGGTGGCGTTGCTGGCGCTGCTCACCGCAGTTGAGGCGGGAGCGCAGGGGGCATTTCTGGCCCCAACCGACCTGCTCGCCCGCCAGCATCTGGCAACGCTGGAAAAGCTGCTTGGTGCACTGCCGGTGCGCCTTGGCTTCCTGTCGGGGCGAGACAAGGGTCGCGCCCGCGAGGTCACGCTGGCCCGCCTCGCCGATGGCGACATCGATATCCTGATCGGCACCCACGCCATCTTCCAGCAGGCGGTTGCCTATCGCAATCTCGGGCTCGCGGTGATCGATGAGCAGCACCGCTTCGGCGTGTCGCAGCGGCTGATGCTGTCGGAAAAGGCGGCCCGCCCGCCGCATCTGCTGGTGATGACGGCAACGCCCATCCCGCGCACGCTGGCGCTCGCCCATTTCGGCGAAATGGATGTGTCGCGGCTGACCGAGCGACCGCCCGGTCGCCAGCCGGTTGAAACGCGGGTGGTGGCGCTCGCCCGGCTGGAAGACGTGTTGGACGGTCTCGCCCGCCATCTGGCGGCCGGCCGCCAGGCCTATTGGGTGTGCCCGCTGCTGGATGGCGGTGCCGAGGGCGAAATCGCCAGCGATCCGGATGCGGCCGCGCCGGCGGTTGCCCGCGCCGCGATGCTGAAGGCGCGCTTCGGCGAAACCGTCGCACTTGTGCATGGCAAGCTCGCAGGCCCCGCGCGCGATGCGCAAATGGCGCGCTTCCAGTCGGGCGCGGCGCAGCTGCTGGTGGCCACCACGGTCATTGAAGTCGGCGTGGACGTGCCCAATGCCACGCTGATGGTGATCGAGGCGGCCGAGCGATTCGGGCTGGCCCAGCTGCACCAGCTGCGCGGCCGGGTAGGGCGGGGGGCCGATCGCTCGGTCTGCCTTCTGCTGCGCGGTGAAAGCCTGTCGGAAACGGCGCGCCAACGGCTGCAGATGATGCGGGCAACCGATGATGGCTTCGCCATTGCCGAAGCCGATCTGAAGCTGCGCGGCGCCGGCGAGCTGCTGGGCACCCGACAATCCGGTGAGCAGGGTTTTCAACTGGCGAACGAAGAGCAGGTCGCGCGGCTGCTGCCGACCGCGGACGATGACGCCCGGCTGCTTATCGCCCGCGACGGCGGACTGGAAGGTCCGCGCGGCCAGGCGGCGCGCGCGCTGCTCTATCTGTTTGAAAGGGACGCCGCAGTCGCCACCCTGCGCGGCGGCTGACTCTTCACGCTGGCTGTCAAAAGCTTGGCGAACCGGGTGAAAATGGTTAGGGGAGGGCAATGTCGAAATACAAGCTGGCTGCTGTACTCCGCTGTGGTTTGATCCTGTCATGGGCAGTGGCGTTGGCCCCTGTGCTGGCGGTGGCAGCGCCAGTTCCCCCTGCGGCTGCCGCTGCCCTAATGCAGCCTGCGGCTGCCGCTGCCCTAATGCAGCCTGCGGCTGCCGCTGTGGTGCCGCCGGATCGTTTGCTGGCCGATGGCCTCAAAGCGTTTCATCGCGGTGACTACGCCGCCGCCCGCGCATCCTTCCGCATCCTGGCGGGGCGCGATGTGGCCGCCGCCGAAACGCTGTTGGGCACCATGGCTGTGAACGGGCAGGGCGGACCGAAGGACGCCGCAGTAGGTGCCGCCTGGTTCATGCGCGCTGCACGCCGGGGGTATGCGCCGGCGCAACTCGCATTGGCGGATTCCTTCGCCAAAGGCCGCGGGGTGGCGAAGAACCCCGCGCGCGCCATGGCACTTGCAAAGGCGGCCGCTGACCAACAACATCCCGGCGCCGAGCTATGGATCATCCAGCATTCCGCCGCACGGCTGGCCTCGCTGAACCGCTAAACCAGCAGCGCGTGCCGCTTCTTGCCAAGCGACAGCTTGGCCGGCGCCGATACCATCTGCGTGGCATCCGTCACCGTCTCGCCATCCAGCCGCACGGCATTTTCGGCGAGCTTGCGCCGCGCTTCGCCCTTGGAGGCGGCGAGCCCCGCCAGCACCAGCGCATCCACCAGCGGCACGGCATTCGCCAAAGCAAAACGCGGCAAGGCATCCCCCGCACCGCCTTCGGCAAAGGTTGCGGTCGCAGTCGCCTCGGCTTCACGCGCCGCCGCCTCGCCCCGGCACAGCGCCGTCGCCGCATTGGCCAGCGCCACCTTGGCCGCGTTGATTTCCGCGCCTTGCAGGGCTTCCAGCCGGGCAATCTCGTCCAGCGGCAGATCGGTGAAGATGCGCAGATAGCGCCCCACATCGGCATCCTGCGTGTTGCGCCAGAATTGCCAATAATCCCAGTTGGGCAGATAATCCTCGTGCAGCCAGACCGCGCCGGCCGCCGTCTTGCCCATCTTGGAGCCATCGGAATTGGTGATCAGCGGCGTTGTGACGCCGAACAGCTGCGCCCCGTTCACCCGCCGCGCCAGATCGATGCCTTGCGTGATATTGCCCCACTGGTCAGACCCGCCAAGCTGCAACAGGCAGCCAAGGCGCTTGTTCAGCTCGACGAAATCATAGGCCTGCAGCACCATATAGTTGAATTCGATGAAGCTCAGCGGCTGCTCGCGTTCCAGCCGCAGCCGCACCGAATCCATCGAAAGCATGCGGTTCACCGAAAAATGCCGGCCGAAATCGCGCAGGAAATCGATATAGTGCAGATGGTCCAGCCAGTCCGCATTGTCGGCCATCACGGCATCGCCCGGCCCATCGCCAAAATGCAGGAATCGTTCGAAAATCCGCTTGATGGAGGCCTTGTTGGCCTCGATATCGGCAACTGTCAGCATCTGCCGCGAAGCATCTTTGCCAGACGGATCGCCCACCTTGGTGGTGCCGCCGCCCATCAGCACGATAGGCCGCCCGCCCGCCTGTTGCAGCCGGCGCAACAGCATGATCGACACCAGATTGCCAATGTGCAGCGAGGGCGCGGTGCAATCGAAGCCGATATAGGCAACCAGCCCCGGCCTGGCGGCCAGCGCATCCAGCGCTTCAGCATCGGTCAACTGATGCAGCATCCGGCGGGCATCGAGCGTGCGGAGAAAATCGGACTTGTAGGTCATGGCGCGATTGGCTCTAGGGGCAAGCATGGCCCGTGAAAAGCATCTCGTCATCGGTTTGATGTCCGGCACCTCGGTCGATGCTGTCGATGCTGCCCTGATCGAGACCGACGGCGAGGACTTTATCCGGCCGATTGCTTTCGTCGACCGGCCCTATGCGGATGCCGAGCGCAACCTGATCCGCGCCGCCGCCCGGCGGGCGATGGCGATGCCCGTCCCGGCGGCGGATCCGCTGATTGCCGAGGCTGAGCGGGTGCTGACGCTGGCCCATGCCGAAGCCATCGCAAGCCTGCCCGGTCAGCAGACTGCCAGCCTGATCGGCTTTCACGGCCAAACCGTGGCGCACCGGCCGGATGCCGGCTGGACCTGGCAGATCGGTGACGCATCCCTGCTGGCCCAGCTGACCGGTCGCCAGGTGGTCTATGATTTCCGCAGCGCCGATGTGTCAGCAGGCGGGCAGGGCGCGCCGCTTGCCCCCGGCTATCATCGCGCGCTCGCCGCCGCGCTCGAGCGCCCGCTCGGCATTCTCAATCTGGGCGGGGTCGGCAATCTCACATGGTTTTCCGATGCCGCCTGGGGCGCCTTCGATACCGGCCCCGGCAATGGCCTGATCGATGACTGGGTGCAGGAGCATGGCCATGGCCGCTATGATGCCGATGGCGCGCTGGCAGCCGCCGGGCAGGTGCGCGAGGATGTGCTGGCCAGCCTGTGCGATCTGCCCTGGTTCGATCAGCCGGGCCCGAAATCGCTGGATCGCGCCGATTTCTCCATCGCCGCGGCGCGCGGCCTTTCACCGGCAGACGGCGCTGCCACGCTCACCGCCTTCACGGCGGAAAGCATCCGGATGGCGCTGGCAACCTTGCCGGTGGGCGTGCGCGGCCTGCTGGTCACCGGCGGCGGCGCGCGCAATCCCGTTTTGATGCAGATGATTGCCGAGCGCACAGGGGTTCCGGCAGCGCCTGTGCAATCGGTCGGCTGGCAGGGCGACGCGCTGGAAGCTCAGGCTTTCGCCTGGCTTGCGGTGCGCCACATCTATGGATTGCCGCTGAGCTGGCCGGAAACCACGGGGGTTGCAGCGCCAACAACCGGCGGCAAACTCGCCTCGCCCTGAAGCAGCTGCGCAGCAGCGGCCTCCCAATTCTGCCCGTCAAAGGGGCGGATGCTGTGCGACACGCCGTTCGTGCGATCCAGAGCCCGCCAGTTCACGCTCCAGGCATCCGGGTGCGAGCGTGGCTTGTAGAAGCTCTTGATTCCGCAGCGGCTGCAGAACAGGTGCCGGGCCTTGCCGCTGCCAAAGCGATATTCGCTCAACATATCGCCGCCTTTCAGCAAGCGGAAATGCATATGCGGCACGATGAGGTGAAGATAACCGGCCTTGCGGCACTTGGTGCAGTTGCAGTCAAGCAGCTCAACAACTGGGTCAACGTCCGCCTCGAAGCGCACGGCATTGCAGTGACACCCTCCCCGAACCTTGATCATGCCAGGAAAAATCTGCCCACTTGGCCATTCAGTCAAGTCGAATTTGGCGCCTCACGCCAATTTGCGACAAGGCGCCATAGCACCCTGTCGCAATTGCCGGCCCTAAAGCCCGGCGGTGCGCAGCTTCAGCGAACGCTGTGCGGCGATCCGGGCATCAACCTGCTCGCGCACGGCGGCGGCGGTTTCCGCTTCGCAGCGGGCTTGCTCGACATCAACGGCCGCGCTGGATGCCACGGGATTGACACTGCAAAGCGACAGCACGGCGCGATGCACGCGGTGCTCAAGGATATTCACCCCTGCCTGGGTGCTAAGATCCAGATCCGAATGGTTCACAACGCGCAATGCATTGCTTTCCGCCGCTGCCCCGGTCGCAACCAGAACAGCGGCCGCTGCAAGGATGAGGGTGGATTTGGTGATGGACATATACGCTCTCCCACGGGGAGGTCTGACCGCCTTCCTAACCGGTATCGCGACTGCATCCTGCGTCGCTGGCCGAAACGGTGTCTCCCTACCCGCACAAATCTACGCGATGTCAGAAAAGTGTCAAGCGGATGTCATAATACTGTAACTGAAATCTGCATCATCCCAATCCGAATCGGATTGTAGTTCTATAACGATTTGAATTGTCGATGTTTTCGTAAGGGCGCACAAAAAAGCCCGGCATAAGCCGGGCCTTTCGTCATCACAATGTGACACATTCGTGTGGCAAAGCGCCTATTTCCCGCTCGCCAGTCGCCGATCCAGATACCCTTCCACCGTTGCCATCAGCGGCGTCATCTCGCGCTCGAAAAAGTGATTCGCGCCATCGATCCGTTCATAGTCGATGGTGATGTGGCGCTGGGTCTTCAGCTTCTCCACCAGCTTCACCACCGCCGGCTCGGTCACCACTTCATCCTCGGTGCCCTGCACGATGATGCCCGAAGACGGACAGGGCGCCAGGAAGCCGAAGTCATACATGTTGGCCGGCGGGGCAATCGAGATGAAGCCGCGCACTTCCGGCCGCCGCATCAGCAACTGCATGCCGATCCACGCGCCAAAGCTGTAGCCGGCCACCCAGGTTCCCTGCGATTCCGGGTTCAGCGCCTGCAGCCAGTCGAGCGCGCTTGCCGCGTCCGAAAGCTCGCCCACGCCATTGTCAAACACCCCTTCGGAGCGCCCGACACCGCGAAAGTTGAACCGCAACGTGGCAAAGCCGCGCTTGGCAAACATCGTGTACAGCGCCAGCGTGATGGCATTGTTCATCGTGCCGCCACCTTGCGGGTGCGGGTGCAGGATGATGGCGACCGGCGGGCGCGGCTTGGCGGCCGGCTGGTAGCGGCCCTGCAACCGGCCTTCGGGTCCTGGGAAAATCACTTCGGGCAAATGTCATGTCCTCTTGTGTGGCGCATTGGTCGGTGCGGGTTGCAAAGCTGCGAAACGCCGTCGCGGTTCCCGGCCAACCGAGCATTGCGTGCATGGCAAAGACGGAAAGCCTGCCTATAAAGAGCCGCACAGCGGAAAAGCAAGCAAAGTGACAGGCAGAGCGATACTGGCAAACACCTACCTCGATTGGGCCGCAACCGCCCCGCTGCAACCCGCCGCCCGCGCGGCGATGGAGGCGGCGTCTGCGCGGCTGGCCAGCGGCGAATGGGCCAACCCGTCTTCGGTGCACGGCCCCGGCCGCGCTGCCCGCCGGGCGCTATCCGCGGCCCGCGAAACCATCGCCCACGCCTTTTTCGTGCCGCCCGAAAGCCTGATCTTCACCAGCGGCGGCACCGAGGCGCTCGCACTGGCGCTGTCCGGAGCCGATGCCAGGGCGCATCTGGCAGGGGCCACCGAGCATGCCGCCGTGCTGCAAGCCGCACCGCAGGCAAAGCGCATTCCCGTCGACCAGCACGGGCAACTGGATCTGGCCGCTCTCACGGCCATGCTGGGCGAGGGCGCGCTTGTGGCGGTTCAGGCGGCCAACAATGAAACCGGCGTGCTGCAGGATCTCGATGCCATTGCCGCCATCGTCCACGCAGCCGGCGGTCGTCTGGTGGCCGATTGCGTGCAGTCGGCCGGCAAGCTGCCACTGCCGCGCACTGCCGATTTCATCGCTCTCTCGGCGCACAAACTGGGCGGCCCGGCCGGAATCGGCGCGCTGATCGTTCGCTGCAAGGATGGCTTTCGCCCCATCCAGAGCGGCGGCGGCCAGGAATCGGGTTATCGTGGCGGCACCGAGAATCTGCTCGGCATCATCGGGTTCGCCGCCGCCGTGGGTGCCATGGATGCGGATTTCCCCGCGCGCGCCGCAGCTCTTCAGCGCCAGCTGGAATCCGCTGCCGTCGGCGCAACCGTGAACGGCGCTGCTGCCCCCCGCCTGCCAACCATCACCAGCCTGCATTTGCCCGGCATTCCCGCCGCCACCCAGCTCATGGCACTGGACATGGCGGGAATTGCCGTCAGCCAGGGCGCGGCCTGTTCGTCTGGCACCTTGAAGCCAAGTGCGACGCTCGAAGCCATGGGCTTGGCATCGGCGGCGCGCGAATCGCTGCGCATCTCCACCGGCTGGTCCACCACCGCAGCCGATATCGATCGCTTCCTCGCGGCCTGGAAGCCGCTTGCCCGGCGGGCCCGCGCGGCATGATCGATCTTGATGCCCAGGCCACAACCCCGCTGGCGCCCGAAGCACTGGCCGCGATGCTGCCCTGGCTGGAGCGACAGCACTGGAACCCGCACAGCGCCCACCGCGGCGGCCGTATGGCCAAGGCCGCGCTGGAAGCTGCGCGCCAGCAAGTGGCAGACCTGCTGGGGGCAGACCCGCAGGGGTTGATCTTCACCAGCGGCGCCACCGAGGCCAACAATCTGGCGCTGAAAGGGCTGCTGGCCGAAGCCGAAGGTCCGCGCCGCCGGCTGATCACCTTCGCCACCGAACACAGCTGCATCCTCGAAGCCGCCCGCCATCTGCAAGGGCTGGGCGTCCCGGTCACGATACTTCCCGTGCTGGCCAGCGGCATGCCGGATTTGGCCGCGCTGGATGCGGCGCTCGGACCCGATGTCGCGCTGGTATCGGCCATGCGCGTCAACAATGAAATCGGCAGCATCTGGCCGAACGCCGCCCTGGCCGCCCGCGCCCATGCGGCCGGCTCGCTGTATCATTGCGACGCGGCGCAAGCCTTCGGCAAGATCGATTGTCGGCTGGACGGGGACCTGGATGACGCCGATCTGGTCAGCCTGTCGGCGCACAAGATGCACGGCCCCAAGGGCATCGGCGCGCTCTGGGTGCGCGAAGGCATCGCGCTTGCGCCGCAACTGGACGGCGGCCAGCAGGAAACCGCCCGCTCCGGCACGCAAAGCCCGGCCCTGGCGGCAGGGTTCGGAGCCGCCGCGCGGCTGGCCATGGCGCAGATGGGTGCCGATTTCGCGCATGTGTGGGCGCTGCACCGGATCGCGCTCGATGCGCTGGCGCAGATTCCGCACCGCATCAACGGCCCCGCCCTGCCGGATCGCTGGCCCGGCAACCTGTCTGTCAGCTTCCCCGGCGTCGATTCCGGCCGCCTAATCGCTGCGCTTCCGGATCTCGCCTTTTCGTCCGGTGCGGCGTGCAGCAGTGGTTCCGGCCGACCCAGCCATGTGCTGGCCGCCCTTGGCCTGTCCGGCCCTGCTGTCCGCAGCACGGTCCGCCTCGGCTTTGGACGCAGCAGCACCGAACCTGCCATCGCCAGCGCCTTCCAGGCCATCGCCACCACCGTCCAGCGGATGCAAAATCAATGACAATGGTCACCTTCCTTCATCCCGATGGCACCACGGCGCTGGCAGTCGAGGCCCCGCCGGGCACGCGCCTGCTCGATCTGGCGCAGGCGCACGGCCTGCCGCTGGAAGGCACCTGCGAGGGGGCGATGGCCTGCTCCACCTGCCATGTGCTGGTGGCGCAGGCCGATTTCGCCAAACTGCCGAAAGCCAGCGTGCACGAAGAGGATATGCTCGATTTCGCAGCCCACGCCGGGCCAACTTCACGGCTGGCATGCCAGATCTGGCTGCAGGCGGAGCTGGAGAGCCTCACCCTGCATCTGCCCGCCGGCCACACCAACATGCAGGGGCGCTAAGTGGCCCGCCCACAGCTTCGCTATGTGTGCCAGGCGTGTGGCAGTGCGCAGCCGAAATGGGCCGGGCAATGCCCCGATTGCGGCGAATGGAACAGCCTGCAGCAGGAAGCTGCCCCGGCAGCCACACCCTTTTCGGCCAAGCACAGCCTGAAGGCCGGCGGGCAGAAGCTGGCGATGCTGCCACTGAACGCCAGCATCGAATTGCCGCAGCGGCTGCCCACCGGCTTCGCCGAGCTGGATCGCGCGCTGGGTGGCGGTCTGGTCCCCGGCTCTGCCGTGCTGATTGGCGGCGATCCCGGAATCGGCAAATCCACGCTGCTGTTGCAGGCGGCCGGTCGCATGGCCCGCGCCGGGCTCGGCGTCGCCTATGTCTCGGGCGAGGAGGCAGCCGATCAGGTGCGCCTGCGTGCTCGTCGCCTTGGCCTCGCCGATGCGCCGGTGCAGCTGGCCGCCGCCACTTCGGTGCGCGACATCCTCACCACCATGGCCAGCGGCCCGGCCTATGCCCTGCTGGTCATCGATTCCATCCAGACCATGCATTCCGATCAGCTTGAGGGCGCGCCCGGCACCGTGTCGCAGGTGCGTGCGGCCGCGCTGGAGCTGATCGGTTTCGCCAAGCAGACCGGCACCTGCGTGATCCTGGTGGGCCATGTCACCAAGGATGGGCAGATCGCCGGCCCGCGCGTGCTGGAACATATGGTGGATGCCGTGCTCTATTTCGAAGGCGAGCGATCGCACCAGTATCGCCTGCTGCGCGCGGTGAAGAACCGCTTTGGCGGCACCGACGAGATCGGCGTGTTTGCCATGGAATCGGATGGGCTGGCCGAAGTCCCCAATCCTTCCAGCCTGTTTCTCACCCAGCGCGATGCGCCGGTCGCCGGTGCGGTCGTGTTTCCGGCACTGGAAGGCACGCGTCCCGTGCTGGTGGAATTGCAGGCGCTCACGGTGCGCCTGCCTAGCGGCGCCACCCCCCGCCGCGCCGTGGTGGGGTGGGACAGCGGCCGCCTTGCCATGCTGCTCGCCGTTCTGGAGGCGCGCGCCGGCCTCAGCTTCGCCAACCACGAAGTCTATCTGAACGCCGCCGGCGGCATCCGCGTCATCGATCCGGCGGCCGACATGGCAGTGGCGGCGGCGCTGGTATCGGCGCTGCTGGACAAGCCGGTGCCAACCGCCACCATTGCCTTTGGCGAAATCGCGCTCTCCGGCGAAATCCGCGCCGCTGCCCACGCCGGTTTGCGGCTGAAGGAATCCGCCAAGCTCGGCTTCACCCGCGCGCTGGCCCCGCCCGATACCAGGGGCGTCGGCGGCCTCACCGTCGCACCCTGCGCCACCGTCGGCGCACTGGTTGACCGGCTGGCAGGCAAACAGTAGCGCCAAGCCATGCCCACCACTCCCGATCTCGCCGCCTTCACCGGCTTCGACTATGTCGTGCTCACGCTCATCCTGCTGTTTGCCATCGGCGGCCTGATGCGCGGCTTTACCCAGGAAGCCTTCAGCCTGGCGGGCTGGATTGCCGCGGCCGTCGTCGTCCGCTTTTTCCATGAAGACGCAACCGCCTGGCTGGCCCCGCGCACCGGCGGCGAGGCATCGGGTGCTATCATCGCCTTCCTTTTGCTGTTTTTCGGAACGCTGATCCTCGGCCGCATCCTGGCAACCACCGTGGGTGGCGCCACCCGGCGCAGCGCCATCGGGCCGATCGATCGGGTGCTGGGGCTGGGCTTCGGCGCGGTGAAGGGCGTGATACTGGCGTCGGCGCTGTTCCTGCTCACCCAGTTCGGCACCGGCCTGTTCGATCCGGAACGATCCCCGCCGCAATGGCTCACCGAAAGCCGCAGCGCGCCACTGCTCGGCCTCAGCGCCGATGCCATGGTCGGATGGGTGCATGAGCTGCAAAAGGCCGATGGCAAGATCGCCATCCCCGGCTTGCCCGAAGGCCACCCGATGGTGGAGCCAGATGCGCTGCCGCCCGGCTTCGATCCGCGCACCCTGCCTTCGCAGGAACGTGGCGGCTATTCCGCCGAAGATCGCGAGGCGCTGGATAAGCTGCTGGAAAAGGGCGAAACCACCGACATATGACGTTGCACCTCTACGACACGCTGACCCGCAGCAAGCAGCCCGTGCGCACGCCAGAGCCGGGCAAGCCGATCACCCTGTATCTGTGCGGTCCCACCGTCTATGGCCGCGCCCACATCGGCAATGCGCGCGGGCCGGTGGTGTTCGATGTGCTCTATCGCCTGCTGCAGCACCTGCACGGCGCAGACAATGTTCGCTATGCCCGCAACATCACCGACATCGACGACAAGATCATGGCCAAGGCAGTCGCGGAAAACCGCACGCCGCAAGCCGTTGCGCGCGAGTTTGAGCAATATTATCAGGACGATATGGCAGCACTCGGCTGCCTGTCGCCGGATTTCGAGCCGCGCGCCACCGATCATATCGAGGGCAGCTACGGCATGATCGCGATGATCGCTGCTCTCGTCGATCGCGGTGTTGCTTATGCGGCCGAAGGCCATGTGCTGTTCGAGGTGGCCAAGTTCGAAAGCTACGGCAAACTCTCCCGGCGCCCGATGGACGAGATGATCGCCGGCGCCCGCGTCGAAGTCGCGCCCTACAAGCGGGAAGCCGGCGATTTCGTCCTCTGGAAGCCCAGCCGCGACGACCAGCCCGGCTGGGAGTCGCCCTGGGGCCGCGGCCGCCCCGGCTGGCACATCGAATGCAGCGCGATGATCCGCGGCGTGCTGGAAAGCGAAACGATCGACATCCACGGCGGCGGCATCGATCTGCAATTCCCGCACCACGAAAACGAGCGCGCGCAAAGCTGCGCCGCCCACGCCGGCGCGGAGCTGTCGCGCATCTGGATGCACAATGGCTTCCTGCAGATGGGCGAAACGAAAATGTCGAAATCGCTCGGCAACATCGTGACGCCGAGAGAGTTGCTCGATGCCGGCTGGCAGGGCGAGGTGATCCGCCTGGCGTTGCTCAGCGCGCACTATCGCCAGCCGCTGATGTGGACGGATGCGCTGCTGGAGCAATCGAAATCCATCGTCGAGCGGCTCTACGGCAAGCTCGAGCGCGGGCAGGCAAACACGCTCGACCGCGTGTCTCACGCCCTCATGGATGATCTGAACACCCCGGATGCGGTTGCCGCCTTGCCCGATAGTGCCGCCATGCTCGGCTTGTTGCAGCGCAGTCCCGACGAAGTCTTCCGGTCCGGCGGCGATAGCGCGTGGATCGAAGACCGGATTTCGGCCAACCGGGTGGCGCGGGCAAACAAGGACTGGGCAACAGCAGACCAGATCCGCGACGAACTGCTGGCGGCCGGAATCACCCTTTCGATCGCCAAAGACGGCACCACAAGCTGGCGCCGCGCCTGACAGCCCCCGCCACCCCGCCGAAAAGGTGCCACAGGGGTTTCGGCATGCGCAAACCCTTCCTATAGTCCCGCCATGGACGCCCCGCTCTACAATGCCGAAATCCTCCGGCTCGCGGCTTCCATCCCGCACGCCCGCCGCCTCGAGGTGCCGCATGCCACTGCGACCAGAACCTCGCCCATCTGCGGCAGCCGGGTCACTTTCGACGTCATCCTGGATGCCGAAGGTCGGGTCTTCGATTTCGGCCAGCAGGTCCGCGCATGCGCCCTCGGTCAGGCCTCCGCTGCCATCCTTGGCCACGGCGTCGTCGGCCAAACCGCCGCTTCGCTGCGATCGTTTCACGGCATATTGGCCGATTGGCTGAAATCGGCCGATCCGTTGCCCGATGCACTGGTGCACAGCTTTCCAAAGCTCGCACTCTTTGCGCCGGCGCGCGCCCACCCCGCGCGGCACGGCTCCATCCTGCTGGCTTTCGACGCGGCGGCAACGGCGGCAGCAACGGCGGCAGAAATGGCGCAAACGCCCGCGATCGTAGCCTAGGCTGTGGCAGGCGCGCCCGCTTCCGATCTGTTGCGCGATGCTGTCATCTATCTCGGTGCGGCGGCGATCATGGTGCCGCTGTTTGCGCGCTTCAAGCTTGGCGCGGTGCTGGGCTATCTCACCGCCGGCGTGCTGATCGGCCCGCACGGCATCGGCCTGATTACCGAATCCGAAGCAGTGCTGAAATTCGCCGAGTTCGGCATCGTCCTGCTGCTGTTCGTGATCGGGCTGGAGCTCAAGCCATCCCGATTGTGGGCGCTGCGCCGCGACATCTTCGGCCTCGGCACCCTGCAAGTCGTGTGCTGCGGCCTGGCGCTCACCGGCATGTTGCTGCTGGTCACATCGCTCACCTGGCAAGCCGCGCTTGTCGTCGGCCTGTCGCTGGCGCTGTCGTCAACCGCGCTGATCGTGCAATATCTGCAGGAACAGGGCGAACTCAACACGCCGAGTGGCGAGCGCGCCTTTTCCATCCTGCTGCTGCAGGATATCGCCATCGTTCCGCTGCTGATTATCGTGTCGGCCTTTTCGCGGGTCGAAGCGCCCGACGCGCCGGAAGGCCTGACGCTGGTCGGCTATACGCTTGCTGCCATCGTCGGGCTGGTGCTGCTCGGTCGCTTTGTCCTCAACCCGCTGCTGCGCTTCTTCGGCCAGGTGGGCACGCGCGACATTTTCGTCATCGCCGCCCTGCTGACGGTGCTTGGCTCGGCGCTGCTGATGGCAAGCTTTGGCCTGTCGATGGCGCTCGGCGCCTTCATCGCCGGGGTGATGCTGGCAGACAGCCCCTATCGGCACGAGCTGGAAGCCGATATCGAGCCTTTCCGTGGGCTGTTGCTGGGGCTGTTCTTTCTGGCCGTCGGCATGGCGCTCAATCTGGGCGTGGTGTTCGATTATCCCGGCCGCGTCCTGCTGCTGGTGCTGGTCGTGCTGGCCACCAAAACCGTCGTCATCACCTTGCTGGCGCGCGTCTTCGGATCGCCCTGGCGCGAAGCCTTCCCGCTTGGCCTGCTGCTGTCACAAGGCGGCGAGTTCGCCTTCGTGCTGCTTGGGGCCGCGGTCACCGGCGTCCTGATAACCTCGCAGGCTGCATCCCTGTTCACAGCGGTTGTCACGGTGTCGATGCTGGCGTCGCTGCTGCTGATGCTTGCGTGGCGCACCTTCGCCCCCGATCCCGAACAAGCCGCAACGCGCAAGCTGGAGGGGCCGGAAGCGGCGCCACCGGGAACCGCCATCGTCATCGGCTACGGCCGCTTCGGCCAGATTGTCACCCAGCTGCTGCACGCGCGCGGCGTCGAGGTCGTGCTGATCGATACCAAGACCGAGCAGATCGAACGCTCGCGCAGCTTCGGCTGGAAGGTCTATTTCGGTGATGGTTTCCGCCCCGATGTGTTGCGCGCAGCCGGTGCCGCAACCGCGCAACTGCTCGTTGTCACCACCGGCCGCGCCTGGGATCCCGCCCGGCTGGAAGGCGTGCGAGCCGCCTTCCCGCATTTGAAGATCGTCGCCCGCGCGCACGATCGCACCCACTATATGCGGCTGATATCGGCCGATATCGAACTGGCGGTGCGCGAACTGTTCCTCGGCGCGGTGGAAGTAGGCAAGATCTCTCTGACCGAACTGGGCACCGATCCGAAAACGGTCAACGCTATTGCCGAGGAATATATCCGCCGCGATTCCGAACGACTTTCCCTGCAGGTTGCATCCGGCGACATCATGGCAGGCCGCGACACGGTGTTCCGCCCCGGCCAGGCCTGGACGCCCGGCTCGGCCGACACCTCGCTGGGCGAAATCCCGCCGGCTGAGATGGCCGAACCGGCGCGATAGAACGGCCGCTCTATCTTCCTGTTTTTCCGCATGGGTTTCCGAGGCTGGTGATTCCACCAGATCGGAACATGCTCTAACTACTCCGCCGCCAGCGCCTGCTCCTGCCGCCAAACCGGCTGTTTCGGTGCCGCCAACCCGGTTTCCGCCAACGACCGCTCGCGAAGCGCATCGATACCCGGCCCATAGTTGAACAGCGGCAATTCGCCCCGCTCGCTGCGCATCTTCGCCCGCAAGGCCTCGGTCGCCGCTGCGTCCACCGAACCATCGCGCACCACCACGCCATAGCGCAGCGCACCCTCCACGCTCACCAGCCCCTGCCGGATTTCCTTTGCCACCAGCTCCGGCGAACGCAGCAGCGGGTCGCCCCAGCCGCCGCCGCCCCAGGTGATGAAATGCAGCAGGTCGCCGGCCTCCACATCCAGCGTATCGATCTTGTTCGGCACGATCGTCTGGCTGCCGTCGGCCTTTTCCAGGATTTTCCGCGCGCGCGCGCCCGGCTCGCCACCATTCACACCCCACGGCGGCACAAACCAGCGGTCGTCGTGAATCGAAACACTGCCCGGTTCCAGGAAGCAATAGGTCATGTGGATGCCGTTGCCGCCGCGGTGCAGGCCCGCCCCGCCGGTATCGGCCAGCGCCTCATAGCGTTCGATGCGCAGCGGGAAATACCGTTCCAGAAACTCGTTCGGCACATTGGTGAAGCCTGGCCACAGCGAATGGCCATCCGGCCCGTCGCCCATCGGCCGGCCGGGAATGCCGCCAAAGCCGATCTGGAACAGCTGGAACCATTTGCCAGCCCGGTCGGTGCCGGAAAACATCAGGTGCGGACTGGAGGAGAAGCCCGCAGCACAGAGAAACTCCGGCGTTTTCTGGCCTAGCAGCCCACCAAGAATGTCGAAAATCCGCCCCAGCGCATGCGTGCGCCCCGAAAGCGCCGCCGGATAGCGCGGCTTCAGCAGCGAGCCTTCTGGAATGCGCACATCGATCAGATCATAGAAGCCATCGTTGAACAAAATGGCCGGATCGAACACCATGATCATGTAGATGCCGAAGAACATCTTGAACATGTTTTCGTTGAGGAAGAAGTTGACCGAAGCGGCCGACTGCGGATCGGTGCCGGTGAAATCCAGCACCACCTTGTCGTCCTCGCGCCACATGCTGCACTTGATCTTGTAGGGCCCGAAACCCACGCCATCGTCGCAGATATAGTCCTCGAACGAAATCGGCTCCTCGGCAATCGCCATAGCGATCAGCGCCTTCATCGCGCGATGGTTGCGCGCCAGAAGGGCCTGTGTGGCCGACACATAGACATCGTCGCCGAACCGGTCGCACATTTCGTGAATCCGCCTTGCCGCCACCCGGCAAGAGGCAATCAGCGCATTCAGATCGGCAGCACACCAGTCCGGCTTGCGGGTCTGGTGCATCACCAGTTTCACCAGATCCTCGTTATATTCACCCTTGCGCCAGATTTTAACCGGGGGAATCCGTACCCCTTCCTCGAAGATCGATCGCGCATCGATCGGCATCGATCCGGCCACTTTGCCGCCGATGTCGCTCTGGTGCCCGAACATCGCCGTCCAGGCGATCAGCCGCCCGTCGCGATACACCGGCAACAAAACCAGCCAGTCGTTGGAATGCGAAATCGCCCCTTCGCAGCTGTAGGGGTCAGACAGGAAGATCATGTCGCCATCGTCGATCTCGCCGTCCCAGCCATCGAGGAACCCGCCGATGAAGCTGCCGAACTGGCCCACGATCATCTTGCCCGACGGATCGGCGATCAGCGGAAAGGCATCGCCCTGCTCGCGGATGCCGGGGCTCATGGCGGTGCGCACCAGCGTTGCGTCCATCTCCACCCGCGCGTTGCGCAGCGCATTCTCGATGATGTCCAGCGTTACCGTATCAAGGGCGATTTCTCCGAACGGGCGGGGATTGGCTTCGTTGATCCGCGTCGGCATCGGCTATTTCTCCTCTTTGTTCGTCTCGGGCTTTGCGGGCGCCTGGTGCATCAGCAAGCGCGCGAACCTATCCCGCATCAGCATGGCTGGATCAGGATAGCACCGAAAGCATCCACCGTTCCGGCATGCCCGGCGTGGATCAACGTAGTGGAATCCATTTCGATCACGATTGCCGGCCCCGGCACCACATCGCCGGCGCGCAGCTTGGCGCGGTCATAGATCACCGCCTCCATCTCGCGCCCGTCCATCCACAGTTTGTCATCGCGCAGCTTGGCCATTGCCGGGTTGCCATCGCCCCTCGGCAGCTCCTGCGGTGCCACATTGGCCGCCTTGCCCAGCGCCACCACGCGAATGTTAACGATTTCGTGCGGCACCGAAAGATTGAAGGTAAACAGCCGCTTGTGTTCCGCATCGAAGCGGGCGGTCAGCTCGGCGATGGTTGCACCCGGCGGGCTGAACAGCGGCACTTCAAACGCCTGTCCGGCATAGCGGAAATCCAGCTCCACCCGCAATTCGACATCATCAGGTGCGACGCCTTCTCCGATCAGTTCGCCGGAAACCTGCGATATGATGGTATCGATGACCGCCCCGACTTCTGCGTCGCTGGTGTCTTTCGCCAGCCGGTTGAAGCTGCGTTGCGCATCCACCCGCTGCCGTGTGGTTGCATCGCCATAGGCGCACAGCACGCCGGGCGACGGCGGCACGATCACCGGCCAGCTTCCCATCAGCTTGCCCATCGCGTTGCCGTGCAGCGGCCCGGCGCCGCCAAAGGGCATCAACGCGAAATCGCGCGGGTCATAGCCTTGCGCCACACTCACCAGCCGCAGTGCACCAAACATATTCTCGTTGACGATGGCGATGATGCCCTCGGCCGCCGCCATCACCGAAATGCCCAGCGCATCGGCCACGGTTTTCACCGCAGCGGTCGCCGCTTCCCGGTCCAGCCGGAAGCTGCCGCCCAGCAGATTTTCCGGCAGATAGCCCAGCACCACATTGGCGTCGGTCACGGTGGGCAAGGTGCCACCCTTGCCATAGGCCGCCGGCCCCGGAACCGCGCCGGCCGATTGCGGTCCCACCCGCAGCGCGCCCGTCAATTCCGGCACGGTTGCAATCGATCCGCCGCCGGCCCCCACGGTTTTCACATCCAGCGAAGAGGCCCGAACCGTCAGATGCCCCACGCTGGTTTCGCGCCGCAGCCGCGGTGCCCCGCCTTCGATCAGCGCCACGTCAGTGGAGGTGCCGCCCATATCCAGCGTCAACACATTGGGAAAGCCGGAGTTCTGCGCCACCCACAACGCACCCGCAACGCCGCCCGCCGGGCCGGACATCAGCAGATTGACCGGCGCCTCACGCGCCTTTTCCGCGCTCATCAGTCCGCCATCCGATCGCAGCAGGTTGAGCTTCGCCGGCGTTCCCCAGCCCTTCAGTTCGCGCTCCAGATTGGCGACATAGCGGCTCACCGTGGGCCGCACCGCCGAATTGGCCACCGTTGTCAGCGCGCGCTCATATTCCTGCATTTCCGGCAGAATATCCGCCGACACATTCACCGGAAGATCCGGGAACATCTCGCCCACGATCTCCGCCACCCGCCGCTCGTGCGCGTCGTTCACATAGGAGTTCATCAGGCAGATGGTGATCGCCTCCACCTTTTCGCCGCGCAGCGCTTCCAGGTTGGCCCGCAGCCTCGCCTCGTCGAGCGGTCGCACGATGCTGCCGTCCGCGCCGATGCGCCCCGGCGCTTCCACGGTCGCCTCCAGCGGTGCCAGCGGTTCCGGCTTCGGCCAGATGATCCACGCCGCCAGCCCGCCGGGCACCAGCGAACGGGCAATCTGCAACATGTGCCGATAGCCTTCCGTCACCACCAAGCCGACGCGCGCCACCTTGCCTTCCAGCACCGCGTTGGTTGCAACGGTCGTGCCGTGCAGAAACAGCGCCACATCGCCGGCGGCAATGCCATTGGCTTCGCACACCGCGCGCGCACCGGCCACCACGGCCCGGCTGGGATCATCCGGCGTGGAGGGCACCTTGTCGCGAAAGGTTGCCCCCGTTGCTTCATCCACAACCAAGAGATCGGTGAAGGTCCCACCCACATCGACACCCAGACGATAGCTCATGCGGTTGGCACCCCCGTTGCGCAGAAAGTCCCCGCCTTGCCCAACATGGAAGGCAGCGGCCGGCCGAGTACGCTCTCGAACCAGTGGTTGATGTCAATGAGTCTATCCAGATCAAGTCCAGACGACACGCCTGAACTATCCAACAGGTAGATAAGGTCTTCCGTTGCGATGTTGCCGGTCGCGCGCGGCGCAAAGGGGCAGCCGCCCAGCCCGCCGAGGCTCGAATCCAGCACCTCCACACCTGCTTCATAGGCCGCCCAGGCGTTGGTCAGCCCGGTGCCGCGCGTGTTGTGAAAATGCGCCCGCAGCCGCACCGCCGGTGCCGCCTCGCGTACCCGGCCCACGAGATCCCGCACCTGTGCCGGCACGCCCACCCCGATGGTATCGGCCAGGGCAATTTCTACTGCGCCCGCGTCAGCCATTTCGCCGGCCAGCCGCGCCACGGTTTCGGGCGGCACAGCGCCTTCAAACGGGCAGCCGAACGCCGCCGAAATCGTCACTTGCGGCACCAGCCCACCTTCACGCGCCAGCCGCAGCATGTCCCGGTTCTCAGCAATGCCTTCCAATATGGTCTGGCCCTGATTCTTCTGCCCGAAAGTATCGGAGGCCACCAGCACACAGCCGGCCTCGTCCACGCCGCGCCGGTTTCCCTCGCGGCTGGCCAGCGCGCGCAACACGCCGCGCTTGTTCAGGCAAAGCCCGATATAGCTCACATCCGCACGATCCGGCAATGCTTCGATCACCGCCTCAGCATCGGCCATCTGCGGCACCCGCGCCGGGTTCACGAAACTCGCGACCTCCAGCCGCTTCGCGCCCGCCGCAATCAGCCGATTGAGCAGCGCCACCTTGTCGGCGGTGCCGACAATCTCCTTTTCGTTCTGCAAGCCATCGCGCGCGCCCACCTCAACGATGGCGACCGATGCTTTACCTGCGGTGGCGATAGACACTTTGCTGCGTTCCCTCATCAGCCAATTGTATACAAAACCCTTGAGCCGCTATATGCCCGCCGGTAGCATAGAGCAAGCGAGAGGATGGAAAAGCCATGGCACAGGGAGCGTTGGACGGTTTGCGGCTGATCGAGATGGGCCAGCTCATCGCCGGGCCCTTCTGCGGCCAGCTGATGGCCGATCATGGCGCCGAAGTGATCAAGATCGAGCCTCCCGCAAAGCCCGGCGATGCGGCCGAAGGCGATCCGATGCGGCAGTGGGGGCGCGGCAAGCCGCTGTGGTTCCCGGTTGTGGCGCGCAACAAGAAAACCATCACGCTCAACCTGCGCGACCCCCGCGGCCAGGATCTTCTCAAGCGACTGGTGAAGAAGTCGGATTTCCTGCTGGAAAATTTCCGCCCCGGCACGATGGAAAAATGGGGTCTTGGTTACCCGGACCTTGCAGCGGAAAATCCCGGCCTCATCATGATCCGCGTGTCGGGCTATGGCCAGACCGGTCCCTATGCCCCACGCGCCGGCTATGGCTCGATCGGTGAAGCCATGGGCGGCATCCGTAACCTGGCGGGCGACCCAGGCACGCCGCCCAGCCGGGTTGGCCTCTCCATCGGCGACAGCCTCGCCGCCACCTTCGCCTGCCTCGGCGCGCTGATGGCGCTGCAACACCGCCACCGCACCGGCGAAGGGCAAATTGTAGATTCGGCCATTTATGAAGCCGTGCTGGCGATGATGGAATCGACCGTGCCCGAATACACCGAAGGCGGCTTCATCCGCGAACGCACCGGCTCCATCCTGCCGGGCGTGGCCCCCTCCAATGTCTACCCCTGTCTTGATGGCGACATCCTGATCGGCGCCAACCAGAACAGTGTCTGGACCCGGCTTGCCGAAGCCATGGGCCGGCCCGAGCTGGGCAAGGATCCACGCTATGCCACCCACAATGCGCGCGGCGAACGCCAGCAGGAGCTGGACGATCTGATTTCCGACTGGACCCGGCAACATCCGGCGGCCGAGGTGCTGCGCATCATGGAGCAGCATGGTGTCCCCGCCGGCAAGATCTTCAAGGCGCCCGATATGCTGGCCGATCCGCATTTCGCCGCCCGCGAGGCGCTGGTGAAGGTCGCCCACCCGGATTTCGCCAATCTCATCATGCAGAATGTCTTTCCGAAGCTCTCCGCCACGCCCGGCGAAGTCACCTGGCCCGGCCAGCCGATGGGCAGCTGGAACGAGCGCGTGTATGGCGAACTGCTGGGCCTCAGCCACGCCGACCTGGCCGGTCTGCAAGCCGAAGGGGTGATCTGAAAAAGCTCAGCCGCGCGCGTCCGAAAAGGCGTGAAAGGCCCGCTTGATGTGGCCCACCATCACGCTCTCCGCCCAGGCGGCATCGCGCCGCCGCATCGCGTCGATCAGCGCGGCATGCTCGGCATGCGATTGCACAAACTCCTGCAAACGATAGTGCTGTGCCGTGCGGCGCACCACCGGCTGCTCCACCAGCGCGGTCAGCATCGCGGCCAGACGCGGCGACTGGGCCGCCTGCAGCAGCTTTGTGTGAAAGCCGCGATTGGCCGCCAGAAACGCCTCGGCATCGCCGGTTTCCGCCGCCTTTCCCACCACGGCGTTCAACTGCTCCAAAGCGTTCAGGCCATCGGCATCGATGCGCAAGGCTGCCCGCGCCGCAGCATGGCCTTCCAGCAAGGCCCGCAGTGCAAACATCTCCGCCACATCGTCGGCTGTCCAGTCGGCCACAAAGCTGCGCGCACCATCCGTCCGCCGCAGCAAATACTCCGCCTCCAGTCGGCGAAGAGCCTCGCGCACCGGTGTCCGCGATACACCGCACAGCGCAGCCAGCTCTTCCTCACGCAGCGGCGCCCCCGGCGCCCATTCGCCACCAACAATGCCTTCGCGGATGCGCCGATAGGCCCGATCGGATGCTTTCGACATCAGCCTGCCTCTGTTGCAAGCAGGACACGCCCCGCCGCCGACTCACCAAACCTGACGCAAATGCCATTGACCATGGCGCATTGTATACAATATCGCCCATGTAACAAGTCTTTCACGGAGTATCCGCCATGCCCCGCCACACGCTGTTTTCCGCCCTGCTGCTGTCTTCCGCGCTTGCTGGCCCTGTCGCCACGCCGGCGCTGGCGCAAGCGGTTGCTGCCGCCGAGACTGATGAGATCATCGTCACTGCCCGTCGCACCGACGAACGCGCCGTGGATGTCCCTGCCTCCGTTACGGTGCTAACCGCGCAAACCATCGAGCAGGCGCGTATCGCCACGGCTGAAGATTTTGTGCAGTTGACCCCCGGCGTCACCATCGTCACCGGCACCGCCGAAGCAGGCGACACCCAGATCAACATCCGAGGCATCAACGGCGCGCGCGACGCCGAAAGCTCGGTCGCGCTGGTGGTGGACGGCATCCTGAAAACCAACACCGCGCAGCTGAACCAGCGCCAGGGCACGCTCAGGCAGATCGAAATCCTGAAAGGCCCGCAAGGCGCGCTCTATGGCCGCAACGCCGCCGCCGGCGCCATTGCCATCCAGACGCTGAAGCCCGGCTCCGCACTCGAAGCCGGCTTCCGTGGCAGCTATGCCGAGCAAAACAGCTGGGAAGGCGATGCCTATGTTGCCGGCCCGATCACCGACCGCATCGGCTTTGTCCTGTCTGGCTATGTCCGCCAGACCGACGGCTTCTTCACCAACCGCTTCCTCGACGCGAAAGTGGTGGACGACCAGAAAGTCTGGAGCATCGATGGCCGCATCGTCGCGCAACTGGGGGACGATACCGAGCTGGACCTGAAAAGCCGCTATGCCGACCTGTCCGGAGCCTCGATCAACTTCAACGCTTCGTTCCACCTGCCCAATTTCGCCGCAGTGAACCCGGATTTCTACGAAGACGTGAACAAGCATCCATTTGATTATTATGGCAACATCCGCCCCACCAATGATCAGGAAACCTTCGAGGTTTCCGCCAAGCTGACGCACCAGTTCGAAGCCTCGAAGATGACCGCCTGGGTGCTCTATTCCAAGGTCGATCAGGCGCTGACCGCTGACGGCACCTCGGCCGATTTCGCCCGCTACATCGCCCCCGCGCTCGGCGCGCCGGCCAACCCGACCAACCTTGCGGTGTCGGATGCCTGCTTTGGCAGCACTGCCGCGCTCACCGGCTTCCCGCAGAACTCGCCCACCTTCATCGGCAAAACGCCGATCCCCTTCATCTTCGATCCCGCCAACGGGTCCACCTTCGGCGCCTACAGCCCAACAACCTGCGACGGCACCCAGCTGCAAACCCGCACGCAGGAGGATTTCTCCACCGAAGTCCGCTTCACCGGCGAGTTCGGCCAGGTCGACTGGTCGGCCGGCGCCTATTATCTCAACATCAAGCGCGAAACCGGCATCAGCCTGGGCGCTGACCTTGGGCAGGGCGTCTCGCCCGTGCTGTATAATGCGCCGGGCAGCAGCAACCCCACCTCGCAACTGTTCAACGATCGCTTCCGCACCAATGTCTATGCTGCCTTCGGCTCGGTTGACTGGAAGCCGAGCGATGCCTTTACCCTTGGCGTCGCGGTGCGCTACGATATCGAAGACCGCAGCGTCACCAATCTCGTGCCGCTCGTCACCGATCCGATCACGGGCGGCCCGATCAACCCCGGCCAGAGCGGTGGTGCCA
Source organism: Sandarakinorhabdus sp. (assembly GCA_020693225.1). Lineage (GTDB taxonomy): Bacteria > Pseudomonadota > Alphaproteobacteria > Sphingomonadales > Sphingomonadaceae > Sandaracinobacteroides. Next base: position 1,343 of record JAIMJL010000020.1, on the reverse strand, counting down.
TCCGGCCGCAATCGCGCGTGTTCGAGCAGATCCAGCCGAAGATCACGCTGCGCTACGCCGTGGCAGACGATGTCAACCTGTTTGCCAACTGGGGCATCGGCTTCAAATCCGGCGGCTTCAACAACCAGGGCTCGGCGGCCATCGTTGACCAGAATTTCGTCCAGTTCATCGATGCCGAAGTCACCATCGAAGACCAGTATGACAAGGAAACCTCCAGCGCCTTCGAGGCGGGCCTGAAGGGCAGGCTGCTCGATGGCCGCATCAGCTTCGACCTGGCCGGCTTCTACACGCAAGTCACCGACATGCAGTTCTTCGAGTTCTTCGTCGGCAGCTTCGGCCTGCTGCGGGTTGTCTCCAATATCGACAAGGTCGATCTCTACGGCGGAGAGCTGAATGTTACCGCCAGCATCCTCGATGGCTGGACGGTGTTCGGCTCCGGCAATGTGACCGGCAGCGAAATCAAGAAGAACAGCTCGCGGCCCTCCACCGTGGGCAACAAATCTCCCTACACTGCCGACTATACCATAAACATCGGCACCCAGCTGCGGCTGCCGGTGTCCGACGCCTTCGCCGTCACGGCCCGTGCCGATTGGCGCCGCACCGGCCCCACCTGGTTCCACACCGTGCAGAATCAGGAAACCCCCACCCTGTTCAGCGGCCTGCTCCCCGGCTCGGCGCTCGGCTTGCCGGCTTTTGTTGGCAATGCCCGCTATGATGTCGCCCGCCGCGATGCCTTCGATGTGTTCAACGGCCGCATTGGCGTGGAAGGCCATAACTGGTCGCTGGCGGTGTTTGCCGACAACATCTTCGACAAGAAATATATCAACGAAGCGATCCCCGCGATCGAGTTCGGCGGCAGCTTCATTTCGCCGGGCGCACGGCGGATGATCGGCGTGGAGGCAGGTTTGCGCTTCTAGAGCGAGTCCCGTTCTGATTGGATCAAAACGGCCGCTCTATCCTTTTGATTTTCCGCATGGGTTTCCGATGCTGGTGATTCCGCCAGATCGAAACATGCTCTAAACAGTGAATTTGCCACATGGGCCGCAAGCTGCGTGGTGCCGCTTGCGGCCTATGTCATGGCCCCGATTCGGCATGCTGATCTGAGAGTGTGTTTCGCGCCAGAGCGCTTTTCGGCCAACTTGACCCTTCCTGACACGACCGCCAGAGCGGCTCCGTCCCGGTGGGGCACGTTGGTCGGAAGGCGCTCTATCGGAATCACCAGCATCGGAACATGCTCTAGCGCCGCGTCGCACCGCTAGGGCAGCGGAGGTCTGTTGCGACCGGCCGATGTCGCCTCCTAGGGTCCAAACCCAATCAGCCTCTTGATTCTTGTTGGATGTGCT
>JAIMJL010000106.1 GCA_020693225.1 Sandarakinorhabdus sp. | reverse complement strand
TCACCGGCAAGCAGGGCACTTTCCACTCCGAAGCGGCCATCGCCTATGGCACGAAGATGGTCGGAGGCGTCGCCCCCGGCAAGGGCGGCCAGACGCACCTTGGCCTGCCGGTGTTTGAAACCGTCGCCGAAGCCCGCCATGCAACCGGTGCCGATGCGTCGGTCGTCTATGTCCCGCCGATGGGCGCGGCAGACGCCATTCTGGAGGCCATTGCCGCCGAAATCCCGCTCATCGTCTGCATCACCGAGGGCATCCCGGTGCTGGACATGGTGCCGGTGAAGCGCGCGCTCACGGGATCGAAGTCCCGCCTGATCGGCCCCAACTGCCCCGGCGTTCTGACGCCGGGCGAGTGCAAGATCGGCATCATGCCCGGCGGCATCTTCTCCAAGGGCTCGGTCGGCGTCGTCTCGCGCTCCGGCACCCTCACCTACGAAGCTGTGTTCCAGACCACCAACGAAGGGCTGGGCCAAACGACGGCCGTCGGCATCGGCGGCGACCCGGTCAATGGCACCAACTTCATCGACATGCTGGAAATGTTCTTAGGCGACGATGCCACCAAATCCATCATCATGATCGGCGAAATCGGCGGCAGCGCCGAGGAAGAAGCCGCGCAATTCATCGCCGACGAAGCAAGGCGCGGCCGCAAGAAGCCGATGGTCGGCTTCATCGCCGGAACGTCGGCCCCTCCCGGCCGCCGCATGGGCCACGCCGGCGCCATCGTCAGCGGCGGCCAGGGCAAGGCGGAAGACAAGATCGCCGCCATGCAGGCCGCCGGCATCCGCGTCAGCCCCAGCCCGTCCGAGCTTGGCACCACGCTGAAGGCGCTGCTCGCCGGCTGAAAGCCCGCGAACACATAGCAGCCATGATGGCATCATCGCCTGTTGAGAGCGCGCGCCTTACCGGCTATCGGGCGGTCGACACCGCGTGAGGTTATGAGCAATGACAGACGATCAGGGGACAGGCGACCAGGGTACAGACGGTGAGGGCATGCCCGAAAGCCTGGAACGCCCCAGCTGGTCCCGCCCCGGTTGGCCGCTGAACCCGGACGACGAGATTACCCTGTCGCTGGATGCTGGCCTCGCCGGCAAGCTGGACGCCGGCAAGGCTGCGGCGGCGGTCGCCCGCGCCACCGGCAAGCCGGCGCCTGCTGCCGGTTCCGATGCGGCCAGCTCCGATGCGGCCAGGCTCGCCGCCGAGGATTCCATCCGCGCGATGATGCTCATCCGCACTTATCGGGTGCGCGGGCATCTGGCCGCCAGCCTCGATCCGCTGGGCCTCGAAAGGCGCGCGCTGCCGGCCGATCTCACCCCCGAGTTCCACGGCCTCACCGATCCCGCCCGCACGCTTTACATCGGCGGCATGTTCGGCGGGCTGGAAACCGCAACGGTTGCCGAGCTGGTCGATATCCTGCGTCGCAACTACTGCGGCAATGTCGGCATCGAATATATGCACATCAACGATGTGGAAGAGCGCCGCTTCCTGCAGGAAAAGATCGAAGGCCGCGACAAGGAGATCCACTTCACCCCGCGCGGCAAGGTGGCGATCCTCAACAAGCTGATCGAAGCCGAGCAGTTCGAAAAGTTCCTCGCGCGCAAATATGTCGGCACCAAGCGGTTCGGCCTCGAAGGCGCCGAAGCCGCCATTCCGGCGCTCGAATCGATCATCAAGGTGGGCGGTGCCGGGGGCGTCAGGGAAATCGTCATTGGCATGCCGCACCGCGGCCGGCTCAACGTGCTGGCCAATGTGATGCAGAAGCCGTTCAAGACGATCTTCCACGAATTTTCCGGCGGCTCCTCCAACCCGGAAGATGTCGGCGGCTCGGGTGATGTGAAATACCACCTCGGCACCTCCACCGACCGCGAGTTCGATGGCAACCGGGTGCACCTGTCGCTGGCGCCCAACCCGTCGCACCTGGAAGCGGTCAATCCGGTCGTTCTCGGCAAGGTCCGCGCCACCCAGACCTTGCGCGGCAATGGTGATACGCTGGTTCCCGCCGACGCCCAGCAGGACGAGGTGCTGCCCGTCCTGATGCACGGCGACGCCGCCTTTGCCGGGCAGGGCATCGTTGCCGAATGTTTCGGTTTTTCCGGCGTCCCCGGCTATTCCACCGGCGGCACCCTGCATTTCATCATCAACAACCAGGTCGGCTTCACGACCAGCCCCGCCTTTGCCCGCTCCAGCCCCTATCCGTCCGATGTCGCCAAGCTGGTGCAGGCGCCGATCTTCCATGTGAATGGTGACGAGCCGGAAGCCGTAACCTTCGCCACCAAGGTCGCCACCGAGTTCCGCCAGCGGTTCAACCGCGACGTGGTGATCGATATGTGGTGCTATCGCCGCTTCGGCCACAACGAAGCCGATGAACCGGCCTTCACCCAGCCGCTGATGTATGCCGCCATTCGCAAGCACCCCTCCGTCAGCGAGCTCTATGGCAAGCGGCTGGTTGCCGAAGGCGTGCTGAGCACCGCCGACGTGCAGGCGATGACCGATGGCTTCATCGCCGGCCTCGAAGCCGATTTCGAAGCCGCCAAGCAGTTCAAGGCCGACAATGCGCAATGGTTCGGCGGCCGCTGGGTTGGCCTGCACCAGCCCGCCGACCCCGTCACCGCCCGGCGCGGCGCGGAAACCGGCGTGCCCGCGGCCAAGCTGCAGGATCTCGCCGCCCGCCTGCACAGCGTTCCCGAAAGCGTCAGCATCCACAAAACCCTCGCCCGGGTGATCGATGCCCGCGCCGCCGCGGTTGCCGCAGGGCAGGGCATCGACTGGGCCACCGCCGAAAGCCTCGCCTTCGCCTCGCTGCTCACCGAACAGCCCAACCGCTACGGCATCCGCCTTTCCGGGCAGGACAGCGGCCGCGGCACCTTCTCGCAGCGCCACGCCGTGTGGGTCGATCAGACCAACGGCCAGAAATATGTGCCGCTGGCCCAGCTCGGGGGCTTCTGTGAAATCCTCGATTCCTCGCTCTCCGAATTCGGCGTGCTGGGCTATGAATATGGCTTTGCCGGCGCCGATCCGAAAACGCTGGTGATGTGGGAGGCGCAATTCGGCGATTTCGCCAATGGCGCGCAGGTGATGATTGATCAGTTCATTGCCGCCGGCGAAGCCAAGTGGCTGCGCGCCAACGGCCTCGTCATGCTGCTGCCACATGGCTATGAAGGGCAGGGGCCGGAGCATAGCTCGGCCCGCCTCGAACGCTATCTGCAGCTGTGCGCGGAAGACAATATCCAGGTCGCCAACTGCACCTCTCCGTCCAACTATTTCCACATTCTGCGGCGGCAGATGCTCCGCCCCTTCCGCAAGCCGCTCATCATCATGACGCCGAAATCGCTGCTGCGGCACAAGCGCGCCGTCTCGGCCCTGAGCGACATGGCCGAAGGCTCGCAGTTCCACCGCTGCCTTGATGATCTGGCCACCGTGGACGACAGCAAGGTGCGCCGCCTCATCCTGTGCTCCGGCAAAGTCTATTTCGACCTCGCCGACGCCCGCGACGAACAGCAGCGCGACGATATCTACATCCTGCGGGTCGAGCAGCTCTATCCCTTCCCCGGCGAAGTGCTGGCAGACTATGCCGCCCGCTTCCCCGAGCTCGAATCGATTGTCTGGGCGCAGGAAGAGCCGAAGAACGCCGGCGCGTGGAGCTTCGTCGAGCCGCTGATCGAAGAGGCGCTCGGCCGTCGCCCCACTTACGCCGGCCGCGCCGCCGCTGCCTCCACCGCCACCGGCCTCGCCCGCCGCCACGCCGCCGAACAGGCCAAGCTGATCGCCGAGGCGCTCGGGCAGGGCAAGGCCGCGGTAAAGGCCGCCATTCGCACCAGTCTGAAATCCACAGCTGCCCAGGCGGCAACGCCGAATCACCCGCTGCGCGCGGCCTGAAGGACACCCCCATGGACGTCATCATCCCGCCGCTTGGCGAAAGCATCACCGAAGCCACCGTCGGCCAATGGCTGAAACAGGTGGGGGACAGCGTCAAGCTGGACGAGCCCATCGTCAGCCTGGAAACCGACAAGGTCGCGGTCGAAGTCAACGCAACCGCTGCCGGTACGCTCACCGCCCACCTCTTCAAGGAAGGCGACACGGTCGCTGTCGGCGCTGCCATCGCGCAGATCGGCGAAGCGACCACGGCCACCCCCATCAAGCCCGAAACCCCCGCCGCCGCCCACGCCCCCGATGGCGAAGCCGGCAGCCCCACTGGCGAAGGCGCCAAACCCACTCCCGAAGTCATCCCCGCCGCGGCCAAGGCCGCCGGCGAAGTCATCCCCGCTGCGGCCAAGGCCGCCTCACTCCCCGAGCCTCAACTCTCCACCACCGGCCCCGCCGCCCGCCGCCGCATCGCCAGCGGCGAAGCCCCCGCCGACTCCTCGCCCGTCACCCCGGCGAAAGCCGGGGCCCAGCTTTCTTCTTCTGCTGCCTCTTCTTCTGCTGCCTCCACCGCCCCCACCCGCCACGAAGAGCGCGTGAAGATGACCCGCCTGCGGCAAACCATCGCCCGCCGCCTGAAGGAGGCGCAGAACACCGCCGCCATCCTCACCACCTTCAACGATGTCGACATGACCGCCGTGATGGAGGCGAGGGCCCGCTACAAGGACGAGTTCGACAAGAAGCACGGCGTCCGCCTCGGCTTCATGTCCTTCTTCGTGAAGGCCTGCGTGCTCGCCTTGCGCGATGTCCCTGCCGTCAACGGCCGCATCGAAGGCGACGAGATCGTGTTCCACGATTACGCCGACATCGGCATCGCCGTCTCCAGCCCCAATGGCCTCGTCGTCCCCATCCTGCGCAATGCCGAACAGCGCAGCTTTGCGAACACCGAGCTGGCGATTGCCGATTTCGGCAAGCGCGCGCGCGACGGCCAGCTGAAGATCGAGGAGCTGCAGGGCGGCACCTTCACCATCTCCAACGGCGGCGTGTTCGGCAGCCTGATGAGCACCCCGATCCTCAACCCGCCGCAATCCGGCGTGCTCGGCATGCACCGCATCGAGGATCGCCCCATCGTGAAGGCCGGCCAGATCGTCATCCGCCCGATGATGTATCTCGCGCTCAGCTATGATCACCGTATCGTCGACGGCAAGGACGCCGTCA
>JAIMJL010000105.1 GCA_020693225.1 Sandarakinorhabdus sp. | reverse complement strand
TGCCCGGTTGCACATAGAGATCGTTGAAGAATTCGGTCATCACCTTTGCTGCCACTTCGGGGCGCATGGCGTTCAGCATCGCATTGATGCCACTGGTGCCCTGCGGCAGGCCGTCGGCGGCGCCCCCCATGGCCATCAGTTGGCGATAGGTTTCCGGGGTGAAGCTTTCCTCGGTCAAGGCGCCCAACAGGTCCCGTACCGGCTCGGGCAGTATGGCGCTGGTGCTGGTTGTTGCCTCTGCGATGGCGGCGCGCAAATCCGGCACGAATTTTTCGGCAAGATCGAAGGTCGCCTGGCCGACCGAGAGATGGATATTCTGCTGCGAGCCCATGAAGCCCAGCTGCGGCTGCACGAACCAGCCCTTTGCACGCATCGAATCGACGATCGGGAACACCGGGAAGTCGTCTGCCGTGAAGGCAATCAGCGAGCTTTCCGGCTCGGCCATCAGCCGAACGCCCGGCGTGTTGCGAATGGCGTCTGCGATGGTGCGCGTGGCGGCCAGCGTCCGCTCGGCAAAGCGCATGTAGCCGCTGTCGCCCAGATAGTGCAGCACGGCCCAGCAGGCAGCCAGCGGCCCGCCGGATTTGGTGGACAGCAGGGTGGGATTGATCACCGAATAGCCGGTCCAGCTGGCGGTGGTGAAGATCTGGTGGCGGCGCAGCGCCTTGTTGCGGTGCAGGATGACCGAGGCGCCCTTGGGGGCATAGGCATATTTGTGAAAATCCATCGATAGCGAGGTCACGCCCGGCACGGCGAAATCGAAATCGGTGACGGCCGCGCCCAGGCGGCGGAAATAGGGAAGGATGAAGCCGCCGATGCAGGCATCGACATGCAGCAGCAGGTCGCGCTGCCGGGCGAGTGCGCCGAGTTCTGGGATCGGATCGATGACGCCATGCGCATATTGGCAGGCGGAGCCGACCAGCAGGATGGTTTCCGGGCGGATGGCTGCGGCCATCGCTTCGGGCTGCACCTTGAAGCTGTGCGGATCGACCGGCACCAAAGTGCACGGCATGTCGAAATAATGCGCCGCCTTCTGGAAGGCGGCGTGTGCGGTGACCGGCAGCACCATGTGCGGCTCGGCGATGCCGCGTTCGCTGCGGGCGAGATCGCGCGCGGTCTTCACTGCCAGCATGCAGCTTTCGGTGCCGCCGCTGGTGAAATTGCCGACGCAATCCCCGTCTCCGCGCAAATGCGCGATCGCCATTGCGACGATTTCGTTCTCGAACCGCAGCAGGGACGGATAGACTGTGGGATCGAGCGCGTTTTCGGTGAGGAAGGCCATGTAGGCGGCCTTGGCCAGCGCCTCCACATCGCGCCCCGCTTCGTAGACATAGGCGAAGGTCTTGCCTTCGCGCCACGGCAGGTCGTTGGCGCCGTAGCTGGCAAGCCGGGCCATCACGGCATCGGCGCTCTGGCCCTTTTCTGGAATGCGCATGCGATTTCTCTCCCCGCCCACGGCTTAGCCTGACGGCCGCGTAGGTCAACGAATTGACCCGGAGCGCGCACCGCCGCAAGGTTTGCCGGCATGACCCGCGCCCCGACCTTTGCCGACATCCGCATCGCCCACGGCCGAATCGCGCCGTATGTGCATCGCACACCGATCCTGACCTGCGCGGCGATCGATGCCGTGGTGGGCGCACGGCTGCTGTTCAAGTGCGAGAATTTCCAGAAAGCCGGTGCGTTCAAGGCGCGCGGCGCGTTCAATGCCGTGCTGGCACTGGAGGCGGCAGAGGCTGCGCGCGGAGTGGTGACACATTCGTCTGGCAACCATGCCGCGGCGCTGGCACTTGCTGCGCGGACGCGCGGGATTCCGGCCTGGGTGGTGATGCCCAGTACGGCGCCGGCGGTGAAGAAGGCGGCGGTTGCCGGTTATGGTGCCCGCATCATCCAATGTGCGCCAACGCTGGCTGCGCGGGAGGCGGGCGTGGCACAGCTGTTGCGGGAAACCGGCGCGGCCTTTATCCCGCCGTTTGACGATCCGCTGGTGGCGGCAGGGCAGGGCACCTGTGCGGTGGAATTGCTGGAAGACGCCGGGCTGCCGCTCGATGCCTTGCTGTGCCCGGTGGGCGGCGGCGGGTTGCTGGCGGGCACGGCGCTCGCCACGGCGGCGCTTTCGGCGGCCACCAGGGTTGTCGCCTGCGAGCCGCTGGCGTGTGATGATGCGGCGCGCGGTTTTGCCAGCGGTATGCTGCAACCGCAGGTGCTGCCGGTGACCACGATTGCCGATGGGCTGACCACAGCGATGAGCGCCATGACCTTCGGCGTGATGCGCGAGCGAGTGAGCGCGGTTGTCGCGGTTTCGGAAAGCGCGATCATCGAGGCGATGCGGCTGATCTGGAGCCGCATGAAGATCATCGTTGAGCCAAGCTGCGCGGTGCCGCTGGCGGCGCTGCTGGAGGGCCGGTTCGATGCGCGCGGCCAGACGCTTGGCATCATCCTGACGGGTGGCAATGTCGATCTGGACCGGCTGCCTTGGAGCCGTTGAGCGAGCGCCCGATGGCGAAGGGCTTGAACCGGCAGGAAGCGGCCTGGTCTTTGACGGAAGCCGCCAACGAGCCCTTTTTCAATCTGGTGCAACGCTATGTGTTTGCGCCCTATTTCGCCGGAACGCTGGCGGCATCGCAGGCCGAGGGGGCGGCGATGTGGGGCTTTGCGCTGGGCGCGGCCGGGCTGGCGATTGCCATTCTTGCGCCGGTGCTTGGCTCCATCGCCGATTCCGGGGCGCGGCTGAAGCCCTGGCTTGCCGGTTCGGCGCTGGTTGCGTTTCTGGCCTCGGCCAGCCTGTGGTTTGCCTTTCCCGGCGTGCCGCTGTTGCCGATTGCCTTTGCGGTGTTTGCCGGATCGGTGGCGGCCGAATTGATGAACCAGTTCGGCAATGCCTTTCTGCCGGTTTCCGCCCGGCCGCAGAAGATGGGGCTGCTGTCCGGCCTGTCGTTCGGAATCAGCCAGCTGGTCGGGATGGCGGTGTTGCTGGTGGTACTCGGCGTCTCGCAGGCGGCGCCGGCGGTGCTGGCGGAGGTGCCCAATTCCATCGACCGGCTGGCCGGGCCGCTGGCCGCTGCCTGCATTCTCTTGTTCCTGACCCCGTTTCTGCTGGTTGCGAACGATCGGCCGCAAGTCCGGGCCGCTTCGGTGAAGCAGGGCCTGCTGGATCTGCGCGCAACGCTGCTGGAAGCCTGGCGCGATCGCACCATGCGGCTGTTCCTGATTGCCCGCATGGTATCGGCCGACGGCATGGCGATCGTGTTCGGCTTCGGCGCGGTGCTGGCGGCGGCATCCTTCGGCTGGAAGGCCGATACGCTGGCGCGCTTCGGGCTGGTGATCACTAGCTTCGGCGTGCTGGGGGGCTTCGCTGCGGGCTGGATCGATGGCCGGATCGGCTGCAAGCGGCTGTCTATGCTGGGGTTGGGGCTGATGGCCTTTGGTGCTGCTTCGGTTATGCTGACCGATGCGGAAAGGGTGTTTGGCGTGCCGACCGGTGTTGCCCTTTCAAAGCCGCTTGCCACACCGCAGGAATGGGGGTTCATGGCTTCGGGGGGCATCATTGCGGCCGGCGCGGCGTTCACGATTGCCGGCATGCGCACCATGATGGCAACGCTTGCCCCGCAGGCGCGGATTGCCGCCTATTTCGGCCTCTATTCCTTCGTGGGCAAGGCGACAGCCTTCATCGGGCCGACGCTGGTGGGGATCATCGCGGCATCCACCGGCTCGGTGCGTCCGGGAATCGGGGTTGCGGTCGCCTTTCTGCTGGCTTCCATGCTGGTTCTGGCAGCCGTTCGCCCGGGCGCAGCGGGGGATGCCTGACAGCAGCAAACAACAAGGGGAGAGACTGCACCATGGACTTTGCGCTGCCGAACGATCTTGTGGCCTATCTGGCCGAGCTGGATGGCTTCATCGAAGCCGAAATCAAGCCATTGCAGGCGCAGGACGACAATGAGCGATTCTTCGATCACCGCCGTGAGAATGCCCGCACCGATTGGGACAATGGCGGCCTGCCAAGGCATGACTGGGAGCAGCTGCTGTGGGAAGCCAAGCGCCGCGCCGACAAGGCCGGCCATTATCGCTTTTCGATGCCCAGCGACGTTGGCGGCAAGGATGGCTCCAACCTCTGGATGGCGGTGATCCGCGAGCATCTGGCGGCCAAGGGGCTGGGGCTGCACAATGATCTGCAGAATGAACATTCGATTGTGGGCAACAATCCCTTCATCCTGATGTTTCGCGATTTCGGCACCGCGGCGCAGCAGGCGGAGTTCGTGGATGGCATGCTGAACGGCGAGCGGATCATCACCTTCGGCCTCACCGAAGCCGATCATGGATCGGATGCAACCCATATGGAAACCCGCGCCGCGCCGGAGATGCGCGACGGGGTACCGGGCTGGCGCATCGATGGCGAGAAGATGTGGACCACCGGCATGCATGTGGCGACGCACTGCGCGCTGTTTGCGCGCGTGTCGGGCAAGGATGGCGATGCTGCCGGTATTTCCTGCTTCCTGGTGCCGGCCGATGCACCGGGGGTGACGATCGAAGAATATTTGTGGACCTTCAACATGCCGACCGATCACCCCCGCGTCAGCTTCCGCCAAGTGTGGGTGCCCGATTCGGCGCTGTTTGGTCCACCGGGCGGCGGCCTCGCGCTGGCGCAGCATTTCGTGCACGAGAACCGCATCCGGCAGGCGGCCTCATCCTTGGGGGCAGCCACCTATTGCATCGAGGAATCGGTGAAGTATGCCCGCTCCCGCAAGCCGTTCGGCAAGGCGCTGGCGGAAAATCAGGCGATCCAGTTCCCGCTGGTGGAGCTGGCGACGCAATGCGAAATGCTGCGCCTGCTGATCCGCAAGACGGCCTGGGAGATGGACCAGATGAGCAAGCCGGAGGTGGAAAAGCGGCTGTCTGACAAGGTTTCGATGTGCAACTACTGGGCCAACCGGCTGGTTTGCGAGGCGGCAGATCGGGCGATGCAGGTGCATGGCGCCATGGGCTATTCGCGGCACAAGCCGTTCGAGCACATCTATCGGCACCACCGCCGCTATCGCATCACCGAAGGGTCGGAGGAAATCCAGATGCGCAAGGTGGCGGCCTGGCTGTTCGGCTATCTGGGGCCCAAGCGGGAACAATATCGCGGCAGCGAGCAGCCTCAGTAGCGG
>JAIMJL010000104.1:3096-5122 GCA_020693225.1 Sandarakinorhabdus sp. | reverse complement strand
GATACCAGGCGACAAAACGCGGGATGCCTTCCGTCAGATCGATGTCCGGAGTCCAGCCAAGATCGCGCGTGGTCAACGCAATGTCGGCATAGGTTGCTTCCGCATCGCCCGCCTGCATCGGCAGCATTTCGCAGGTCGCCGGCAGCCCCGCGGCCGCCTCGATCGCCCGCACCAGATCCTGCACCCGTTCGGGGCGGTGATTGCCCAGATTGTACAGCGCGTGCGGTGACAGGCTGCCACCCGGCTTTTCCACCGCATCATCCGCCGGTGGCCGATCGAGCGCCGCCAGAACGCCGCGCACGATGTCATCGATATAGGTGAAATCCCGCTGCAGCGTGCCGCCGGCATACAGCGGCAATGGCTTACCGGAAAACAGCGCCTCGGTGAACTTCCACACCGCCATGTCCGGCCGGCCCCACGGGCCGTAAACGGTGAAGAAGCGCAAGCCGGTCAACGGCAAGCGAAACAGATGCGCATAGGATTCGCTCATCAATTCGTTGCTGCGCTTGCTTGCCGCATACAGCGACAGCGGCTGCAACACCGGATCAGACACCGCATAGGGCAGCCTCTCATTGCCGCCATAAACCGACGAGGAAGACGCATAGACCATGTGCTGCACACCGATGGCCCGCGCCAGTTCCAGCAGGCTGACATGCCCGGCCAGATTGCTGCGAACATAGGCAGCAGGATTTTCCAGCGAATAGCGCACCCCCGGCTGCGCCCCCAGATGCACAATGCGGTCGATCGGCTGCCCGGCGCAGGCCGCCTGCAAGGCGGAAAGATCGGCAAAATCCAGCCTGGCGAAACGGAATTGCGGATGGTCGATCAACGTTTCCAGCCGGGCCTGCTTCAAAGCCACAGGATAGTAGCTGTTCATCTCGTCGATGCCAACCACCGCTTCGCCGCGCTGCAACAGCGCAGCGCAGACCGCATGGCCGATGAAGCCGGCCGCGCCGGTAACCAACACAGCCATATGCCGAGCGCTCCGAATTGCCATTCCGGTGGCTGGGGTGCCAGGATTCGAACCTGGGAATGCCGGTACCAAAAACCGGTGCCTTACCGCTTGGCGACACCCCAATTCCGGAGGAATGCAGAGTAGGTGCCCTGCATGGAGCGCGGCTGATAGCGGGTTAGCCTGCCACTTGCCAAGCTTAAAATAGCAGGTTCAGCGTGTTGTGAAGGCCGCAGCCGGTCGCATGGATGCCCACACCAGCGCCAGATAGCCCACCAGCGTGACGCCAAGCCAGATGACCCCGGTTCCCGGCAACAGGATGGCACCCAGATTGGGAATGGCAACCAGCGCCAGCACCCAGGGCAACGGTCGCGGCCAGCCCCAATGGGCATAGAGATAGTGATGCAGATGGTCGCGGCCGGCGGTGAACGGGGTTTTGCCCACTGCCACCCGATGCACGATCAGCCGCAGCGTATCATACACCGGCACGGCAAAGATCAGCGCGAGATCATCGGCGTGCATATCGGCAAAGCCGCGATTCCAGGCATAGATCGCCAGCAGCCCGAACATCGCAGAGAGGCCATAGCTGCCGCCATCGCCCAGAAACAGCTTGCTGCGCATGTTGTAAACCAGCAGCACCAGCAGCGCGCCGGCGATTGCCGCCATCAACGGCAACATTTCCGTCGGCAGGCGCACCATCAGCACCGCCGACCAGATCAGCGCCTGCCCGATCACCAGCCCGTTCTTGCCATCGGCCATATTGACCGCGTTCAGCAGCCCGACGAGGCACAGCAGGGTAAATCCGACGCCGATGAAGCCCGGCATCAGCACCAGTTCGTCCTGCCCGGCGAACAGCAGGAAACCCAGCTGGAAATCCGGCACCTGGGCAATGGCGAGCAGCAGCAGCGCCGTACCAAAGGCCAGCCGGAACGGCGCGGTGAGACCGAAGCGATCGTCTGCCGCGCCCACCAGAAACATCCCGAAAACGGTGATCGAAAACCAGATCAAGGCTGCAGCCGAGCCAGGCGGTGCACCGAGCAGCTGCAAGGCCACGATCGCCAGCAAAGCCGCCGC
>JAIMJL010000104.1:0-3056 GCA_020693225.1 Sandarakinorhabdus sp. | reverse complement strand
TGCAGCTTGCGACCACCCTCCACATCCGGATAGTCCAGCAGCCCGAGACCGCGCCCCAATGGCTGGGCAAAATGCCCCACCAGGCCGGCCAGAAGGGCACCCAGCGCGGCCATGGCAAGGATGAGCGCAGGCATGACCCTAGTTGGTGGCCAGAATGGCCACCGTGGCCACGGATGTCGCAAGCTGCGCGATGATGGTGGAAATGTCGCGGAACACCGACAGCTTGAACAGCGGATCGATATTCTTCGGCACGATGATGGTGGTGCCGGGGGGCGGCGGCGCGGCGCCGCCACCCGTCCAGCCAGCGGACCGCAGCGGCTGCGCAGTGCCGTTCGGCAGCACCATGAAAATCCGGTCCTTGTCAGCCGTTGCCAATGTTCCGCCCGCTTCGCGCAGATAACTCGCGCCGGGCTTGCCCTCAACGAACTGCAGCGCACTCGGATTGTTCACATCACCCAGCGTCAGCACGAAATTCGGGCGCTTCGGCACAAAGATCGAGTCACCGGGCTCCAGGATCGTATCCAGATCCGGCCGCACCGCCAGCACCCGCGGATCGGCTTCCACCACCACCCGACCCGGTGCCTCCGCACTGGCGAGCGTCTGGATCAACGCCGCCGCTCCCGCCAGCCCATCCGAGCTGGTTTCGGTGGATCGTGCGGCAATCGCTAGCAGGCTGTTGTTCAGTTCGCGCGCGGTGCGGCGATAGCCCTCTTCCTGGCTTTCCTTGACGCTGCGGCGGGTAAACACCGTGCCATAGGCATAGGCATAATCTGACAGTCCGCCCGCCCTCGTCAAAAGCTGCGACAGGCTTTCGCCCTTGCGAATGGCGTAGAGGCCGGGCCGGGCAACTTCGCCGGTCAACAGAACGCCCGAACCCTCAAAGATCGGCTGCTGCGCATTGAAGCGGATATCATCGCCCGGCCCGATCGAAGTGAGCGCCAGCACCGAACCGGATTCGTCCGCCTGCACCCGCTCCGACGAGCCGAAGGCAGCCCGGTTGATATCCAGAATGAGGTCCCGGTTGCCCGACAGCATCCCATCGGCGACCAGCGAAAGGTCGCGCGCCGAAACCCGCTCGGCGACCGGATAGGCACCGGGGCGCCGTACCGATCCGCCGACGCTGACCGAACTTTCGATCAGGATGGCCAGCAGCTCGGGCTCGTCCTCGAACACCGCCGGGCAATTCGGATCGCGATCTTCGTTGCCGCGACGCGCAAAGGTCTCAACCTGGCGCGAGCCGCCCTGCCCCAGCGCACCGCCGATAGCCCCGATCTCCGCACCGGCTCCCGTCACCACCACAAACCCTCCGCGCGTCACAGCGTTGAAGCGGGCCGCCTCGGTATCTCGCACCAGCGACACCAGCCGGTTCAGCGATTTGCACTGCGGCAGCGGATTGTTCTGGCCAAGAACAACCTGCCGCACCGGCGCGCTGTTCATAAACTCGATGTCGCGGCGGGAAAAGATGAATAGCCGGTCTTCGCTTTGCAGCCGCATGGATGGCCGCTCGCGCAATTCGCGAGACAGGTGAACCGTGGTGAAAACCCGCGCACCGGTGGAGGCATCGCGGCGCACCAGAACGGCAGCCAGCTGGTAGCTGTCCGGTCGCAAGTCCTCCGGCGCGCCGACCAGTTCGGCGATGGTGCTGGCGGCAACCAGCGGTCGGGCGCCCGGATTGTCCACATGGCCGGCCAGCGAAACCCGGCCGGCTGCGCCGCCGGCCGAGCCGCCCACCAGTTGCACGGCGTCACCGGCCATCACATTGCTGCCCTGAGACGCCGCGCGCACGAAGGTTTCGGTGCCATCGGCGGCAATCCGGCTGATCACGACCTGCGCGCCGCGCTGGCGAATGGCCCCGCCAGCAAAGGCAACCACATTGGCAACCGACGCGGTACCGCGCAATTCATAGATTCCCGGGCGGGCGACAGCACCCGAAACCGCTACCGTCGGCCCGATCACCGGCACGATGATGCGGTCCCCGTCGCGCAACCGAATGGCCGGCGGCGCGCCAATCCCCAGCAATCCGTAAAGGTCGACCGTTGTTGTGCCACCACCGGCGCGCACCAGGCGCACTTGCCGCAACGATCCGCTGCGCCGCACCCCGCCGGCCTGGGCAATGGCGGTGCCGATATCGGCAAGCGAGGTCATGCTGAACTGGCCGGGCCGCTCCACTTCGCCACCGACAAACACGCTGATGGCGCGTACATCGCCCACCGAAATATAGACGTCGGTGGCCAGCAGGGTGCGCCGGGTTTCCGCCGCAAGCTCTGCGCGCACGCCGCCAACGGTGCGCCCGGCCGCCTGAATTGGCCGCAGAGCGCCCACCGTGATGCGCCCATCGCGTTCCACGCGAACTGTCTGGCTACTGTTGGTGGCACCGCGAAAGCTGATCTGCAGCTCGTCGCCGATCCCCAACACATAGTCATCACCAATCGCTCCGGTGCGCACCCCGGTCGGTGCCGGCGCGGACTGGAAATAGTCATATCCGAACTGCCGCAGCTCGCGATCCTGCAACCTTTGGCGATAATCCTGCTCGATCGGCGACGGCTCATACAGACCGGCCAGGTCGCGCCGCGCCTGCGCCCGGCGCACCTGCTGCTCCTCCACCGTATCCACTCGCGAGGATTGGGCGGAAAACACATCACCTGCCGCACCTTGGGCCGCTGCCGGAGCGGTCGTCTGCGCCGGTGGCAGGGCTCCCTGCGCCGCCCCCAACTGCCCTTGAAGCGATTGCAGCACCCTGGGGTCAATAGATTGGGCTTCCAGCGACATCGCCAGCAGCAGCAGCATGGCGGCACAGACTCCGCGCCCAGTCGCCAGCAATTTCAACAAGAAACTCTCTCCGCTTCGAATGACGCGCAATACCGCAATGCTCTAGAAAGCTGCTGCGGGCAGGTCAACCAGCCGAGAGAAGCGATGCCACTTCGTCAAGTGCCAAGGAATGGATCGGGCTGTTGCCACCTGCCAAAGCCTGCCCCGCCACAGGATTTTGCGGCGGTCCTGCCACGGCAGTGCCAACCGAAAGCCCGAGGCTTTGCACCGATGGCACCAGAACCAGG
>JAIMJL010000103.1:2465-5167 GCA_020693225.1 Sandarakinorhabdus sp. | reverse complement strand
GCTTGGGAAGCTTCTGCTCTGCCATTGAGCTACACCCGCGATAGCCGATCGAGGTCGTTTCCCCCCGATCCTGCGCGGGTTTGCGATGGCACGACTTGTTCGCATCTGCAATGGCCATGCGCAGCAACCAATGCCGCGCACAGCCATTTTGCACACGCCAGCGGCAGGAGCGGATGTCCGCCCCTGCCGCCTCGCTATGTCTCAGGCGCTGACCTCAGCAACCGCCGTCCGGCGGCGCATCGCCCAGCCAACCATGCCAAAGCCGGCAATCATCATCGCCCAGGTGGCAGGCTCCGGAACCGATCCCCCCCAGGCAACTTCGCCCACCGCACAGGCATCAAAGCTGCCAACGATCGGCTGGGGGCAACGATCCATCACCAGCGTCCACCAGCCGATCGTGGGCCGGGGGGCAAATTCCCAGAACTCCGGAGCATAAGGCGCCGGCCCCCCGTTATCGATCGGCGAGATGCCGGCCAGAACAAGATCAGACAGATCGCCGGCGAACGCACCATAATACAGATCAAAAATGCCGATACCCGAGGATTCCTCGTTCCAGAGAATGAAGTGATCGACCCACTGAACGTGCGGCGATGCATCCAGGAAATATGACACCGATGCACTCGTCGTACCGGACTCGCTGAACCACTCGAAGCCGGAAAAGATGTCCGTGTGCATCGGAGGCGTGGCCACATAGGGATGCAGGGACGTCACGCCGTCAATATAGCCGAGGGCCAGACCGGCCTGGTTGTGCGTTTCGGTGCAGGTGCCGAAACCCGGCCCGCCAGCCATAATGGCGCAATCTTCGGCTTGTAACATCACCGCAGGCGTTGCCCACGCGGCACCCGCCGATCCGATCGCGACGGCCAGCGCCGCATATTTCCATGCATGCATAACAGTCTCCTCTGTTCTTCAGGCCATCCCGGCAGGAACAGCCCTTGGCTTGCGGTCCTTCACCGCACCCCATGAGGCCTGCATATAGCGTGCCAAATAGGCACAATTAACCTTTACAATAGCTTGCGCCAATACGCATTTGTGAACATTGTAAATAGTGTAAGCCCAGCCGACACTGTTGTGCCGGAAGCGCATTTTTCACGCCCCCGGCACCATTATGTCCGAATGTTGGTTCGGCCTTAGGCCAGCGACGGATCGATTGCCTTGCAAGCCACCAGCAGCTCTTTCACGGCATCCACCGACACTTGCAGCTGCGCCCTGGCTTCATCGTTCAACGGGATCTCCACGATCCGCTCCACTCCGCCGGCGCCCAAAATCACCGGCACACCCACATAGAGATGCTCAACACCATAATGCCCGGTCAGGTTGGCCGCGCACGGCATCAGCCGCTTCTGATCCTTCAGATAGCTCTCGGCCATCGCAATCGCGCTGGTCGCCGGCGCATAGAAGGCCGACCCCGTCTTCAACAAGCCCACAATCTCGCCGCCACCCGAGCGCGTGCGCTGCACGATGGCATCGATCCGTTCCTGCGTGGACCAGCCCATCTTGATGAGATCGGGCACCGGAATGCCGGCCACGGCCGAATATTCCACCACCGGCACCATGGTGTCGCCATGCCCGCCCAGCACAAAGGCGGTCACATCCTTCACCGACACATTGAACTCTTCCGCCAGGAAATGCCGGAAACGGCCGGAATCCAGCACGCCTGCCATGCCGACGATCATGTGCGGCGGCAGCCCGGAAAACTCGCGCAGCGCCCATACCATCGCATCCAATGGATTGGTCACACAGATCACAAAGGCGTTCGGGGCATGCGTCTTGATGCCCTCACCCACCGCCTTCATCACCTTCAGGTTGATGCTCAGCAGATCATCCCGGCTCATTCCGGGTTTGCGCGGGATGCCGGCGGTCACGATGCAGACATCGGCGCCCGCGATATCGGCATAGTCATTGGTGCCCTTGTAGGCGGCATCGAAGCCGAACACCGGCGCCGATTGCGCGATATCCAGCCCCTTGCCCTGCGGCGTACCTTCCACCACATCGAACAGCACCACATCGCCCAACTCACGCAGCCCGATCAGATGCGCCAATGTTCCGCCGATCATGCCTGCGCCGATGAGCGCAATCTTCTTGCGTGCCATAGTCTTCATGTCTTTCGTGGATGGATTGTACCGAAGCGCTTAGCGCCGCCCGCGCCGCAGCGTCAATGTTCGGAAGGCGCCGGATCGGAGAAGCTTCCCGGCCGGGCCAGAAAAACCGGTATGATCGAAAACAGCAGGAACAGCAGCGCCAGAATCAGAAACGCATCGGCAAAGCTCATCACCAGCGCCTGCCGTCGGATTTCTGCCGCCAGCGCGCGCATCGCAAAATTGTCCGGATCCGGGAAGCCGCGGGATATCGCCAGCCCGGTCAAGAGTTCGATCCGCTCGGCGATCTCCGCGCGGCCCATATTGGCCGATTCGGCCAGCCGCGCCTGGTGAAAATTGAGCCTCACCACAAGCACCGTGTTGATGAGCGCAATGCCGATCGCGCCGCCAAGGTTGCGAAACAGCGTGAACAGGCCGGTTGAATCCTTGATCATCGCCTGCGGCAGGGTGGCAAAGCTCATCACCGCAATGGAAACGATGCAGAACATGATGCCCATGCCGCGCAGCGCCTGCGGCCAGAACAGCTCGGCAAAGCGCCACTCCGCCGTAATGCCGATCGTCATCCAGGTCGAAGCCGCCAGCAACAGAAAGCCGAAGCTGGCC
>JAIMJL010000103.1:0-2414 GCA_020693225.1 Sandarakinorhabdus sp. | reverse complement strand
AGCCCCATGAACAGCCCGGTCACAAACACCGTCTGGCCGATTTGCCCCGACGAAAGATCGGCCACCCGGCTCAGGAAAAGCGGATACATATAGACAAGCCCATAAAGCCCGACCCCGAACACCATGCCCATCATCGATCCGGCCAGAAAGTTGAGATTGGTGAGCGGCGTGAAGCGCACGATCGGCTCGGCCGCAGTCCGGACACGCCAGGCCAGCAGCAGCGCCGCCAGAACCACCACGGCCGACATGGTCCGCACGGCCTCATCCTCGAACCACTGCCGCCGCGCGCCATCCTCCAGCACAAACACCAGCCCGCCAAACAGCAGCGCCATGGCCACCAGCCCCGGCACATCGATCTGCTTCAGCAGCGGAAAATGCGGCTCATCCAGCTTCACCAGCAACGCCACACCCACCGTGATGAAGATGCCGGGCACGATGTTGATCAAAAATAGCCAGTGCCACGAAAGAAAGCTGGTGAGCCAGCCACCCAAAGCCGGGCCGATGGTAGGCGCCAGCGTCACGATGAAGCTCACAACAACCGTCACCTTGGTCTGCCGCGCGCGGCCGAACATCAGGAAGGACGCGGCATAAACGGTCGGGATCATCGCGCCGCCCAGAAACCCCTGCAACGCGCGGGCGGCGATCAGCCCTTCGATGCTGCCGGCAGACGCACACAGCAGGCTGGCCAAAGTGAAGCCGGCGCTGGAGATCACAAACAGCCAGCGGATGGACAGCGCGCGGGCCAGAAAGCCAGAAAGCGGAATCATCACCACCTCGGCGATCAGATAGCTCGTCTGCACCCAGGCAATTTCGTCCGGGCTGGCAGACAGGCCGGCCTGGATCTGGCCCAGCGAGGCGGCAACGATCTGGATATCCAGGATCGCCATGAACATGCCCAGCGCCATCAGGATGAAGGCGAAGAAGGTGGCCGGTGCGAGTGCCGTATCGCCCATCGGAAGTGCGCCATCGGGTGGCGCAACAAGGCGGGCGCCGGTGCTCATCGCCCGGTCATTGCGCCTGGCGCAGGTCGGCTTCGATCCGCGCCGAAAGCCCCGGCGTCAGCGCAACGCCCTCGGGAAGCGGCTGATCCAGATGGATTTTCACCGGCACCCGTTGCACGATGCGGGTGAAATTGCCGGTCGCATTCTCCGGCGGAATGATCGAAAAGCGCGAGCCCGAAGCCGGGCTGAAACTGTCCACCCGGCCCGTCATCCGGATGTCGGGATAGGCATCCAGCGTCACCCGCACGGGCATGCCCGGCTTCATCCCGGCAATCTGGGTTTCCTTGAAATTGGCAACCACATAGGCCTCGGCAGACGGCACCACCACCATCAGCTGCTGCCCGGAACGGGCAAACTGTCCCGGCCGCGCCGTGCGATTGCCCACAATGCCGCTGCCGGGGCTGCGGATCACCGTGTTTTCCAGATCCAGCGCCGCCGCATCGCGCACCGCCAATGCCGCTTTCAAGGCCGCGCCGGCGCCGCCCATGCCACCGGTCGCCACCTGCCGCTGGGCGCGCGCCGAGGCAATCGCCGCGCGCTTTTCCGCCACCCGGGCCGCACTGGTTTCCGCCTCCGCCCGGCGGGCGTCTACCGTGGCGCGCGTCACCCAGCCCTGCGCCAGCAGCCCCTCAGCGCGCGCCGCGTCGGCCGCCGCGCGGCGGGCATCGGCCTCAGCCGCCACAAGCGCCGCCTCGCTTTCCTTGACCGTGCTGGTTTCCACCGCCACTTCTGCGCTTGCCGAACCTTGCGCCCGCCGCTGCCGCTCCACCTCGGCCTCCGCCTTGGCAAATGCCGCGCGATAATCGGCATCCACCAGCGTCACCAGCGGATCGCCTTTGGCCACCGGCTGATTGTCTGCCACCGGAACCGTGGCGATATAGCCCGGCACCCGCGCGGCGATCACCGCGATATCGGCTTCCACATAGGCATTGTCGGTCGATTGCCAGTGCCGCCCCTCCAGCCACCACCAAAGCCCGCCGCCAACCAGCAGCAGGGCAAGCAGGGCAAGCAAGGCGGGAAAGATGAAACGCTGCACACGAGAATCCATCGCGTCCGCCTATGGGCAGGCGCAGCACAGCGCAACCGTTGAAAAGACAGGGGGGCACTTGCGCCGACCAGCAGATCGAGCCGGACCGAACAACCCGGACTTGCCCGAACCGCGCCGCTCACTTCCGGGACGTTTATACATATTTGCGGTCGTGGTGGGTCCGGAAGGACTCGAACCGCACCAGCGATGCGCCCGCATCGCGCAACAAAAGCCAAGCGGGTTCGCCAGCAAACGGCTTTCGTGGTGGGCCCGGCAGGACTCGAACCACACCAGCGATGCGCCCGCATCGCGCAACAAAGCCAAGCGGGTTCGCCAGCAAACGGCTTTCGTGGTGGGCCCGGCAGGACTCGAACCCGCGACCTAGC
>JAIMJL010000102.1:5106-5252 GCA_020693225.1 Sandarakinorhabdus sp. | reverse complement strand
CCGTCAGCGCCGAAACCGCGATCGGCACCGACAAGGTCGGCCGTTTGGCGGATGGCGTGCAATCGTTTGTCTATGGAGCATGGAAGGGACGGGCGAAGTGAGCGAGCCCCTGCCCGAAAAACCCCTGCCCGAAACCGCGTGCGGCA
>JAIMJL010000102.1:4881-5026 GCA_020693225.1 Sandarakinorhabdus sp. | reverse complement strand
ACCCGGCATCGCCTCGCCACGCTGGAGCATTGGGCAGCGCACGAAGTCACCGCGGCGAACACCCCCTGGACTGCGGACTATCGGCTGCCCGAAGGCGCCGAGGCGGCGCTTGCCGCCGAGCGCGACGCCTTTGTGCAGAGGCTGC
>JAIMJL010000102.1:2831-4873 GCA_020693225.1 Sandarakinorhabdus sp. | reverse complement strand
GCGGAGAGCGCCTGAGGCGTCTTGTGCCGCGATTCCCGGCCGGATTCCGGATTGAGGGTGGAAGCGCAGCCGCAACACATTTGTGGGCAGCGACAAATCAGAATTCAAATATGTAATATTATTGCCGCATTGATATATTTCAACGAAAGTCTGCGAACTGTCAACTATTGTTCATGAAACCGTAGGCCTACCAGCACATTCGCCCATTAACCGTCCCGCTCCACTCCAGAAGGGATAGCCATGACATTTTCCAAGTTTCTGATGACCGCCAGCCTGCTGGCGACCGCTGCCGCCGCCAGCGCCTTCGCGCCCACCTTTACCACCGCGCCCGACCAGATGACCGTCAAGGCCGCCGGCTGGGATTATACCGCCCTGTTCACCATTGGTGAAACGGCGCCCAACGGCTTCCAGCCGGTTGGAATCATGGACGGCATCGGCGCCTACAGCCTGAATGCAACCACCGTTCGTGCCTTTGTCGCGCACGAGCTCCGCGCCACCAGCGGCAAGCCCTATGCCCTGTCCAATGGCGCTGCGCTGACCGGCGCGCGCATCACCTATTTCGACATCGACAAGGCCAGCAAGGGCATTGTCGATGTCGGCCAGGCCTACGGCAAGATCATCGATCGCGCCGGTGCAGAGGTCACGGCCAGCGGGGCCGGCATTGCCCGCCTTTGCTCGGCGTCGCTGTTCGAAGCCGGCAGCTTTGCGGGCCGTGGCCTTGCAGATCGCATGTTCATGGCCGGCGAGGAAGGCACCAACGGCACCCAATATGCCCTCGACCCAGCCACCAACACCCTCCATGCCGTGCCGGCCATGGGCCGCCTGGCCTGGGAAAATACCGCCCTCGTCGATACCGGAACGGCCAACAAGGTCGCCTTCATCATCGGTGACGACCGCACCGGTGCACCGCTCTGGCTCTATGTCGGCGACAAGCAGCCCGGTGGCGACTTTCTGGAGCGCAACGGCCTGGCCGAAGGCAAGCTCTATGCCTGGAAATCCAACAGCAACGAAACCGGTCCGTCCGGCTTCAACGAAGGCAATGGTGCCACGCGCAGCGGCTCGTGGGTTGAAGTGACGGTGAAGGATCCGGCCAAGGCCGGCATGGCCGGCTATGATGCTGCAGGCTATGCCAACACCGCCACGCTCGATGCCGAAGCCAAGAGCAAGGGTGCCATGGGCTTCTCGCGCCCGGAAGATGTCGCCACCAACCCGGTCGACGGCACACTTGTCGCCTTTGCCTCAACCGGCAGCGGCTTCGAGGGCGGCGTAGATGCCTGGGGCACCACCTACACGGTGGACATCGCCTTCGATGCCAATGGTAACCCCAGCGATGGCACGTTGAAGATCGTCTACAACGGCAATCTGGATGCAACCCGCGCGCTGCGCAGCCCGGACAATCTCGATTGGAGCGGCGCAAACACCCTGCTGATCCAGGAAGACCGGTCGACCGACTGGGCCTCGGCCAAGGGCGTGAACGCCCATGAATCGGGCCTGCTGGAAGTGGATATGGACGGCAACGTCACCCGGATCCTGGAAATGGATCGCTTCGGGGTTCCGGGCGGCCAAACCGACTCCAACCCGCTGGACTTCGGCAACTGGGAGAACTCGGGAATCGTGGATGTGTCCACCCTGTTCGGCGCAGCGACCGGCACCTGGTTCCTGGGCAATGTCCAGGCGCACAGCATCAATCTGGGCGGCACCAGCCTCGTGGAAGGCGGCCAGCTGTTCCTGTTGCAGGCCGGCGTTCCGGAAGCCTCCACCTGGGCCATGCTGATCGCCGGCTTCGGCGTGGTCGGCTTCGCCGCCCGCCGCCGCCGGGCAGCGGCTGCCCAAGCCTAAGTTCGAGCCCTCGAACGTTCGGGCCGCCCTGCTCCACGCAGGGCGGCCCGTTTCGTTTCCGGTTCCGTGTATCAGCTGCGATAGTCGGCGTTGATCGAAATATAGCCGTGCGTCAGGTCGCAGGTCCAAACCGTTGCCCGCCCGTCGCCCAGCCCGATATCGACAGCAACCTCAACGTCCTGCCCTTGCAGGTGTGCCGCCAC
>JAIMJL010000102.1:0-2669 GCA_020693225.1 Sandarakinorhabdus sp. | reverse complement strand
AGCGCCCGGCACAGATCGGCAAGTGCCGCCGCAAAGGCGTCCGCCCCGGCGCTGTCCCAGCCCAGCAGCTCCACATTGCCCGCCGCCCCGGTGGCGAAAGCCAGCACCGTGTCCGAGGTGGAGGTGTCGCCGTCCACCGTGATGCAGGAAAATGTCCGCACATTCGCCGCCTCCAGCGCCGCCTGCAGCAAGCCCGGCGCCACCGCCGCATCGGTCGTGATGAAGCCCAGCATGGTCGCCATGTCGGGCGCGATCATGCCGCTGCCCTTGATGAAGCCCACCAGCCGCACCCGCACATCGCCCAGCATCGCCTCGCGCACCGCAGCCTTGGGAAAGGTGTCGGTGGTGCCAATGGCGTTCGTCGCGTCCAGCCAGCTGGCAGCGCCCAGTGCCGCATGCGCCGCCTGCACCCCCGCCACCGCCTTCTCCACCGGCAGCGGCACGCCGATCACGCCGGTGGACGCAGCAAATACTTCGTGCGCGGCACAGCCCAGCAGCCGCGCCGCTTCCGCCACTTGCGCCGCGCAAGCCTCGGCGCCCGCCTGCCCGGTGAAGGCATTGCTGTTCCCCGCGTTCACCACCAGCCCGCGCGCCCGGCCGCCGCCCTTCAACACGCGGCGGCAATGCTCCACTTCCGGCGACGGGCATTTGGAGCGGGTCAGCACAGCGGCCACGCTTGTCCCCTGTGCAAACGCCAGCAGCGTCACATCCGCCCGCGTCCAGGCCTTGTAGCCGGCGCAGGCCACGCCGCGCAAAACGCCGCCCACTTCGGGCAGTTGGGGAAAGGGCAGGGCAAGCGGAGAGCGGGTCATACGCCGCCGCTTAACTGCGTTTTGCCGCCGCTGCGAGGGGCAAAAATGCCCGTTCGCGTTGACTATGCCCCCTGCCGCTCCTATTTCCACTCCTTCAGGCGCGGGCCTCATGGGTTCCGGTCGCCATTATCATGCAAAGGCTTCCCATGCTGGGTTTGAACAAGGTCGCCAAGGCGATTTTCGGCTCTTCCAACGACCGCTACGTCAAGTCGCTGGCGCCCCTCGTCAAGCAGATCGCCGGTTTCGAAAGCCGCATGGAGGCGATGTCCGACGCCGAGCTGCAAGACCAGACCCGCCTTTTCCGCGAGCGGCTCGCCGGCGGCGAAAAGCTTGACAATCTCCTCCCCGAAGCCTTCGCCACCGTCCGTGAAGCCTCGAAGCGCGTGCTCGGCATGCGGCATTTCGATGTGCAGATGATCGGCGGCATCGTGCTGCACCGCGGCGAAATCGCCGAAATGCGCACCGGCGAAGGCAAAACCCTGGTCGCCACGCTCGCCACCTATCTGAACGCCTTGCCCGGCAAGGGTGTGCATGTCGTCACCGTCAACGACTATCTCGCAAGGCGCGACAGCGAATGGATGGGGCAGATCTACCGCTGGCTTGGCCTCACCGTTGGCGTCATCGTCCCCAATGTCCACGATGCCGAGCGCCAGGCCGCCTACGCCGCCGACATCACCTATGGCACCAACAACGAATTCGGCTTCGATTATCTGCGCGACAACATGAAATATGAACGCTCCCAGATGGTGCAGCGCCCGTTTGCCTATGCCATCGTCGATGAAGTCGATTCCATCCTGATCGATGAAGCCCGCACCCCGCTGATCATTTCCGGCCCCACCGACGACAAGAGCGAGCTCTACATCAAGGTGGACGCCATGGTGAAAACGCTGCGCCCGGAGCATTATGAAAAGGACGACAAGGCAAAATCCGTGATCCTCACCGAAGAGGGCACCGAATTCGCCGAGCGCGCGCTGGAAGCCGCCGGCCTGCTGGAAGGCGCCAACCTCTATGATTTCGAAAACACGCAAGTGGTGCACCACCTGAACCAGGCGCTGCGCGCCAACACCATGTTCCGGCTGGACACCGACTACATCGTCAGCAACGGCAAGATCGTCATCATTGACGAGTTCACCGGCCGCATGATGGATGGCCGCCGCTGGTCGGAAGGCCTGCACCAGGCCGTCGAAGCGAAAGAGGGCGTGGAGATCATGCCCGAAAACCAGACGCTCGCCTCCATCACCTTCCAGAATTATTTCCGGCTCTATCCCAAGCTCGCAGGCATGACCGGCACCGCCGCCACCGAAGCCGGCGAGTTCCACGACATCTACAAGCTGAACGTCGTCGAAATCCCCACCAATGTCGAAGTGAAGCGCATCGACACGCAGGACGAGTTCTACAAGAACGAAGACGACAAGTTCGCAGCCATCGTGAAAACCATCAAGGAAGCCAGCCTCAAGGGCCAGCCCGTCCTCGTCGGCACCGTCTCCATCGAAAAATCCGAAAAGCTCTCCGGCTTCCTCACCAGGGAAGGCGTCGATCACTCGGTCCTCAACGCCCGCATGCACGAGCGCGAAGCCCATATCGTCGCCCAGGCCGGCCGCCTCGGCGCCGTCACCATCGCCACCAACATGGCCGGCCGCGGCACCGACATCCAGCTCGGCGGCAACATCGAGTTCCGCATCGAAGACGAAGCCAAACACCTCCCCGAAGGCGAGGAGCGTGATCGCGCCATCGCGGGCATCAAGCAGGAAGTCCTCGCCGAGCGGGAAAAGGTCCGCGAAGCCGGCGGCCTGTTCGTCCTCGGCACCGAACGCCACGAAAGCCGCCGCATCGACAACCAGCTGCGCGGCCGCTCCG
>JAIMJL010000019.1 GCA_020693225.1 Sandarakinorhabdus sp. | reverse complement strand
CGATTTCTTCCGGAGTGAAGAAGAAGGCGATTTCGATCGCCGCATTTTCCTCGCTGTCCGATCCATGCACGGTGTTGGCTTCGATGCTTTCAGCCAGTTCCTTGCGGATTGTTCCAGCGTCAGCGTTGGCCGGATTGGTGGCGCCCATCACGCGACGGTTCAGCGCAACCGCATCCTCGCCTTCCAGCACCTGAACGATCACCGGGCCGGAGGTCATGAAAGCAACGAGATCGGCGAAGAAGGGCCGCTCGGCATGCACGCCGTAAAAGCCTTCCGCCTGCGCCTTGGTCATGTGGATGCGCTTGGACGCCACCACCCGCAGGCCGGCGTCTTCCAGCATGGTGATCACCTTGCCGGTGATGTTACGCGCGCAAGCGTCAGGCTTGATGATCGAAAAGGTGCGGGTGAGGGCCATGAAAAATCCTGTGCGTTTTGTTGGTGGCGCGCCATAGCCGAAGATGCTGCGGCGCACAAGAAAGCGGTTCAACGCGGCGTGGCAAAGCCACGGCGCCGCACCAAGCCGTGTCAGAGGCTCTGTAAGCCGGGTTCTGTCCGGGGCCGAAGCCCCTGTGCGACCATTCATCTGGGATGCGTGTTGCCACGCACCTCTAGCAACCAACCCGCGCGTTCCGGCCGGATGAGCCTGTGGTTTCCCACGCGACGCGCCTATTCGGTCTTGCTCCCGGTGGGGTTTGCCGTGCCGCCGCTGTTGCCAGCGGCGCGGTGCGCTCTTGCCGCACCCTTTCGCCCTTGCCGGAAGCCATTTCAGCCCGTCCGGCGGTTTGCTTTCTGTTGCACTGTCCCTTGCCCGGCGCCTGAAACGCCGGGCCGGCGGGCGTTACCCGCCACCGTTCATCCCTGGAGCCCGGACTTTCCTCGACCTTCGCACAACCGTCCGAACGCCGCGATCGCCTGAACCTCTGACACGCAACATCCTTGTCAACAGCGCCCGGAAAGGTCAAGGTTTCAGCCCTGCAACACAGGAGCCAGGCCATGGCAGACGAACGCGCCAACGATTTCGAAATGAACCGCCCAACCATCATCGCGCTGCTCTACATCGGCTCGTTCCTCGCCGGCATCACCACGCTCATCGGGGTCATCCTCTGCTATGTCTGGCAAAAGGAAAACCATGAAGCGTGGGAAGATACGCACTATCGCTATCACATCCGCACCTTCTGGATCGGCATGGTCTACACCATCCTCGCCACCATCGGCTCGATCATCACGCTGTTCCTGCTGGCCCCGCTGTTGTTCGGGGCGGTCGCGGTCTGGTTTGTGGTGCGCGCGGTGAAAAGCCTGCTGGCCGCGCAAAAGCGCGAACCCATCGCCAATGTGGAATCCTGGATTTTCTAGCCAAACACGCGCAACAGGCCGCCATGAACCGCCCGAGCTTCCAGGCCGCCGATCTCTATGGCGACATCGAAACCACACCCAAGCAAAGCCTGAAGGACTATGTCCCGGGATTGATGGTGGCGCTCCTGGCCACGCTGGCAGCGGGCTACCTCTCCGATCATTATGGTGCGCCGCTCACGCTGATGGCGTTGCTGGTCGGCCTTGCGCTCAATTTCCTGTCGGGGGATCGGCGGCTGAATGCCGGGCTAAGCTTTGCCGCCCGCGACCTGCTGCGCCTTGCCGTCGTGCTGATCGGCGTGCGCATAACCCTGGGCGATATCGCAGACCTCGGCTGGGCAACCTTCGCGCTGGTGCTGGCCATCCTTGCGCTCACCTTCCTGTCGGGCGTGGCGATTGCCCGCGCGCTGGGCTTTTCGCACGCCTTCGGCGCACTGGCAGGCGGCGCGGTGGCGATCTGCGGCGGCTCGGCGGCGATGGCGCTGGCCGCCACTCTGGGCGAGCGGCGGGTCACCCAGGCCGATGTCACGATGGTCCTGGTTGGCATTTCCGCGGTCGGCGCGGCGGCCATGGCGCTTTACCCGCCGCTGGCCGCCGGCCTCGGCCTGTCTGACCGCGCGGCCGGCTTCCTGATGGGGGCCGCCATCCATGATGTGGCGCAGGCGGTCGGCGCCGGCACCGCCTTTTCGCCGCAAGCCGGCGAAGTGGCCACCATCGTCAAACTTTCCCGCGTCGCCATGCTGGCGCCCATCCTGCTGATCGTCGCCGCACTGTTCCGCGATGGCGGCGCCAAGGCGAAGGGCGTCGCGGTGCCGCTGTTCCTGCTGGGCTTTTTCGCAGTCGCCGCCATCAATTCCACCGGCATCATCCCCGCCCCCGCCGTCGCCATTGCCTCGAAACTCTCCACCTGGCTGATGGCGATGGCGATCGCCGCCGCCGCCATCCGCTCGCCGATGAAGGACCTGCTGGCCTCCGGCCCGCGCCCGCTGCTGGTGGTCGCCGGCGCCTCGCTGGTCGCATTGGCGCTGTCTCTGGGGGCGGCGATGTTGCTGTTCGAATAGGGCTGATCGCCCCTTCTGCCCGCGTTACAGTTCAGCGCCCCGTCTGCCCGCGCTCTCTATCAGCGGCCCGTCTGCCCGCGGTGCATCAACATTGCATCCGCCAGCACCAGCGCCATCATCGCCTCCGCAACCGGTGCCGCGCGGATGCCCACGCACGGATCGTGCCGCCCTTTGGTCACGATATCGGACGCCTCGCCTTGGCGGGTGATGGTTTGCACCGGGGTCAGGATGCTGCTTGTCGGCTTCAGCGCCATGCGCACCAAGAGCGGCTGGCCGGTGCTGATGCCGCCGGCCGTGCCGCCGGCATGGTTGGCAAGAAACTGCGGGCCATCGGCGCCCGGTCGCATTGCATCGGCATTCTCCTCGCCGCGCAACCGGGCGGCGGCAAAGCCGTCGCCGATTTCCACACCCTTCACGGCATTGATGCTCATCATCGCCGCCGCCAGCTGGCCATCCAGCTTGTGATAGACGGGCGAGCCCCAGCCCGCCGGAACGCCGGTCGCGGTCACTTCCACAATGGCGCCCAAAGACGATCCGGACTTGCGCGCCGCATCCAGCGCGCCTTCCCAGCGCAAGGCGGCGTCCGCATCCGGGCAGAAAAAGGGATTGCGCTCGATCTCCGCCGCATCGAATGCCGCCCGTTCAATCGCATCCCCACCCAGCTCGACCAGATAGCCGCGGATCGTCACCGCATCGCCCAGCACCTTGCGCGCCACCGCGCCCGCAGCCACCCGCGCCGCCGTCTCTCGCGCGCTGGACCGCCCGCCGCCGCGCGGATCGCGAAAGCCATATTTGGCATCATAGGCATAATCGGCATGACCGGGGCGATAGCTTTGCGCCACCGCAGAATAATCCTTGGAGCGTTGATCCACATTGCGGATCATCAGGCTGATCGGCGTGCCGGTCGTGCGCCCCTCATACACGCCCGACAAGATCTCCACCCGGTCCGGCTCCTGCCGCTGCGTGGTGAAGCGACTGCTCCCCGGCCGCCGCTTGTCCAGAAACGGCTGGATATCCGCCTCGGAAAGCAACAGCCCTGGCGGACAGCCATCCACCACCGCCCCCAAAGCCGGCCCATGCGACTCCCCCCAGGTGGCAAAGCGAAAAAGATGACCGAAACTGTTGTGGCTCATGCCAGCGCAATATCCGGCGCATCCTCCGCCTTCATGCCGATGCTGTGATAGCCCGCATCCACATGATGATTTTCCCCCGTCACGCCCGACGACAGGTCTGACAGCAGATAAAGCCCGGCGCCGCCCACATCCTCTATGGTGATGTTGCGCCGGAGCGGGCTGTTCAGTTCGTTCCACTTCAGGATGTAGCGGAAATCGCCGATGCCGCTCGCCGCCAGCGTTTTCACCGGGCCGGCGGAAATGCTGTTCACGCGAATGCCCTGTCGGCCATAATCCGCCGCCAGATAGCGCACGCTGGCTTCCAGCCCCGCCTTGGCAACCCCCATCACATTGTAATGCGGGATCACCTTTTCCGCGCCATAATAGCTCAGCGTGAGCAGGCTGCCGCCGTTCGGCATCATCGCCGCCGCCCGCCGCGCAACGGCCGTGAAGCTGTAGACGCTGATGTCCATGCTCATGCGGAAATTCTCGCGGCTGGTGTCGGCATAAAGCCCGCGCAGCTCGTTCTTGTCGGAAAAGCCGATGGCGTGCACCAGAAAGTCGATCGCCGGCCAATGTGCGGACAGTGCTGCAAAACAGCCATCGATGCTCTCGTCCGATCCCACATCACAATCGAACAGCAGGCTCGAACCCACGCTCTCCGCCAGCGGCCGCACCCGCTTCTCCAGCGCCTCACCCTGATAGCTGAATGCCAGCTCCGCGCCATGCGCCGCCAGCGCAGACGCTATTCCCCAGGCCAGCGAGCGGTCATTGGCGACCCCCATGATCAGCCCGCGCTTTCCCTGCATCAATCCGGCCATGCAAACTCCCCGACTTTAGCGCCTGTCTAGGCTCTGGCGACCTGCTTTGCCAGAGCGGCGTTCAGTTCCGCCCCCAGCACCAGCGCCAGGCCCACACAATAGAAGAACAGCATCGCCACCATCACCCCCGAAAGCGCACCATAGGTGATGCTCATGTCGCCAAAGCGCGACAGCACCGGCCCCAGCAGAAAGGAGCCGCCGATCCAGGTGATGGTGGTTACCAGCGCGCCCGGCCAGCCGGGGCTGTGGCGATTGCCGGCCGGCGCCAGCAGCTTGAAAACCGCCCACAACGACAGGAAAATAATCCCCGGCGGCAGCCATTGCGAAAGATCGACCCAGCCGGGCATTTCAACGGTATAGGGAAACAGGTGCCGGATGCTCTTCATCGCCACCACCAGCACCACCTGCGACACGAACGCGACCGTCACCAGCAGCATGGTGAGCAGCGTCGCCCCCATCGAATAGAGGCGATACTCCCAGAAAGACCGTCGCATCGGGGTCTGGAAGGCGCGGTGAATGATGTCGCGCAAGGTCTCGATGAAGGTGGTCACCGTCCACAGCGCCACCACCCCGCCGGCCCAAAGCAGATAGCCCGATCGCGCCTCCAGCACCTCCTGGATCACCGGTGCAAAAAGCTCGGCGATGTTGGCAGGAAGCGCCCGCAGCAGCCCGTCGATCGCTGCCTGCCCGGCATCGGTGCGGCCGAATGCGGCCGTCACGCTGGTGATCAAAATCACCAGCGGAAACAGCGTGACCAGCGACAGATAGGCAATATTTCCGGCGTGGATATAGCCATCGCGCAAGGTGTTGGAGACAATACCGCGCCAGAAAACGAATTGCCGCAAGCCAAATCGGCGGACACGCGAAAAGGCCGGCGACACAGCCTCCGCCACAATCAGGCGGCCGCCACCCGTGCGCGCAAAAAATCCGCCAGCGCCGGATCGTTCGGCACTTCCACCAGCACCCTGGCCAGCAGGTCGCCCCGGCTGCCATCCTTCGCTGTCCAGCCCTTGCCCTTCAGCCGCATCACCTTGCCCGAAGATGTGCCCGGCGCGATTGACAGCATCACCTCGCCCTCCAGCGTGGGCACCCTGAGCTTGCCGCCCAGCACCGCCGTTTCCAGCGGCACAGCCAGATCATGCCGGATATCGGCACCATCGCGCACAAAGCGTGCGTCCGGCGCGATCATCAGCGTGACAATCGCATCTCCCGGCCCGCCCGGCCCCGGCTCGCCCTGGCCGGCCAGCCGCAGCTTGTGGCCTTCTTCCGCGCCTTTGGGGATCGCCAGATCGATGGTCTTGCCGGTGGCCAGCAAAAGCCGCTGCGTCTTGCCAATGGCGGCATCGGCAAACGACACCCGCAGCCGATAGGCCACATCGGCGCCCTTCGGCGGCGCAGCGCGAAAGCCGCCGCCGCCAAAAGGCCCGCCGCCCCGGCGCCCGGTGGCACTGCCGAAAAGCTCGGAAAACAAGTCCGACGGATCGCCGCGAAATTCGAAGCCTCCCGCATCGCCGGTGCCTCGAAATCCGCCGCCGGCACCCGCCCCCGGCCCCGGCCTTCCCGCCCGGCTGTAATCAAAGCCGCGCGGATTGCCGTCGTCATCGATTTCGCCGCGATCATATTGCCCGCGCTTGGCATCGTCTGACAGGATATCATAAGCGGAGCTGATCGCCTTGAACCGCTCCATTGCCTTCGCATTGTCGGCATTCTTGTCCGGATGATATTGCTTGGCGAGCTTGCGATACGCCTTCTTGATCGCAGCCGCGTCTGCCGTTCGGGGCACACCCAGGGTGGAATAGAGATCAGCCATGAAATCCCGATGCTAACACCTGTTGCGGAAATGTCACACAGGATATAGGCCGATGCAGCCCACGCGGCAAGAGCGCCCGTTGCAGGAAACTGCACATCGGCATAGGCGAGGGCGCATGGAAAATCCCTTCGATCGCTTCGCAGCCTGGTTTGCCGATGCCAGCCTGTCCGAACCCAATGATCCAAACGCCTGCGCGCTGGCAACGGTAGCCACAGTGGAAGCGCCGCGCCCGGATGTGCGCATCGTGCTGATGAAGGCCTTCGATGCCCGCGGCTTTGTATTTTATACCAATTTCCACAGCGCCAAGGGGCAGCAGCTGCAAGGCCTGCCGCATGCCTGCCTCGATTTTCACTGGAAGTCGCGGCGGCGGCAGGTCCGCCTGTCCGGCCCGGTCGCGCCGGTGGAGGCAGCCGAAGCCGATGCCTATTTCGCCACCCGCCCGCGCGAAAGCCAGCTGTCAGCCTGGGCATCGCTGCAATCGCAAACGCTGGACGCGCGCGAAACCTTTGAGGCGCGGCTGGCCAGCGAGGCCGTGCGCTTCCCGGGCGCTGTGCCGCGCCCGCCGCATTGGGGCGGCTTCCGATTGCTGCCGGACTGGATCGAATTCTGGGAAGACCGGGTCGGCCGCCAGCATCACCGCGAGCGGTTCGACCGCGCGGGTGATGGCTGGACGCTGCGGCTGCTCTATCCCTGAGCCCAATCCCTGAACCAGGCTATTCGCGGTCCAGCCGCTCCATGATCCGCTGTGCCATATCCACCGCCATGGGATAGTCGCGCGCCATGCGAAAGCGCGTGCTGTGATCGGCGTCGCGCTTCACCCGCGCCAGCATCCCGCGCGGCTGCGGCTGCACGCCTGACAGGATCACCACCGCGCCGGCCCGGTGCGCCTGCTCGGCAAACTCCATCACGCCGGCCACGCCATCGGCATCGAGCACCGATACCAGCCGCATCCGCAGGATGATGACCCTGGGCGATTGCCCCAGCCGCCGCAACGCATCGAGCAATTCGCCCGCCACGCCGAAGAAGAACGGCCCGGTGATGCGAAACACCTCTACGCCGGCGGGCAGTGCCTCGCGCTGCGCGAAATCATCGCCGTCCAGTTCGGAATCCACGCGGATGCCGGTGCCGGATTCGATCTCCACCGCTTCCGCCATCCGCGCCATGAACACGAGCGACGCCAGCGTCACCCCCACGCCGATGGCCACCGTCAAGTCCACCAGGATGGTCAATCCGAAGGTCAACAGCAGCACGGCGCGATCGCTGTTGGGCATCCGCAGCAGCGCGAGGAAGCGCGGATATTCGCTCATCCCCCAGGCCACCATGAACAGCACCGCCGCCAGCGCCGCCATCGGCACGAACGCCATCAGATCGGTGGCAAACAGAATGAACAGCAGCAGAAACAGCGCGTGCAGAATTCCGGCAACCGGCGTGCGGGCACCTGCCTTCACATTGGTGGCGGTGCGGGCAATCGCGCCGGTGGCCGGCAATCCGCCAAACAGCGCCGAACCCAGATTGGCCAGCCCTTGCCCCACCAGCTCCTGGTTCGATCGGTGCCGTGTGCCAACCATGCCATCGGCTACCACGGCAGACAGCAGCGCTTCGATTCCGGCCAGAAAGGCGATTGTGGCCGCCGCCGGCACCAGCGCGGCCATCCGCTCCAGCGAAATCGCCGGAATCGACGGCATCGGAAGCCCCCTTGGCATGTCGGGAAAGCGGCCGCCCACGGTTTCCACCGGCAGCCCCAGCAGCGCCACCGCCACCGCTGCCAGCACGATGGAAATCAGGAAGCCCGGAAGCTTTGGCGCCCATTTGCGCAGCAGGATGATGGTGCCAAGCGATCCGGCACCAATCAGCAGGGTTGGCCATTGCACGGTGCCAAGCGCGGAAAAATAGGCTGCCCACTTCGGCAGAAACTCCGCCGGCACCTGCTCCATCTGCAAGCCGAGAAAATCCTTCACCTGGCTGGAAGCGATGATCACGGCGATGCCCGCCGTAAAGCCGGTTACCACCGGGTGCGGGATGAAGCGGATCAGCCGCCCCAGCCCGGCAAACCCCGCCGCCACCAGCATCGCGCCGGCCATGAAGGTCGCCAGCACCAGCCCGTCATAGCCATGCTGGGCAATCACATTGAAGATCACCACCACGAACGCGCCGGTCGGCCCGCCCACCTGCACCCGGCTGCCGCCCAGCGCGGAAATCAGGAAGCCGGCAACCACCGCCGTGATCAACCCTTTGTCGGGCGTCGCGCCGCTGGCAATGCCCAGCGCCATGGCCAGCGGAAGTGCCACGATCGCCACCGTCAGCCCGGCAATCGCATCCTGCCGGAACGTCGCAAGGTCATAGCCCTCGCGCAAGACCGTCCAAAGCTTCGGCTGAAATAGCGCCCTGTCGTTCATGGCTGCCGCCCAATTCCCACGCTACGCAGCCGCACCCCGCGCCCGCCGCCTTGACTTGCCGCCCCGTCGCCGATCAGCTCCACACCGGCCTTTTCCAGCGCGTCCACCACCTTCACCAACGTGTCCACCACGCCGCGCACCTGGCCGTCCGACGCCTCCATCCGCTGGATGGTTGGCAAAGATACCTCGGCAAGCGCCGCCAGCCGCCGCTGGTCCATGCCCAGCAGGGCGCGCGCTGCCCGCATCTGTGCTGCTGTGATCATCGAGTCGCCATTCTTGTTTGAACCATCATTCTTGGCGTTATAGCATCAATAATAATGTTTGAAACATGAAATATGCCAGCAAAACCACTAGCAGCCATGCCGGGGCGGGCTAGCTCCGCAGCGCCTCGATCGGGCTGAGTTTCGCTGCCTGGTTGGCCGGATACCAGCCGAAGAAGATGCCGATCCCGGCAGAAATGGCAAAGCTCACGATGATGGAGGCCGGGCTGATCACGGTGGCAAAAGGCAGGAACTTGCCGGCAATCACGGCGATACCCGCGCCAAACGCCACCCCGGCCAAACAGCCGACCAGGCTCAGCATCAACGCCTCCAGCAGGAATTGCAGACGCACCGCAGCGCGCGATGCGCCGATTGCCATGCGGATGCCGATTTCCCGCGTCCGCTCCGTCACGCTCACCAGCATGATGTTCATGATGCCGATGCCGCCCACCACCAGGCTGATGCCGCCGATCGCCCCCAGCAGCAGCGAAATGGCACCAGTCGTTTCCTTGAAGGTGTCGCCCACGGCGGTGATGTTGGTGATGGTGAAATCGTCCACCTGCGACGGCCCCAGCCGATGCCGCCGACGCAGCAGCTGGGCAATCGCTTCCTCGGTCGGCTCCAGGTCCTCCGGAGTTTCCACCGACAGCGAGATGGTGCGGATGGAGCGGCGGAAGGTGCCGCCGCCCTGCACCAGCCGCTGCGAAGCGGTCAGCGGCAGCACGATGGTGTCGTCGCGGTTTGCGCCGCCGATGCCCTGTCCGCGCGTTGGCAGGATGCCGATCACCGTGAAAGTGATCCCGCGCACCCGGATCTGCTGGCCCAGCGGATCATTGGCGCCAAACAATTCATCCGCCACCTTGCGCCCCAGCACGGCCACCCGCGCCGCCTGGCGGTTTTCCATCTCGGTAAAGGGCCGGCCCTCATCCGGGAACCAGTCCTGCACCTGGAACCAGGCCGGGGTGGAGGTGGAAACCTGCGTCAGCCAGTTGGCGGGTCCGGCCACCACCTGGCTGGCAAAGCCGGATTGTGGCGCGGCGGCAATCACCCCGGGCAGGCGGGCGATCGCGTCCGCATCATCCAGCGTCAGTGTCGGCGCCGTGCCACCGCCCTGCGAAAAGCCGCCGCCCGAGCGCGCTGCGCCCGAGTTCACGATCAGCAGGTTGGAGCCCAGCGCGGAAATGGATTTCTCGATGTAGGCCTGCACGCCAGAGCCGATCGCCAACATCAAAATCACCGCCGCCACGCCGATGATCATGCCCAGCATCGTCAGCGACGAGCGCAGCCGGTTGGCGATCAGCGCGCTCCAGGCCTCGGCCACCATGCTGCCGAACATCAGCGAACAGCCTCAGCGAATGCGGGCATCAGGCGGCCACTTCGGGATGCACGGCATATTCATGCCCGGCACCCCCCGCCAGCGCATCCTGCGTCGGCGGGCCGTCATAGGTGATCAATCCGTCCTGGATGCGCACCACGCGGTTGGTGGCCGCGGCCACGCCCGGATCATGCGTCACGATCACCGCCGTTACCCCGCGCTCGCTGTTCAACTTGCGGAACAAGTCCAGCACCTCGGCACCGGTCTTCGTGTCCAGCGCCCCGGTCGGTTCATCGGCCAGCAGCAGGCGCGGGTTGTTGGCAAGCGCGCGCGCAATCGCCACGCGCTGCTGCTGCCCGCCCGACAGCTGCGACGGCCGGCTCGCCTCTTTCCCGGCCAGCCCCACCAGCGCCAGCAATTCAGCAGCACGGGCTTCACGCTCTTTGCGGGACAATCCGGCATACACCAGCGGCAGCGCCACATTGGCCAGGCTGGACAAGCGTGGCAGCAGATTGAACTGCTGGAAAATAAAGCCGATCGCGCTGTTGCGCAGCTTCGCCAGCGCCGCTTCGTCATAGGCGGAAATGTCGGTGCCATCAAAAAGAAAGCGGCCCTCGGTCGCGGTATCCAGGCAGCCGATGATGTTCATCAAGGTCGATTTGCCGGAGCCGGACGGCCCCATGATCGACATGAACTCGCCCTGCTGCACGGCAAAGCTCACCCCGTGCAAGGCGCGGAAGGCGCCTGCTTCCGAGGCATAGTCCTTGACGATTCCGGCAAGATCGAGAACCGCCACCATCAGCTTCTGTCCCGCACCTGCCGCTGATCGTCTTTGCTTACCCCTTTGCCATTGCCCTTGCTGTCGTCTTTGTCCTTGGGATCGATCTCGCCGGTAATCACCTTGTCCCCGGCCTTCAGGCCGCCGCGCAACACCACGCTGTTGTCATTGTCGGCGGCCCCGATGCGGATCTGCCGCGGCTCCGGCTTGCTATCGGCCCCCAGCACG
This sequence comes from Sandarakinorhabdus sp., assembly GCA_020693225.1. Lineage (GTDB taxonomy): Bacteria > Pseudomonadota > Alphaproteobacteria > Sphingomonadales > Sphingomonadaceae > Sandaracinobacteroides. The sequence continues at coordinate 27,611 of JAIMJL010000019.1, read as the reverse complement.
AAAATCGTCGTGCCATAGCCGTCGCTGCCGCCAGCGGCCGCCTGACCGCCGCGCTTGCTGCCTTTCTCGCCCTTCGCCGCGGCGCTCTGCCGCTGGCGGTTCCAGTCGGATGGCTTCCAGCTCATCGCCGCATTGGGCACCAGCAGCACATTCTCGAATTGCTGCACCAGGAAGCTGGCGTTCACGGTCATCCCCGGCAGCAGCGCGCCGTCCGGATTGGGCACATCCACCACCACGGTAAAGGTCACCACATTTTGCTGGGTGGTCGGGTTCAGCCGCACCTGGCTGACCGCACCGGCGAATTCACGGCTGCCATAGGCATCCACCGTGAAGCTCACCTTCTGCCCCACCCGCACGCGCGCGATATCGGCCTCCGCCACTGCCGCCTCGATCTGCATCTGCGTCAGGTTGCGGGCAATGGTGAACAGCGTCGGCGTCTGGAAAGACGCCGCGACGGTTTGCCCGATATCCACCTGGCGGCTGATGATCACCCCCGAAACCGGCGACCGGATGATCGAAAAGCCCAGATTGGCGCGATCCTGGCTTACCGAGGCCTGCGCCGAAGCCACTTGCGCAGCAGACGAGCGCGCCGACGCCAGCGCCGATTCATAATCCTGCTGGCTGATGAACTCCTGCCGCCGCAAGTCTGCCGCGCGCCGGGCATTGGCCTCCGCCAGCGCCGCTTGCGCCCGCACATTGGCAAGGCTGCCTTCGCTCTGCGCCAGCCGGGCGCGAAACAGCTGCGGATCCAGCTCCAGCAGCACCTGGCCTGCGGTTACCCGGTCATTGAAATCGACATAGAGCTTCTCCACCGTGCCCGAAACCTGCGACCCCACATTCACCACCCGCACCGGGTTGATCGTGCCGTTTGCGGTGATCACATCGGTCAACGCGCCAAGCTGCGCTTCGCTGGTAACAAAGCGGCTGCCCGCGTCCTTGTTGCGCGAGCTATACCACCAGATCCCGGCCGCCAGGCCCGCCAGCAGCAGGGCGATCCCCAAAATGCGCCTCAAGCTCATTGCACTGCCTCTCCGATGCTGCCCACGGCGCGGGCGAGCTGATATTCCGCCGACCGGACCCCGAATTCCGCCGTCACCTGCTGTTGCCGGGCATTCTCCAGCCCGCTTTGCGCATTCAGAAGTTCGGTCACGGTCGCCAGCCCGCTGCGATAACGCCCCTGCGCCAGCCGCGCCGCCTCATCCGCGCTGGCCAGCAGCCGGCGGGCAGTGTCCAGATTTGCCGCCTGCGTTTCATAGGTCTGCAACCGCGTCCAGACGTCGAGCCCGGACGACTGCCGCGCCGATTCCAACAGGGCGGCACTGCGGGCCACTTCGTCGCGTGCGCCCGCCACCGCATAGGTTCGCCCGCCGCTGTCAAACAGCGGTACCGAAAGCGTGACCCCGGCACTGGCCCCCACAGTGCTGGAGCCACCATCGCGCAGCGAAACATTCGGCGAGGCGCCCAGGCTGATGCTTGGGCGCCGATCGGCCTGCGCCGACGCCAGATTGGCTTGCGAAACCCGCAGGCCCGCCGCACGAACCTGCAAATCGGGCCGATAAGCCTCCGCGCGGGCAATCAGCGCATCCGCCGATCGGCCAAGATCGCGCGCGCTGCCCAGCGGCGGCGGCGGCGCCAGTTGCAGCACAGTCTGCGGCGGCAGCGCGACGGCAACTGCCAGGGTGCCGCGCGCGGTCGCCACATCGCCTTCCGCCCGGCGCAAGGCCAGCAGCGCCTGCGAATAGGCCGCGTCGGCCTGCAACCTGTCTGACTTGATCCCCACCCCGGCCCGTTCGCGCGCCGTCGCGGCATCCAGCGAGACCTTGGAGAATTGCAGATTGGCGCGCGCTGCTTCCAGTGTGGCGAGGTTGGCCAGCAAGCCATTATAGGCCAGCGCCACCTCCAGCACGAGCGCCTGCGCGGTATCGGCAAAGGTGGCCAGCGCCACCGCGCGATTGGCGTCGGCGGCGCCAATGCGCGCTTCACGATTGCCGAAATCAAACAGCAGCCAGCCGATCGAAAGGCTCGCCCCGCCCGAGGCAGACCAGTCCGACGCGGTGGGGAAGCCGCCACCGGCGCTGCGCACGATGCCCACGTCCGGGCCAAGCCCGGCACTGATGCTCGGCCCATAGGCGGCGCGCGCCCGCCCGCTTTGCGCCGCCGCAGAGCGCACCGCGCTCCACGAGGATGCCGTGCGCGGATTGCGGCATAGCGCGAGATCCACCAGCTTCGGCAGATCGAACTGCTGCTCCGGCAGCGTGTCCGTGGCAAAGGCCGCGCAACTCGGATCGGCCAGCCGGGCGGCGGAAAAGTCCGGTGCCTGCGGCGGCATCACCCGGCGCGGATCGTCTGCGGCGCGCGCCGAAACTCCCGGCAGCAAGGCCGAAAGGACAAGCAGCAAAGCAGGGAAAGCGGTACGGGCAGCAAGGATCATCAACGCGTATCACTCACCCTTGCGCCAAGCCTGCGACAGCGCAGGCTGCTTTGCCTTACGGCAGTTTTTCGGAAATCCCCCGCAGGCAGCAATCTGTCAAGGGCACGCATTGCGACATCTTTGCCTGCCCGAAAGAATGGCGCTACACCGCCTTCGCGTTTTGCATCTGATTGGCCACCCGCATGACCCATATCCTGATTGTCGATGATGATCCCGGTATCCGCCAGGTGATTTCCGAATTTCTCGTCGCCCAGGGATTCAGCGTGGAAACAGCCGAAGATGGGATTGCAATGGATCGTGCGCTGGCGTCGACTCCAGTGCCGTTCGATCTGGTGGTGCTGGATCAGATGATGCCCGGCGAAGACGGGCTTTCGATCGCTCGCCGGATCGCCTCCCCCGAAGCGCCTGCCATCATCATTCTGTCGGCGATGGGGGAAGCGACCGATCGCATCGTCGGCCTCGAAGTGGGTGCGGATGACTATCTCGCCAAGCCGTGCAACCCGCGCGAGCTTCTGGCGCGCATCCGCGCTGTGCTGCGCCGCCGCCAGGAACCGCATCGGGCCGAGCCATCGGGACTGGTCGCCGAATTTGCCGGCTGGTCACTCGATCTCGTTCGGCGCGAGCTGCGGTCGCCCGATGCTGTCCTCATCAACCTGTCCGATGGCGAATTCGGCCTGCTCAGAGTGTTTGTGGACCATCCGAAAAGCGTGCTCAGCCGCGAACAGCTGCTGGATCTGGCGCGTGGGCGCGACAGCGAGAGCTATGATCGTGCGATCGATGTCCAGATCAGCCGGCTGCGGCGCAAGCTGGAAAGCACCTCTCAGCAGCACGACGAATTGATCCGCACCATCCGCAACGAAGGCTATCAGTTCACGCCCACGGTGGTGCGGCGCTGAACCGGGGGCAGGGCGATACTCTGTCGGTTCGGCCGGTGCGCAGTTCGCTGTTCGCCCGCATCCTGGCGCTGGTGCTGGCAACGCTGGTGGTCTCGCAACTGATCAGCCTGGCGCTGCTGGCCCTGCTGCCGCCATCGCCCGCCCGCTCGATTCCGCTGGCCGAAGTGATGGCGGCAACGCAGCAGCCCGGCAATGATCTGCTGGTCGCCCGGCCCTCGCCGCCGCCGTTTCCACGCGACCCGCAAGACAATCCGGCCGCGGTCCGCTTGGAGGCCGATATTGCACGCCAGCTGGGATTGCCGCCGGAAGCCGTCCGCCTGACCCTGTCCCCGGTTCAGCGTGGCAAGCTGGTGGCAGTATTCCCCGCATCAGCCGGGCAGCCGGGCACATCGCCGGAGCCGCAGCCGGCCCTGCTCGGCAATTTCAGCCTGCAGCTGCAAAAGGATGCCAACGGCTGGACGCAATATATGCCGAAAGACCGGGCCCTGTTCGACAGCCGCGAGCGGCGCTTCCTGCTGCTGTTTCTGGCCGGCGCGCTCGCCATGCTGCCCATTGCCTGGCTGTTCGCCAAGCGCCTCGCTGATCCCTTTGCGCAATTTGCCGAAGCTGCCGAGCGCCTTGGGCGGGATCCCGGCGCTGCCCCCGCCGCCATCGACGGCCCGGCCGAGGTTGCTCGCGCTGCCCGCGCCTTTGCTGTCATGCAGGCGCGGCTGGCGGCCTATGTGAACGAACGCACCGCGCTGGTGGCGGCCATGGCGCACGATCTGCGCACCCCGCTCACCCGGCTCGCCTTCCGGATCGAATCGCTGGACGTCAGGCAGCAGCAGGCTATGGCCGCCGATGTGCGCGAAATGGAGGCGATGGTGGCCGCCACGATGGGCTTTGCGCGCGCCACCCACGAAACGGGCATGCATCAGCGGCTGGAACTTGGCTCGCTGGTGGAGCGGGTGGCCGAGGATATGCGCCTCACCGGGCGGCGCATCACCGCCGAAGCCACCGACTCGCTGGTGGTGAATGGCGACCCGCTCAGCCTTCGCCGCCTGTTTACCAACCTTCTGGACAATGGCGAGAAGTTCGGCACCCGCGCCCACGCCCGGATTTTCCGCGACGGCAGCCAGGCGGTCGTTGAAATCGACGATGATGGCCCCGGCCTCTTGCCCGGCAGCGAAGACCGGGTGTTCGATCCGTATTTCCGGCTCGAGCCGTCGCGCAGCCGGGAAACCGGCGGCATCGGCCTCGGCCTTTCGGTGGTGCGGGCGATTGCCCAGGCGCACGGCGGCGAAGTCTCGCTCGGCAACCGCGCGGAAGGCGGGTTGCGCGCCAGGGTCGTCCTGCCGCTCGCCTGAATTATTGCCGCAGCAGCTGCATTTCCACTGCCGACCACAAAGCCGCAAACGCCCGCGAGGCCTCGCTCATCGGGGCACTGGCGCCAATCGGCATGCGCTTCACCGCCATCGCCTCGATCGCCGCCGCATAAGGAATTGCCAGGCGATCGGGATGGCTGGCCAGCGTGTCACGGTGCAGCCGCTTGCGGCGATCCACCATGCTCCAAACCGGCAGCACCGGCGGCTTGCCGCCATGGTTCTTGCGCAATTCGTCCAGCAACTGCTCCAGCGCGCGCTCCGAAAGCGGTGACGGCAACAGCGGCGCCACCACCAGATCCACCGCACGAAACAGCCGATCGGCCAGCTCGGACAGCCCCGGCGGGCAATCGATGATAATCCGATCATAGCGCGATTCCAGCAGCTTCAGATGCTTCTTCAACACCTTCTGCCGATCCGCCAGCGCCAGATCGCCCTCCAGCCGGCGCAGCGACCGGTCGGCCGGCAGCACGTCCAGATTGGCAAAACGGCTGGTCTGGATCAGCTCTTCAAAGCTGGCATCGCCCGAAACCGCAGCGCGCGCCTTCTTTGCCCGCGGCGCCAGCTCCAGCAGATAGGTCGCCGCCCCCTGTGCATCCAGATCCCACAGCAACGTCCGCCGGGCGCCGGATGTGGCCGCCGCATGCGCAAGGTTCACGGCGATGGCCGATTTCCCCACGCCCCCCTTGATCGAAAAAACCGCAACCGCTTTCATCGCCATCAGGCCGCGATCGCGGCAGCCAGGCGATCCCGCAGCTGCTGCAACTGCCACACCAGCCCGGAATCCGGGGCAGGGCGGAGGAGCGCAGACGCAGCTTCAACAGCTGCAACCGCAACCTTCAGCGGCTGCCCGTCTGCCAGGGCGGTCAGCCCCAGCGGACCATGGTCCGCCATCAGCTTCTGCACACCCTTCACGGTATAGCCCTCGCGGTGCAGCAGGATGTGCAAGGCGTTGGCCAGCGCCACGTCTTCCGGGCGATAATAGCGCCGGTTGCCGCCGCGCTGCAGCGGCTTCAGCTGTGGAAAGCGGGTCTCCCAAAAACGCAGGATATGCTGCGGCACATCCAAGGCTTCCGAAACCTCGCGAATGGTGCGGAAGGCATCGGCCGATTTGCCATCGTTGAACTGCATCAGCGGGCCAGCATCAGCTGTTGATCTTCTGCCGGAATTGCTGGCTGGGCCGGAAGGTCAGCACCGTGCGCGGCTGGATCGGAACCTCCACGCCGGTCTTCGGATTGCGGCCCACCCGCAGGCCCTTCTTGCGCAGCATGAAACTGCCAAAAGACGACAGCTTCACATTGCCACCCTCCAGCAGCGCCGCGCCAATGCTGTCCAGCACCTGCTCGACCAGATCCGCGGATTCAGCGCGAGACAAGCCGATCGTCTGGTGCAGTTCGTCGGCGAGATCGGCGCGCGTCAGCGTTGGAACGCTTCTGGCACCCCGGGTTTGCGAATCGGCCATAGCCTCCCTCCCTGTCAGAAACGCAAGCTAACCCCGTATCCGGCTGGAAGGAAGCCGGAATTTGGCCCGCCGCTTGTCAAAATCGCAGCGCCCTGCACGCGCAACATCTTCAGAAGCGGAGCGCAACAGCACCCCATGTGAAGCCGCCGCCCATCGCTTCCAGCAGCAGCACATCGCCCGGCTTCACCCGGCCATCGCGTACCGCCGTATCCAGCGCCAGCGGAACCGATGCCGCCGAGGTGTTGGCATGTCCCGCCACCGTCATCACCACCTTGTCGGCCGGCAGCCCCAGCTTGCGGGCGGTGGAATCCAATATGCGTGCATTGGCCTGGTGCGGGATTACCCAGTCGATATCGCCGGTTTCCAGCCCGGCTGCGGCCAAAGTCTCTTCCATCACCGCAGCCAGATTCTGCACCGCGTGGCGAAACACCTCGCGGCCCTTCATCCGAACCTTGCCAACCGTGCCGGTGCTGCCTGGGCCGCCATCCACATACAGCAATCCATTGTGCCGTCCGTCGGAATGGATGCGCGATGCCAGAATGCCACGCTCGGTGCCGGCGCGGGCTTCCAGCACCACGGCCCCGGCACCATCGCCAAACAGCACGGCAGTCGCGCGATCCTCCCAATCGAGAATGCGGCTGAACAATTCGGCGCCGATCACCAGCGCGCGATTGGCCTGGCCCACTTTCAGCATCGCGTCGGCCACCGTTAACGCATAGATGAAGCCGGAGCACACGGCAGCAATGTCGAACGCCGCCCCCTGCTTCATGCCAAGCCGCGCCTGCACGATGGTGGCGGTGGCGGGAAAGGTCTGGTCGGGCGTGGCGGTGGCCACAATCACCAGGTCGATATCGGCGGCGGTCAGCCCGGCGGCTTCCAGCGCACGCTGCGCGGCCTCCAGCGCCAGATCGCTGGTCACCACGCCATCGGCGGCGATCCGCCGTTCGCAGATTCCGGTGCGCTCCACGATCCATGCGTCCGACGTATCCAGCCGCTCGCACAGATCGGCGTTGCTCACGATGGCAGGTGGCAGTGCGCTGCCGGTTCCGATGATCACGCTGCGCCGCATATTAGAGCCTATCGGGCCAGCGTCATCGGAAGCGACCGGTGTGCGGCAAAGTTCGCCAGATCATCCTGAATACGGCTGTTGATGTCCTGCGCAATCAGATCGTGGGCCACGCCAATGGCGTTGGCAAAGCCCTTCACATTGGCGCCACCATGGCTTTTCACCACCACGCCGTTCAGCCCCAGGAACACCGCGCCATTGTGGTTGTTAGGGTCCAGCTGATCCCGCAGCGCCCGCAAGGCGGAGCGCGAAAACAGGTAGCCAAGCTTGGTGAACCAGGAGGCGCGATAGGCGTTGGCCAGAAGCCCGGTCACCAGCCGCGCGGTTCCCTCGGCGGTTTTCAGCGCGATATTGCCGGAAAAGCCATCGGTCACGATCACATCGATATTGCCCTCGGCAATACCATTGCCTTCCACGTTGCCGAGGAAATGCATCGGCAGATCGCCCGCCGCCTCGCGCAGCAAAAGCGCCGCATCGCGGATGGATTCGGTGCCCTTCATATCCTCTTCGCCGATATTCAGGATCGCCACTTTAGGCCGATCAAGCCCCAACACCGTGCGCGCGAAAGCTGCCCCCATCACGGCAAACTGCACCAGATTTTCCGCGTCACACTCGGTGTTTGCTCCCAGGTCGAGCACCACGGCGTCATTCTTCAATGTCGGCATCAGCGCCACCAGCGCCGGCCGGTGGATCCCCTCCATCGTGCGCAGCGCAAGCTTCGCCATCGCCATCAGAGCGCCGGTGTTGCCGGCCGAAACACAGGCCGAAGCCCTGCCGGATTTCACCGCCTCGACTGCCAGCCCCATCGATGTGGATTTCGCCCGCCGAATCGCCTGCGAGGGCTTGTCGCTGCCCAGCACAACCCCGTCCACCGGGACAATCTCGGCCTCGGCGGCCAGTCGCGGTGCAGAGGCAAGTGCCGCGCGAATATCGGCCTCTCGCCCATAAAGCTGGAACCGCAGTTCGGGGTAGCGTTCGCGCGCCAGCTCGGCGCCGGCAATCACCACCTCCGGGCCAACATCTCCCCCCATTGCGTCCAGCGCAATGATGGGCTTTGGCGGCGAGCGTCGGGCGAGTGTCAGGTTATTCACCGCCTGTGCTTAGCTGCCACATGCTCGTCTGCCTATAGGCTGCGTTTTGAAGCCTTGCCGGCAAACGGCTCAATCTGCCTGTGCCAAGACCTCGCGGCCATCATAAAAGCCGCAAGCCGGGCACACATGATGCGGCAGCTTCAACTCGCCACAATTGCTGCATTCCTGCGGCAGCACGGCAACCAGAGCGTGGTGGCTGCGCCGCATGTTGCGCCGCGAAGGCGAGGTCTTGCGTTTTGGAACGGCCATGAGGCACCTTTTTCTTGTATCATTGACAGGCGAGCAAAATCGCCCGGAACCTGAACGTTGGACTTGCGGGAATCGAGCGCGCGTTCATACTGAAATCTGGCCAAAGCGCAAGAGCGCGCCATGAAATTGGCCCGAAACAGGAGGCTTCCATGCAGGCCACGATGATCGCCGCCGGATTGCTCGGCCTTTTGTTACTGGTTCTCAGCGTCCGAGTCACACTGATTCGCCGCGCCGATCGCATTTCCATGGGCGATGGCGGCAATGCCGAATTGCAGTCCCGCATCCGGGCGCAGGCCAATTGCGCGGAATATGCCCCCATCGGCCTGATCCTGCTGTTTCTCGCCGAGCAGGCCCTGGGCACCGGCGCGCTGGTCGTCGCCATGGCCGCCTGGCTGGTGCTTGGCCGCATCGCGCACCCGATCGGCATGGCCCTGCCGGCCCCCAACAATTGGCGGGTGGTCGGCATGGTCGCCACTTGGGGGCCGATCGGCATCCTCGCCTTCGCCGTGCTGTGGTCGGGCCTCTCCCGCTGATCCAGTTGCAAAGCCTCGCCCGCCTGCGCAAAGGGACCGCATGATCCCTGTCTTCTTCGGGCTGGAAGGCCCCGCTCTCACCCCGCGCGAACAGGCGCTGTTCACCGCCTGCAAGCCCGCCGGCTACATCCTCTTCAAGCGCAACATCGTCGATCCGTCGCAAGTCCGCGCGCTCACCGCATCGCTCAAGGCCTTGGCCCGCACAGAGCGTGTTGCCATCCTGATCGATCAGGAAGGCGGTCGTGTCGCCCGCCTGCAACCGCCGCACTGGCCCAGCTTTCCCCCCGGCCAGCTTTTCGGCGAAGCCTATGCAAAAGCCCCGCTCACCGCCATGGCCGCCGCCCGCGCCAACGCCCGCGCCATCGCGCTCACCCTCGCCGATCTCGGCATCACGGTTGATTGCCTGCCGCTGCTCGATGTCGCAGCAGAAGGCATGCACGCCGTCATCGGCGATCGCGCCTTCGGGGAAGACCCGCTGCTGGTGGCCGCCCTTGGCCGTGCCACCCTCGATGGCTTGCAGGCCGGCGGCGTGGTCGGCGTTGTAAAACATATCCCCGGCCACGGTCGCGCCACGCTGGATTCGCATCTGGCGCTCCCTGTGGTCAGCGCCCCCGCCGAACAGCTCGAAGCCGATCTCGCCCCCTTCGCAAGGCTGTCCGACGCTCCAATGGCGATGACCGCGCACATCATCTACACCGCCTGGGACGAGGATCGCTGCGCCACCCTCTCGCCATTCGTGATCGCCGAAATCATCCGCAAACGCTGCGGCTTCGATGGCCTGCTGATGTCGGATGATCTCGGCATGCAAGCGCTCACCCACCAGCCCGGCGGCAACAGCATGGCCGGCCGCGCCACCGGCGTGATCGCCGCCGGCTGCGACATCGCCCTGCATTGCTCCGGCGACTATGCCGAAATGGCCGCAATTGCCGACGCCATGGCGCCCATTTCCGAGCGCGCCCTTGCCCGCCTCGAAGCGGCCATGGCCTGGGCCGACACCCCAACCGGCGACGCGCAAGGCTTCGCTGAAAAGCGCGACGCGCTGCTGGCAGCGGCACACGCCTGACCGTGGATTTCGAGGAAGACCCACCGCGCCAGCCGGCACCGGCCGAAAGACCGGCCGACACCCTGGTTGTCAGCTTCGAAAGCTGGGAAGGCCCGCTGGATCTCCTGCTCTCGCTCGCCCGCGCACAAAAAATCGACCTCGCCGCCATCCCCATCCTGCCGCTGGTCGATCAATATCTCGCTTTCATCGCCGAAGCCCGGCTGCTGAAGCTGGAAATCGCCGCCGACTATCTGGTGATGGCGGCCTGGCTCGCCTATTTGAAATCCGGCCTGCTGCTGCCGCAAGACGAAGCCCCCGAACCCGATCCCAACGATCTCGCCCAACGGCTGCGCTGGCGCCTGCAACGGCTCGAAGCCATGCGAGACGCCGCGAGCAAACTTTTCGCCCGCGACCTGCTCGGCCGCGACGTGCTCCGCCGTGGTGCCCCCGAAGGCCTCCGCCAGCTCCGCAGCAGCCGCTACGAAGCCAGCCTCTATGATCTGCTCGCCGCCTATGGCGCCATCCACGGCCGCGCCCGCGCCACCCCCTGGACCCCGCACGCCCGCGGCCCGGTGGTCACGCTGGAAGAAGCCCTCGAACGCCTCTCCTCGCTCATCGGCCAGGCCCTCGACTGGACCGACCTGCGCAAATTCCTGCCCGACACCCCAAACCCGCAACTCGCCCGCTCGGCGCTGGCCTCCAGCTTCGTCGCCATGCTCGAACTCGCCCGCACCGGGCGTGCCGACGTGAGCCAGGCAAGCGCCTTCGGCCCGATCCTGCTCCGCGCTCGCACATAGGGCCGCGTGCAGCGGACAATGGAGCAACTCTCGGGTTGCCGACTGCCCAAATAAATTGGGATGGACGCGCCACGGTGCCTGTGGTGAGAACAGGGCATGTCAGCCCCGGAACACTTCTTCGGCTCGTTTTCAGACCTGACGGACCGCGAACTGGAAGTTCTGCGGCTGTTGGCGGCCGGCCATACGGCCAAGACCATCGCGACGCGTCTTGGCCGATCGGAAACCTCGATCAACGAGCGTTTGCGCGCCGCCCGCCGCAAGACAGGCATCGGCAGCAGCCGCGAATTGGCGCGCCTGCTGGAGGCCCAAAAATTCTGTGACAAGAATATCGATCTTTCGTCACCAACACCCACGGGCAACAGCTCAGGGCAGCCCGAAACCGTCGGGTTGAATCGATCGAAAGGAATGATTGTCATGCTTGTCGCAATACCTGTGGCCGCACTCGGACTGATGCTCGCGGCAGCGCCCTCCACCCAGCCCACCGCAGTCGCGCCGGCACCCACCGCCCCCGCATCCAGCCCGCTGCCGCTGGTCGGAAGCTGGTCGCTGGACGTTTCACGCATTCCAGAGAGCGAGCGCCCGCAACGGGTCACCATGACGTTCCGCGTGTCGCCGGATGATAAATGGACATCGCTGGTTGAAATTGTCGCCCCTGATGGTTCCAGCAGGCATGCGGAATCGACCGCTGCGCTTGATGGTGTTCCCGTGCCCATCAGCGGCACGATGGATTTCATCGATACCGTTGCCCTGCGCCAGCCTGCACCGAACACGCTGGTGATGACCTTGGGCAAGAATGGAGCTCCGGTTTCGACGCGCGTCTATGCCGTTGCCAAGGATCGAAAATCGATGACGGAAACCATTGTCTGGGCCGGCGACAGGCTTCCGAAACTGGAAACGACCCACTTCAATCGCATCGATTGATCGCAGCTGTCCTCGCCAGGCGCTGCGTATCCCTCTATCGGCGCCTGGCAGAGGTCTGGCTGAAAAATGCGGGTGAAGGGGCTTCAAGCCCCTTCCCGCCGGAGGCAGACTTTCCCAGACCGCCTCCCCTAGAGCGAGTCTCGTTCTGATTGCATCAGAACGGCCGCTCTATCCTTATGATTTTCCGCATGGGTTTTCGATGCTCGTGATTCCACGAGATCGAAACATGCTCTAAACCTCTCCGTCCGAATGATAGAAACTGCTGAAATCATTCGGCCAGACGAAGTTGGTGAAGCTCATCCCGATGGTGAGGCTCAAGGCTTCCACATGGTGCCACCAGCCCACCGGCAGGAACAGCGCGTCGCCGGGGCCGATATCCACCGTCAGGATGCGCGGGCGCGTGTCTGCCGGGGCATCGGCCAGTGTCGCGTCGCTGCCGAAGCGGCTGAAGCAGTGGCGGTGGTTGCGCATCCGCGGCGTTTCCAGCGGCGACACCAGCGAAACGCGTTTGATGCCTGCCATCTGCACCAGCAGATTCTGCGTCAGGTCGTGGTGCCAGGGGGTGATCGTGCCGGCCGGCCCCATCCAGAAAAAGCCGTCGCCCATCGGGCCGGCGGCCAGATAGCCGGGCATATCGCCCACATCATCCCACAACGCTGCCAGCGCCCGGCGGTTGGTGCCGCCATTGTTGGCGGTCACATAGAAATCATTGCTGCGCGGGGTGGTGTGCAGCTTTTCGATCAGGTCGTGCCAGCGCCACTTCGCCTTGTGGCGCAGCGAGTTCAGCTCGAAATCCGCATCCGCCTCGCGGTTGGACTGCACTTCGATTTCCGGATTGCCCACACGGGCAGCAAGGATCTCCAGCGTCCACTGCCGCGCCGGCCAATGATCGAACAGCCCCGAAATCACGACGGGCTTGAGCGGCAGATACTGCTCGGCATGAAAAACATCAGCCGCCAGCGCATGCCGGCGCGGCACTTCGGGCAGCGCCTCGCGCTCCAGCCGGGCGCGGCTTTCCAGCAGCCAGTCGCGCTTGGCAAGCCGTGCCTGCAAAAGGGCGGCAGCCTTCAGATAGGGGTGCGCCAGCGCCGCTTCCACTTCGGCCCGCGCCAGCGGCAGCGCGACCCCGTCCCGCGCGAGGTCGGCGACAACCGCCTCGGGTGCATCGCCCGCCAGCAACCGCCCGGCCAGGGCTTGCCGCTGCGCATCATCAAAGATCGGGGCCGGGCGCGATATGCCGAGCGCCCGCAGAGGGTCATCCGCCCGAAACCCTTTGCGCACATCCAGCATAGCAATCTCCTGCCGCGCGCGCGTGACGCTTTTATGACGCGTCAGAGCGCGTTTGCGGGCACCGAGAAGGTGTCGCAGGTGTCGACATTGCCCGATCGGAAGCCCTTGGTCAGCCAGCGCACCCGCTGCTCGCTGCTGCCGTGGGTGAAGCTGTCCGGCACCACACGGCCCTGCGCCTGCTTCTGCAAGGTGTCGTCGCCGATTGCCTGTGCCGCGCGCACCCCTTCGGCAAAGTCACCCTCGTCCAGCAAGTTGGGATTGTGATGCGCCCACACGCCGGCAAAGCAGTCCGCCTGCAATTCCAGCCGCACCAGCAGCGCGTTCGCCTCGGTGCGCCCGGCGCGCGCCTGCTGCTTCGTCACCTGCTGCGAGATGCCGGTGATGGTCTGGATATGGTGCCCCACCTCATGCGCAATCACATAGGCCGCCGCGAAATCGCCCGGCGCGCCGAAGCGCCGCGCCAGCTCCTCGAAGAAGCTGGTGTCCAGATACACCTTGCGGTCGCCGGGGCAGTAGAATGGCCCGGTCGCCGAGGTCGCCGATCCGCAGGCAGAGCGGATCTGCCCGGCAAACAGCACCAGCGGCGGCGCCGGATAGCGTTCCCCGCTCGCGGCAAAGATCTTCCCCCAGGTGTCTTCCGTGCTGGCCAGCACTTTCGATACGAAAACATCGGTTTCGTTGGTCAACCGCGAAGGCTGGCCGGGTGCCTGGGCTGATGGCGCAGAAACCTGCGCGCCGGGTGCAATCGCGCTGCCGCCACCGCCCAGCCCGCCAAACAAAAACAGCGCGCCGGCGGCAATCACCACGCCGATGATGCCGAACTTGGAAAAGATCAGCGGCAGGAACATGGCGATCAATCCGCCCATGCCGCTGCCGCCGCCCAGACCACCGGCCTGCTGGCCGCCAAAGCCGCCCATGCCGCCGCCTTCGCCGCGACGGTTTTCGATATTGGAACTTTCCCGGCTGTCGTCGAGTTTCATGGGCCTACCCCTTGGCGGTGTGTTGAGCCTGCCTTACCAGCAGAATCGGCTTTTCGCACGGTTGAAATATTTTGGCAGGAGACGGTCTTTGCGGTTCATCGGCTTGGCATTCGGGTTGCTGGCAATGCCGGCACTGGCGCAACCGGTCGTGCCCTGGGAGGTTCCCGCCGAGCCGGGCGTCGCCCGGGAGATCTGGGCCAGCGGCCTCGAACACCCCTGGGGCATTGCCTTCCTGCCCGATGGCCGCGCGCTGGTCACCGAACGGCCGGGGCGCATGCGCATCCTCGGCAAGGATGGCCGCGCCGGGCCGCCGCTGAACGGCGTGCCGCCGGTCGCAGCCGTGGGGCAGGGCGGCCTGCTCGATGTCAGCCTGCATCCGGATTTCGCCCGCAACGGCCTCGTCTATTTCACCCACTCGGTCGGCACGGCAGACGCCAACATGACGGCGCTGTCACGCGGCAAATTGTCAGGCAACATGCTGACCGAGGTCAAGGAATTGGTCCGCAACCCCACGCCCAAGCGGGGCGGCGCGCATTTCGGTTCGCGCCTGCTCTGGCTGCCCGATGGCACCTTGCTGCTGTCGGTGGGCGATGGCGGCAACCCCAGCGTCAAGCTCGACGGCAAGCCGATCCGCACCCAGGCGCAGAATCCGGCCGCGTTTTTCGGCAAGGTCCTGCGTGTCACCCAGGAGGGCGCGCCGGTGAAAGACAATCCTGGCGTCGTTAACCCGGCCTCGGGATGGGATCGCCGCGTGTGGAGCATCGGCCACCGCAACATCCAGGGGCTGGCGCGCGATCCGGCAACCGGCGTGGTGTGGGCCACCGAACACGGCCCGCGCGGCGGCGACGAGCTGAACCAGCTGGCCTCCGGCGGCAATCACGGCTGGCCGGTGGTCACCCACAGCGTCGAATATTCCGGCGAACCGATCACCTCCGAACGCTCGCGCCCCGGCATGCGCGATCCGGTTTCGCTGTGGACGCCGTCGATCGCGCCGTCCGGCCTCGCCGTCTATCGCGGCCGCGCGCTCCCCGCGCTCGATGGCGCGCTGCTGGCCGGCGGCCTGATGAGCCAGGATGTGCGCGTTGTGCGGCTGGGCGCCAACGGCAAGCCTTCGCGGCAGACGCGCATCGAAATCGGCGCGCGGGTGCGGCAGGTGCAGCAGGGGCCAGACGGGCTGGTCTATGTGCTCACCGACGAGCCGGAAGGAAAGATCATCCGGCTGCGCCCGGCAGGCTGATGTGGTGGAAAGTTAGCAAGGTTTATCTGTAGGAAATAATATGGGATAAGCTTGCTATGGACCCCCGTCGCAACCCCTTCGCCCCCGGGGCCGGCAACCAGCCACCGGAGCTTGCCGGGCGTGACGATCTGATCGAGCGGGCCGAAATCGCCCTCGATCGCATCGCCGCCGGGCGGCAGGCTCGCAGCTTCATCTTCTATGGCCTGCGCGGCTCCGGCAAAACCGTGCTGCTCGGCAAGATTCGCGCCGAAGCCGAAGGGCGGGGCTTGCAGGCCGTGCGCATCGAGGCACCCGAAGATCGCTCGCTGCCGGCCATTCTCGCTGCCCCCTTGCGCGCCTGCCTGCTGAAGCTTGATCGCATGCAAACGGCGAAATCCGGCGCTCGCAAGGCGCTCGGCGCGCTCGCCAGCTTCGCCAAGCTGAAGCTGCACTATGCCGACATCGAAGTCAGCCTCGATTTCGAGCCAGAGAAGGGCGTCGCCGATTCCGGCGATCTCTCGGTCGATCTGGCCGAGCTGCTGCTGGCGGTCGGCGAAGCGGCGAAAGAGCGCGATACCGCCGTCGTGCTGTTCCTCGATGAGCTGCAATATGTCCGCGAGGCGGAATTGGGCGCGCTGATTGCCGCCCTGCACGCGGTCGCGCAGGCCGGCCTGCCGGTCACCATGATGGGCGCCGGCCTGCCGCAACTGCTTGGCCAGATGGGCCGCGCCAAAAGCTATTCCGAGCGATTGTTCGAATATGTGCAGGTCACAAGGCTGGACGAAGGCGCCGCCTGGAACGCCATCGTGCTGCCGATCGAGCGCGAGGAGGAAGCAATCGAGCCGGAGGCTACCCGCGCCATCATCCGGGCAACACAGGGCTATCCCTATTTCCTGCAGGAATGGGGCAAACATGCCTGGGATCTCGCATTCTGCTCGCCGATTTCCCCGCGCGACGTGGAAAATGCCAGCATCACCGCACTGGCCGAGCTGGACGCCAGCTTCTTCCGCGTCCGCTTCGATCGGCTCACCCCAACCGAGAAACGCTACGTCCGCGCCATGGCCGAGCTGGGATCGGGGCCGCACCGCTCCGGCGACATTTCCGACAAGCTGGGCAAACAGGTCAACCAGCTCGCCCCGATCCGCAACAGCCTGATCAAGAAGGGCATGCTCTATTCCCCCGCGCACGGCGACACGGCCTTCACCGTGCCGATGTTCGACGAGTTCATGAAACGGATCATGCCGGCCTTTCCCTAGAGTATGTTCCGATCTGGTGGAATCACCAGATCGGAAACCCCTGCGGAAAAACAGGAAGATAGAGCGGCCGTTCTGATGCAATCAGAACGAGACTCGCTTTAAGGAGCTACCACCGATAGCCTCAGCGCCTGGATCTGCGGTGTGGTGGTGGGCGCCAGCAGGATCTGGCCGCTGATCCGCCCGGTCGCGCAACGCCAGCTGAAGGTTCCCGAAAGCGCCCCCGTCGGCCGCACCGGCGAATCGGTCGCGCATGCGCCCGTCTCCCCCTTCATGCGCGCCAGATCCGCCGCCCAGCCTTCTGCCGATCGATCCATCGTCATGTTCATCGCCACAAAGCGCATTTCCGGCTGCAGGCTGCCCGCCGCATAGATCCGCCCGGCTGCCTTGTAGGCTTCAGCAAGCGCCGCGCTCGTTGGAATGGCCGCCGGCTTCAGCGCCCCGGCCCTCTGCAACACCAGCGCCGCATCCCACACCGCCGCTGTCGCTGGCGCATAGGTGCGGTTGGCAAAGGCAAAGATGCCCACCCCGGCGTCCGGCAACAGCAGGATGTGCGAGCCATAGCCCGGATAGCCGCCGCCGTGGAACAGCACGAACCCCAGATCGCAATCCTGCCCGGAAATCATGCCGCCGCCATAGGTCGCGGCCACCCGGCAGGCGGTCGCCCCGGTCTTGCCCGGTCGCGTGCGGCTCTGCGCAAAGCCATTGCCGCGCGCCAGCTCGCGCACCGTGGAGCGTTTCAGCGGCCCCGAAAATGTCGTCCGTTCGCTTCCCGCCGGTTCTGTAAGTTTGCCGGCGCTTCCCGCCGGCGTTTTTGTGCTGCCGGCGCTTCCCGCCGGCCAGGCAGACAAAAGCCAGGCCACATAGCGCGCATAATCATTCGCCGAGGTCTGCAATCCCCCCATCGCGCCGAACGCCCCCGGCCCCATCTCCGGCTCGCGCAGCCAGCGGCCATTCTCCCAGCGATAGCCCAGCGCGCGCTTCGCCTGCGGCGTGGCAAAAACATCATAGCCGCTCGACGTCATGCCCAGCGGCTTCAGCACCGTGGCTTCGATCGTATCGGCAAAGTTCCGCCCCGAAACATTGGTGATGATCCGTCCAAGCGTCGCATAGCCAAGGTTGGAATATTCATAGGCCGTCGCCGTCGCCCGGGTGAAGGGCACCCCGGCCGCCAGCAGTTTGGTGAACTCCGCCTCCGGCATCGGCGTCTGGCGGTCGCCCCAGGGATCGTCGGTCACGAAGCCCGCCACATGGTGCAGCAGATCCTGCACGGTGATCGGCTCGCTGTCCGGCGAAGCCAGCGCCCAGCCCTGCATTTCCGGCACATAGGTGGCCGCCGGCGCGTCCAGCCGCACGGCCCCCTTGTCGCGCAAATCGAGCAGGGCCAGCGCCGTAAACGCCTTGGACATGGAGGCAATGCGAAACAGGCTGTCCGCCGTTACCGGCCTGCGGCTGTCCAGATCCTGCACGCCAAGCCCGCGCACATGCACCAGCCGGCCATCGGCAACAATGCCATATACCAGCCCCGGAACGCGCGCATCCAGCATCCAATCGGCAAACTGCCGGTCGATTTCCGGCAGCGCGCGGGCAATCTCCTCCGGCACGGCGGGCTGCGCCCGCGAATCTGAAACGGCGGGCTGCGCCCGCGAATCTGCAACGGCGGCCTGCGCCCGAGAATCTGAAACGGCGGGCTGCGCCTGCGAGGCGGTCGCAACCGATGCCGCCAGCAAGAGCGCAATGCGCAAAACCCGGATTGTCATGCCTCGAACCCTCTCAAACTGGCGGCCACGCTGCCGTGGTCATCATCGCGCGGTCTTGCCGCCTTTGCAGCGGCATGGTCAACCGGGCCGGCGACTGCTCCACACCCGGCACCCTGGCGTCTAGCAGGGCGATTTCTGCAATTTTGTATGGAAAATTGACAAAAGAAAGTCATAAAATTGCGATAAACACAATTATTTTATTGCATTAATAGAAATCGCGTGTAACTGGCCCGGCACGACGGATTTGTCGGCTTTCCCTGCCGCGGCTGCTGTGCAAGGCTGCGGCCGCCGGGAAAAGCTGGCAGAATGGGAGACGATATGGAAGCGGTAATGGATCGGGTGCCAGAAGGGCCGCAAGCGGCAGCGATTTCGCCGCGCGCGGCTGCGTCCAGCAACCCGGTGCGCACGCGCGCCGATTGGCAGGCCATGCGCGATGCCTGCATCGCCGATCCGGGCGGCTTCCATGGTGCCATCGCCAAGGCCACGCTGCACTGGCTGGTGCCGCTGGACGATCGGCACGCCTGGCTGAGTTTCAACGAGGCCAGCCAGCTCTGGCAGGGCTTTGACAGCCGCACCGCCGAGCCGGTGTCCGCCGATCTCGGGGCCGATTTCCAGCCCTGGAAGCGCGCCTTCAATGCCGATGAGCCGCCGCACTGGAAATGGTTTGAAGGCGGGCAAACCAACGCCGCCTTCAACGAGGTCGATCGCCATGTGCTGGCCGGCCATGGCGCCGAGGCGGCCTTCATCTTCGAAGGCGATCGCTGGGACATGAGCCTCGACGGCGGCCGCGGTGGCCCGGTTGATTGCTATCCCATTTCGCGCCGCGCCTTGCTGAAGGAATCGGCCAAATGCGCGGTCGCCCTCGCCGCGCTTGGGCTGAAAACGGGTGACCGCATCGCGCTGAACATGCCCAACATTCCGGAGCAGGTCTTCTGGACGGAAGCCGCCAAGCGCCTCGGAATCCTCTATACGCCGGTGTTCGGCGGTTTCTCCGACAAGACGCTGTCCGATCGCATCCACGATGCCGGCGCGCGCGTCGTGATCACCGCCGACGGCGGCTATCGCAACGCCCAGATCATCCCCTTCAAAACCGCTTACACCGATCCGGCGCTGGACAATTACGTGCCTGTCGCCGTCGCCCGGCAGGTCGTGGCAGCACAGCTTGAAACGCTCGGCATCGATGTCGAAACCCGCACCGCCATCGATGCCACCATCGCCGAAACCCTGGCCGGCGAAGTCACCGTCGAACGCTCCGATGTGATGCGCGGCGTCGGCCGGGCGCTGGGCGATCTCGGCCGCGCCGGGCTGTCCGGCGCCGATGCCGCGAAAATCCGAATCGCCGCGGCCGAAGCCCTGGTCTCCACCCCGCCGCGTGTCGAAGCCGTCATCGTCGCCCGCCATGCCGCCCAGCCCGATCTCGTCTGGCGGACGCGCGATCGCTGGAGCGACACGTTGACCGATGCGGCGCTGGAAACCATCCTGGAGGCCGCCGGCCTGCCCGATGAAGCCGCCCTCGATGCGCTGCCGGATGCGCAATTCGTGGCCGCCATCTGGGCCGCCGCCCCGGTCACGCCGGTTGATGCCGAGTTCCCGCTGTTCTTCATTTACACGTCGGGCTCCACCGGCAAGCCCAAGGGCCTCGTGCATGTCCACGGCGGCTATGTCGCCGGCATCGCGCACACGATGAAGGTCGCCTTCGATGCGCAGCCCGGAGACGTCATGTTCGTGGTAGCCGATCCCGGCTGGATCACCGGGCAGAGCTACATGATTTCGGCAGCCCTTACGTCGCGGGTCACCAGCATCCTCGGCGAAGGCGCACCCACCTTCCCGCACGCCGGGCGTTTCTCCTCGATGATCGAGCGGCACAAGGTCACCATCTTCAAGGCCGGTGTCACCTTCCTGAAGGCCATCATGGCCGATCCGCAGAACCTGCGCGATCTGCAAGCCTACAATATGGCCTCGCTGCGGGTCGCCACCTTCTGCGCCGAGCCGACTTCGCCCGCCGTGCAGGCCTTCGGGATGAAAGAGATCACGCCCTGGTACATCAACAGCTACTGGGCAACCGAGCATGGCGGCATCGCCTGGACGCACTTCTACGCCAACGGCGATTTCGCGCTGCGACCCGACGCGCACACCTATCCGCTGCCGTGGATCATCGGCGATGTGCGGGTGGAGGATATGGAAGGGCAGGGTGCCGATGCCCTGTTTGCCCGCTCCGGGGAAGCCGGCGTCCCCTGGCGCGAGGCCGAGGTTGGCGAAAAGGGCGAGATCGTCATCGCCGCACCCTATCCCTATCTCGCCCGAACGGTGTGGGACGGTGCAACCTTCTCCGCCGAAGGTGGCAAAGTTGTCGCCCACTGGAACGGCGACGCAACCCGCTGGCGCGAAGGCTACTGGACCCGCTGGAAGGGCCAGTGGGCCTACACCCAGGGCGATTTCGCGGTCGTGCATCCGGATGGCTCCTTTTCGCTGCACGGCCGCTCCGACGATGTCATCAACGTCTCCGGCCACCGCATGGGCACCGAGGAAATCGAGGGCGCCATCCTGCGCGACAAGGCGCTCGATCCGGACTCCCCGGTTGGCAATGTTCTCGTCGTCGGCGCGCCGCACCGCGAAAAGGGCCTCACTCCGCTCGCCTTCGTGTTGCCCAGCGCCGGGCAGAAACTGACGCAAGACGATCGCCGCCGCCTCACCGAGTTGGTGCGGCAAGAAAAGGGCGCGGTCGCCGTGCCGCAGGATTTCCTCGAAGTATCCGCCTTCCCGGAAACCCGCAGCGGCAAATATGTCCGCCGCATGGTGCGCGCGCTGGTCGAGGATAGCGACCTCGGCGACGTTTCCACCCTGCGCAATCCGGAAAGCCTGGACGCGCTGCGCAAGGTGATAGCCGAGTGGAAGGCCAAGCAGCGCCTGTCCGAAGAGCAGCAGCTGTTTGAACGCTACCGCTATTTCCGCATCCAGTACAATCTGGTCGCACCCGGCAAACGCGTGGCAACCGTGTATGTCACCAACCCGCCGGTCAACGCGCTCAACGAACGCGCCATCGACGAGCTGGTCATCGTCGTCGAGCATCTGTCGCATCGCGACGATGTGGTGGCAGTCGTGTTCACCGGCGATGGCACCGCCTCTTTCGTGGCCGGTGCCGACATTCGCCAGTTTCTCGATGAAATCAACACGTCTGAAGAGGCCCGCGTGCTGCCCAACAATGCGCAGCTGGCCTTCCGCAAGATCGAGATGATGGGCAAGCCCTGCATCGCTGCGATCCAGGGCGTGGCGCTGGGCGGCGGCATGGAGTTCGCGCTTGCCTGTCACTATCGCATTGCCGAGCCGTTCGCCCGCTTTGGCCAGCCGGAAATCCGCCTGCGCCTGCTGCCCGGCTATGGCGGCACCCAGCGGCTCCCCCGCCTGCTGGCCGACCGGCGCGGCGAAGAAGGCCTGCGCGACGCGCTGGACCTGATTCTCGGCGGCCGCAGCATCGATGGCGAAGCCGCGCACGAAATCGCGCTGGTGGATGCGCTGTCGAGCTCTGGCGATGCCCTGAGCGAGGCGCACGCCCTGGTCCGCGCTTTTGTGCAACATGGCGACGCGAGCCCGCTCGGCCGCGCCTGGGCCGCGCGCCGGGCGCAAACCACCGAATGGGACAAGCCCGCGACCCAGGATCTCGATGCCGTGCTGCAGGATGATTTCCTGCAACGCATCCTGCGTCAGCTCGATTGGGCCGGGCGCGGCAAGGCCGGCGCGCGCGCGCTCGATGCCATCCGCACCGGCTGGACGCAGGGTATGCCCGCCGGTCTCGAACGCGAAGCACAGGTCTTCGCCGAAGCCGTCATCGATCCGGACGGCGGCAAAACCGGGATCCGCCAGTTCCTCGATAAACAAAGCCCGCCGCTGCCCGTCCGCCGCAACGGCCTGCACATCGAGGCCGACCAGGCTTCTCGCGCCAAAGCCCTCGAAGCCGCCGGCGATCTTCTCCCCGTTGGCGCGCCATTCTTCCCCGGCATCAGCGCCATTCCGTCGCACCAATATGCCTTCGGCGTCCCGCGCGACCCTGATACCGGCGCGCCGCGCTTCGGCCCACCGGCGCAGTCAGAGCGCGAGCTGATCGTCCCCGTAGACACGCCGGCCGGCAACGACGCGCTGGTCTACATGCTCACCTCCGAAGTGAACTTCAACGACATCTGGGCGCTGACCGGCATCCCCGTCTCCCCCTTCGACAATCACGAACGTGACCAGCAGGTGACCGGGTCCGGCGGCGTAGGCCTGATTGCCGCCCTTGGTGCCGAAGCCAAAGCCGAAGGCCGGCTGAAGGTTGGCGATCTGGTCGCCGTCTATTCCGGCACCACCGATCTGCTCTCCCCGATGGCCGGGCGCGATCCGATGTTCGCCGATTTCGCCATTCAAGGCTATGAAACCGAAACCGGCAGCCACGCGCAGTTTCTTGCTGTGCAGGCGCCGCAGCTGCACCCCGTTCCCGGCGATCTTACGCTGGAGCAGGCCGGCAGCTATGTCCTGAACCTCGGCACCGTCGTCCGCGCGCTGTTCACCACGCTGGAAATCGCGCCCGGCAAGACCATCTTCGTGGAGGGCTCCGCCACCGGCACCGGCCTCGATGCGCTGAAAACCGCCATCAAGAGCGGGCTTGCCGCCACCGGCCTCGTCTCCAGCGCCGCGCGCGCGGCGTTCGTGGCGCAAAAGGGCGCGGTCGGGGCTTTGGATCGCACCGATCCGCGCTGGGCCGCCGCTTTCCGCGCCGTCCCGGAAAATGCGGCTGAATGGGCCGCCTGGGAAGCCGAAGGGGAGGGCCTACTGGCCGAGTATCGCGCGCTGAACGGCGGCAGGCTTGCTGACTATGCCGTCAGCCACGCCGGCGAAACCGCCTTCCCGCGCAGCTTCCAGCTGCTGGAGCAAGATGGCATCCTCGCCTTCTATGGCGCGTCTTCCGGCTACCATTTCAGCTTCATGGGAAAGCCCGGAAGCACCACTGCCGAGGCGATGCTGCGCCGCGCCAAGGCCCGCGCCGGTGAAGCCGTGCTGCTTTACTACAGCCCGCGCTCGCAGGAGCTGCTGGACACCGTCGGCCTCGAACTCATCGAAGCCGCTCGCGCCATCGGTGCCCGCACCGTGGTCGTCACCACCACCGATGGCCAGCGCGAATTCATCCAGAGCCTGGGGCTGCAGGACGCGGTCGCCGGCATCGTCAGCCTGGAAGATATCAGCCGCCGCGAAGGCGCGCTGTTCCAGTGGCCCGACACCATGCCAAGGCTGCCGGCCGCGCGCGACGATATCGAAGCCTTCCGGCTGGCGGTGCGCGACTATCAAGATCGCACCTTGAAGCCGTTCGGAACCGCCGTCGGCAAGCTGCTGCGATCGCCTGACAATCCGCGCGGTAACCCCGATCTCGTCATCGAACGCGCCGCGCAAGACACGCTCGGCGTCTCCACCGCGCTGGTCAAGCCGTTCACCGGTCGGGTGATCTATGCCGAAGACATGGCCGGCATGCGCTACACCTTCTACGCGCCGCAGGTATGGACGCGGCAGCGCCGCATCCTGATGCCAACGGCGGAAATTCGCGGCACCCATTTGTGCAATGCCTATGAAGTCAGTCGCATGAACGACATGATCGCCGGCGGCCTGCTCGATGTCACCGAGCCAACACTGGTACCGTGGGAAGGCCTGCCGGAAGCGCACCAGGCGATGTGGGAAAACCGCCATGTGGGTGCAACCTATGTGGTCAATCATGCGCTGCCAGCCACCGGCCTGCGCGGCAAGGATGCGCTGCTCGAGGCCTGGGCCGCAGCGCGCGAACAATGAGAGGGACAAAAACCATGAACGCACCCACGGCGATCGCCAAGGCCGAGGCCGGCGCATCGGTTTCCGGCCGTCTCGCTGGCAAAATCGCACTCGTTACCGGCGCGGCCGGCAATCTCGGCCAGGAAATCGTCCGCCACTATCTGCGCGAAGGGGCAACCGTCGTGTTCACCGGCCGCAACGAGGCGCGCATCACAAGCGCCATGCAGGCCGCGCTCGCCGATACCGGCGCCGATCCTTCGCGCGCGTCTGCCGTGGTGATGGATGGCGCCGATCCGGCCTCCGTCCGCGCCGGTGCCGCGCAGATCCTCGCCCGACATGGCCGGCTGGACATCCTCGTCAACAACGCCGGCTCGGCCGGGCCGAAGCAGCCGCTGGAGCGCCTGCCGCTCAACAAGGGCGATCTGAAAGCCCTGCAGGATGAAGGCTCAACCGACAGCGAAACCGTGGGCGATGCCGCGCGCAACATCCTGGGAGTCGCCTGGAACATGATCCGCGCCTGCGCGCCGGTGATGCAGCCGGGCAGCGCCATCATCAACGTCTCCACCATCTTCTCGCGCACCGAATATTACGCCCGCACCGCCTATGTGGTGCCAAAGGCCGCGATGAACGCCCTGTCGCGCGAACTGGCGCTGGAGCTCGGCGATCGCGGCATCCGGGTCAATCTGCTGTTCCCCGGCCCGATCGAAAGCCAGCGCATCCGCAGCGTGTTCGCCGCGATGGATGATCTGCGCGGCGATCCCGCCGGCAGCACCGCCGATCATTTCGAAGGCATCATGAGCCTGAAGCGCAGCACCGGCGGGGCCGCCCCCGCCAAGAGCCTGCCAACCCCGGCCGATATCGCCAACACCTGCGTGTTCCTCGGCTCCGACGAATCCGCCGCCTTCAACGGCCATGACTTCGAAGTCACCCACGGCATGGCGGTGAAGAAGGAATCCCGCACCACCTTCCAGTCGCGCCCTTCGCGCCGCACCATTGACGGTGCCGGCGTGGCCCTGCTGGTTGCTGCCGGCGATCAGGTGGAGGAGGGCGTCGCCATCGCCCGCGTCCATGCCGAAGCCGGGGCCGCCGTGCTGCTCGGCTTCACCGCAGCGTCCGGCGTCAAGGCCGCCAAATCCCAGCTCGGCGATCTGCCTGCCGGGCACAAAATCGAAGTCGTCCGCTTCGATCGCGCCGATCATGGCATGATGGACGATGCGCTGGACAAGTGGACGCAAGGCGGCCTGCCGATCTCCGGTGCCATCATCCTGCCCTATTATGGTGTCGGCCATTTCGCCGGATCGCTGGTTGATGCGAGCGACACGGCGGTTGACAGTTTCGTCGATGCCGAGCTTGGCGGTGCGATCGCGCTCGCCCGCACGCTCAGCCGCTACTGGCGGCGGCAGGTTGGCTTGCCGCGCGACCCGCGCTTCGTATTCCTCTCCAACACCAGCGACGGCGCCGGCGATGTCTGGGCCAATTTCCTGCGCGCCGGTATCGAGCAGCTGGTGCGCATCTGGCGCGACGAATCCGCCGTCGATGTGGCCCACGGTCGCCGCCAGCAGCTGGAATGGGGCCACCAGATCATTCGCTACCAGAACAGCGAGCCGGAAAACCTGCCCTTCACCGCCGGACAACTGGTCCGCATCCTGCTGAAAGAGCGCAAGATCCGGCAGATCAACCTCTACCTCCCCGAATCCATCGCCGACGCCACCGGTGCCCGCCGCGCCATGGTCGGCTTCTCCGAAAACATCACCGGCCTGCATCTCGGCAAGGTCGCCCTCATCACCGGCGGCTCGGCCGGCATCGGCGGCCAGGTCGGACGCCTGCTGGCGCTGGCCGGTGCCAAGGTCATGCTGGTTGCCCGCCGCGAATCCGAGCTCGCCGCCATGCGCGCCCGCATTGTCGGCGAGCTGGAGGATGTCGGCTTCGCCGGCGTCGAGCACCGCGTGCAAACCATGGCCGATATCGATGTCGCCGATTTCGCCTCGCTCAACCGCGCCGTCGATGAAACCATCCGCCAGTTCGGCCGCATCGATTATCTCATCAACAACGCCGGCATTTCCGGCGCCGAAGAGATGGTGGTCGATATGGATCCGGCCGCCTGGCAGCGCACGCTGGACGCCAACATGATCTCCAACTTCGCCCTGATGCACCGCGTCGTGCCGATGATGAAGAAACAGGGCTCAGGCTATATCCTGAATGTTTCCAGCTACTTCGGCGGCGAGAAATATCTCGCCGTCGCCTATCCCAACCGCGCCGATTATGCCGTCTCCAAATCCGGCCAGCGCGCGATGGTCGAATCCATGGCGCGCTTTCTCGGCCCGGAAATCCAGATCAATGCGATTGCCCCGGGGCCCGTGGATGGCGATCGCCTCGCCGGCCTCGGCGGCAAGCCCGGCTTGTTTGATCGGCGCGGGCGTCTCATCCTCGAAAACAAGCGCCTGAATGCCGTCCACGCCGCAACCGTCAAGGCGATGCGCCGGGGTGTCCGCGTCGAGGCCATCCTCGGCCGTCTCGCCCGCAACGATATCGCCCGCATGGCGCACGACACCGACAATCCGCGCGAACTGCGTGATCTCGCGCTCGCGTCGGCTCGCGAAGGCGACGACAGCTGCACCTGGGGCCGATTCCTGATCACCGAGGCCATCTCCCGCCGCCTTGTCGCGCGCCTGCGGCTGGGTGGCTATTTCCTCGATTGCCCGGAATGGGCCGAGCGCCGTGAGGATGGCGGCTGGCTGATGCGCACCCCGCCGGATGACAAGCCCTGGCTGCCGCGCGCGAAAATCGCCGCCGAGGCGAAAAAGGTCGGCGGCGGCGTTCTCTCGCTGCTCAATCTGGGCAAGATGCCAACCGAAGGCGAAGTCGCGCAGGCCACCGTCTTCTTCCTCGCAGACCGCGCCGTTTCCGGCGAAACCTTCATGCCATCGGGCGGCCTCACGCTGGAACGCTCCACCACCGAACGCGAGCTGTTCGGCGGCCCCAAGCAGGAGCGTCTCGATCAGATGCGCGGCAAGACCGTCTGGATCATCGGCGAATATATGGTCGATTATCTGGCCGAAGCGGCGCGCGAATTTGTCGAGAAATGCCACGCCGGCAAGGTCGTCATCATGGTGAAATCGCCGGAAGGGGCGGCACCCTTGCGCGAGGCGCTGGCCGATCTCCCGGCCGACAGCCTCGCCTTCCATCTTTGCGAGGGGGACGTGGACACCGCCATGGATTCCGCCTTCCGCAGCTGGGGCAACCCCACCACCATCGTCTCCACCCCCTTCACCCCGCTGCCCGACAAGCTGTTCGAAGAGGGCAACGCGCTCGACACCGAAGGCTTCTCCGCCATGGTAGACGCCAACCTCACCCACCATTTCCGCGTTGCCCGCAAAGCCTCGCTGTATGACAACACGCAACTGGTGCTGGTTTCGCCCGATGTCCCGATGGCGCAAACCGGCCCGGCCTTCGCGCTGGCCAATTTCGTGAAAACC